>DATIMA010000254.1:0-4614 GCA_035475915.1 Bryobacteraceae bacterium
GAAATCCACTCGCTCGGCGATCTGAAACGCGTTCGCGATGAGCTGCTTATCTTCGGCAAGCGCGCAATAGAGATCCTGAAAATCGATATCCACCAGGTCGGCGATACGGATCCCTCGCCGCGCAATCTTGTCTTCGTAGCAAGGACCGATTCCTCGCGACGTGGTCCCAATCGGAATCCGGTTGGCGCGCGCTTCCGAGATCTTCTCAATCGTGCGATGAAACGGAAAAATGACATGGCAGCGGTTGCTGATCTTAAGCTGCGATCGGACGTCGATGCCAGCCGCTTCCAGGACAGCTATCTCTTCCAGCAATGCCGCCGGGTCGATCACCACGCCATTGCCGATCACGGCCAGAACACCCGGCCTAAGGACACCGCTCGGAATCAACTTCAACACAAACTTCTGTGCGCCGATAAAGACGGTGTGCCCGGCGTTATGGCCCCCCTGGTAGCGCGCTACGGCGTCAAACTTCTCGGAGAGCAGATCGACAATCTTCCCTTTTCCTTCGTCGCCCCACTGCGCCCCGAGCACGATCAAGTTACTCATTTTTTCAGCGGCCCCGCCGCAAACTCCCGATTGTATCGCAGAGCGCCTCAAAACCTTAGAAATCATCAACTTGAAGCGCCTCTAGATCACTTGCTCCGGGCCCGATTATGCTACCCTTTTCACAATGCAGATGTGCGGCGTCTTCCAGGCGCTCGGACCGGACGTTTTTCACCAGCTTGTACGCGGAATCTCCATCGGCAAGCTCAAAACCTACCAGGTTTACGAGCGATTCAAACTCCGCGCCCGCTTAGTCAAGCTGAATTCCGAAACGCTACGCAAGGCCGAGCCGAAATTCTGGGCGCGCATCGAAGCCGGCGAAGAAGATTTTGCCACCGATCTTTCCCAGGTCTTCCTGCTCTCTCACCTGGATATGATCATCGCCATTCTGAACTTCCTGGGCATTCCGAACGATCAGGGCTTCTTCGACAAGGATCTGAAACCCGAACAGTACCTTACCGATGGATGGCAGAAGCGCGTGTTTGACGAATTCTCCAGTAAGTATCCGCGCGAAGTCCTTCTTTTCTACATCAACCACCTGGATTGGGAACTCAATAAAACGGACCAGATCTTCGTCCCGGCAGCATGACAATGGGAAACGTAACCACATTCCAGGAGCACGTAAAAAAAGGCGATTTGAGCGCTGTCCAAGCCGCCCTGGGTGACGATCCAGGTTTGCTGAACGCCACAAATGAGTCCGGCCAGAGCGCTTTGCTGTTGGCGAAATATTACCGGCAGGAGACGATCGCCGAGTATCTCCTGAGCCTGAATCCGGCGCTGGATGTATTTAATGCCGCGGTTGCGGACCAGCTCCCGATCGTCATGCAACAGATCGAACGCGACCCATCGCTGCTTGAATCCCACAGCCGCGATGGCTGGACACCCCTTCATTTGGCCGCCTTCTTCGGTCACCCGGATCTGGCGAATGCGTTGCTTGACCGCGGCGCTGACGTCAATTCCCGCTCCACCAATGCCATGAAGAATACGCCCTTGCACGCCGCCGCAGCCGGAGGCCATAGCGCCCTGGTCGAGCTTCTGCTTGATCGCGGCGCGGACCCCAATACGTTTCAGGAGGGCGGCTGGACCGCACTTCATTCCGCGGCGCAGGCCGGCAATCGCGAAATGGTGGAAGCTCTGGTCGCGCACGGCGCCAATCTGAACGCGCGTGCGGCGAATGAGCAGGCCCCCCTCGATCTGGCCCTCATGCAAGGCCGGCACGATGTTGCCGAGTTGCTGGAACAACTCGGAGCAAAGCTTCACTGACAGATGCTCGATTCTCGACTCGAAGAACTCCGCCGGGCCACATTAGCCGCGTTCGCTTCCGCGACCTCCGGCCAGGATCTGGAAGAGGCCCGGGTCGAAGCGCTGGGCCGGAAGGGTACGCTCGCGCAAATCAGCAAGGAATTCGGCAAACTTGCGCCCCAGGATCGGGCCCGTTTCGGCAAGCTGCTCAACTCTGTAAAGCAGGATCTGGAGACCGAATACGAGAAGAAGAACCGCTGGTTTGAGGAAGTCCAGCTCACCGAACGTCTCGCCAATGAATGGATTGATGTCACGCTACCCGCTCCGGGCGTGCGGCCTGGCAGCCTGCATCCTATTACCCAGCTTCAGGACGAGATTGAAGACCTGTTTACCTCGCTTGGGTTCGCCGTTTTGGACGGCCCTGAAGTCGAGACCGAAGAACATAATTTCGACGCGCTGAATATTCCGCCTACGCATCCCGCACGCGATATGCAGGATACTTTCTGGCTTTCAAATGGCCATCTGCTGCGCACCCACACGTCACCGGTTCAGGTGCGCGGCATGCGAAAGCTTGGTCCGCCGCTGCGCATGATTGCTCCGGGCCGCGTCTTCCGCAATGAAGAGGTGGACGCCTCGCACGAGCACACTTTCTATCAGTTGGAAGGCATGATGGTCGATCGCAATGTCTCCGTCGCGAATCTCATCTACTTCATGAAGACCCTGCTGAGCAGTATCTTCAAGCGCGATGTCTCAGTGCGCCTTCGCCCGGGTTATTTTCCGTTCGTTGAGCCCGGCTTCGAACTCGATATTCAGTGCCTCATCTGCGGCGGGACAGGCTGTCCGGTTTGCAAGCAAAGCGGCTGGGTGGAACTGCTGCCCTGCGGTCTGGTGCATCCGAATGTGCTTCGGATGAGCGGTATTGATCCGGACGAGTGGGGCGGGTTCGCATTCGGTCTCGGATTGACCCGGCTTGCCATGATGCGCTATGGAATCGATGATATACGCCAGCTTCAGGGCGGCGATTTGCGCTTTCTAAACCAGTTTTGAGCTGCCTGACGCGCGGCTCCGTTTCAAAAAAAGGAACCTAAGTTGAAGTTCTCCTATCAGTGGCTTTCCGATCTCGTGCCAGGCTTAATAACCGCCCCGGCCGAGTTGGAGCGTCTGATCACCATGAAGACCGCCGAATGTGAAGGGGTCGAAGCGGTGAATGGTGATTGGATCATTGAAATCGACAACAAGAGCTTGACTCACCGCCCTGACCTTTGGGGGCACTATGGCATGGCTCGGGAGGTGGCGGCGATCACAGGCGGCCGGCTCCGCGACCCGGTGGATCTGGCATTATTACCGCGAGGCGCCCCCGTTGTTAAGGTTGAGATCGCGGATCACTCCCGCTGTCCGCGCTACAGCGCCCTCGTCTTCGACAACGTGCGCGTCGGCCCATCCCCGGAGTGGCTGCAGGCCCGCCTGGAACACCTGGATCTGAATCCCATCAACAATATCGTCGATGTTACGAATTTCATTCTGGCTGAACTGCCCCAGCCGATGCATGCTTTCGATGCCGATAAGCTGGCGGGCGGCACGATTTTCGTCCGCACAGCCCAGCCCGGCGAACGCTTCACCGCTTTGAACGGCATAACCTATGCGCTCTCCGATGTCGATCTGATTATTGCGGACGCCGCCGGTCCGATTGCGCTCGCCGGTGTCATAGGCGGAGCCGAAAGTGCCATCTCGGAAAGCACGACGCGAATCGTCCTCGAAAGCGCCAACTTTCAGGCCACGCGTGTCCGGCTGACCTCTGCGCGCCACAAGCTGCGCACCGACGCGTCTATGCGCTTTGAGAAATCGCTCGATCCGGAAAATACGGTTCGCGGTCTTGCGCGCGCAATCGAACTGTTCCACCAGGTCTGCCCGGGTCTTCGCATCATCGGCGGCCTAACCGACAATCGCGCCGCGCTGAATTCCGCCGCGCCCATTGCTCTACCGGTTGCCTTCGTGAGCCGGAAGCTCGGTAAGGAAGTCTCACAGCAGGAGATCACACACATTCTGGTGGATTTGGGATTTGCGGTCGCGGAGACTTCCCACGGGCTACTCAGCATCACCGTGCCAAGCTGGCGCGCCACAAAAGACATCTCGGTCAAACAGGACCTGGTGGAAGAGATCGGCCGCATGGTCGGGTATGCGGAAATCACGCCCACGGCCCCGTTGGCCGCCTCTGTTGTACCGCCGGCGAACCCGATGCGTGCTTATCTGCGGCAAGTTCGCGCGCGGCTCGCAGCGCAGGGCTTCACTGAAGTTCACAATTACTCGTTCCTGAATGAAGCTGACGTACTGCGCTTCGGTTTCGAGATAAGCGACCATGTCGGAGTCAGGAATCCCATCGCCGCGGAATTGACCCATCTCCGCCGCTCCCTGCTGCCCGGCATCTTCAAGAACATTGCCGGGAACGTCCGCAACTTTCCCGAGTTCCGCCTGTTCGAAATCGGCAACGAAATTCACTCGCGCAATGGCGGCGAGTTACCTGATGAGATTGCGCACGCCGTAGCCGTGGTTTATGGCGCACATGCGGACGAACAGGATTTTTTCGAGCTCAAGCGGGTCCTCGAGTGCGTCTTTCCATCGGCACAGCTCTCTGCCGCGGCGGCGCGGGCGTACGAGCATCCCACCCGCACGGCCGCGATTCTCTGGCACGGCGTTGTTATTGGCCGTCAGTTTGAACTACACCCCGGCCTGCTTCAACAGGAGGGAATCGAGGGCCGGGCCATCCTCTTCGACGTTGATCTCCACCTTGCCCAGCAGATCGCCGCAAGCCAGACCTTCACATACATCGCC
>DATIMA010000255.1:0-35749 GCA_035475915.1 Bryobacteraceae bacterium
ATTGCCGGGCAGCACGGCCAGCCAGGCGTTGAGCAGGTTGTAATATTCTTCGAAAAGGACCGCATCGACGGTCGAGAACACTTTGAAGACCTCGGAAACAGATTTGGCCAGCTTCTGCTCGTCCCGGTCGTAGAGCACGATCGTGAGTGAGAACTCGCCGTAATACGCGCTGTTCACCTCCATGTCGGTCAGGGCGGAACCAAGCTCCTTGACAACTGCCGATGCGGAATCATCCACCAAATGGTCTTCCGGGCTTGCCGGCGCGGTATTCAGGTGACTCACCATGCTCACCTTGGAGTTATGAAAGTGCCTCCGCTTCGACTGAATCCTTTTCCGCATGTCGTAGTTGTCCACGCGCTTGAACTCGGAGACCGCGATGGATTCGGAGGGAATGCGTTGCAGCTCTTTCAGAAGATTCGCCGTCGTCTGCGCCGGCGAGTCTTTGAGTGTCAGCACCTTGATGTAGTAGTCGTCCATTCGCAGGTGCCCGCGATGGCATTCAATGGCGGAATCGCAAACGTAGAAGTCCAAGAAAGTGTTGTGTTGCAACCGGACCAATTCGGCCTTGTTCTGGTCGTAATTCAGGAGCCGCCGCCAAAACGTAAAAGCTTCCGCTTTCCCTAAGACCGATACCGGCACGAATTCACGGAGCTGCACAACGAAACTGTTGATTTTGTTGGTCAAGATCTGCTGGGCGCGATGAATTTGCGCTTCAATCAGAAGGATCGTCTTCTCATTCGAGAACGCCCCGATTGCCGCCGCCGGGCTTTTCACGAGGAGCTTCAGCTTCTCGCCGAGATTCAGTGTGTAGCGTGAACCTTCGTAGATTATGACCAGGTATGTGTCCAGCGAGTACAGGTCTCGTTCGGCGGATTGCAAGTGCTGAATACGTCCGGAGACCGCCTCCCGGACGATGGGATTGTCATATTGCTCGCTGTGCGGAAGCCTGGCCGTCCGGCGCTTAAAAGCGTACTGATATAGCCGGAACGATGGGTTGAACATGCGCAGCGTTGCCTCGAACCGCCGCGCAATGTAGTCGAGTTCGGTGTGGTCAAGGCATTCGAAATCCTTGCCGCCAATCCGTAGAACGGCGCCGATCTCTCCGCTTTTGGTGAGAAACGTGTGCTCGTCGATGAACCCGAACAGATTCACCAGCTCGTTGACCGCCCCGGACTCCTTGTAGCCCTTGAGGATGGAGGAAAGCTTGATCATTTGGGTCGCCTCGAAGCCGGATACTTTCCCGATACGCGTTGGATTTGGTAGTGCGCGCGCTTCAGCGGATCGTATTGGGGCTTGAACCGCGATGAATTGAGGAGGATTCGGAGAATCTGATCGTCGATCCTGGTGGCTTGGCGTGCCGCCAGATACAGGACCGCAAACATCAGGATCGCCGCGAGCAGACTGCTGAAACAGGTGAACGTGGCCGCTCCCATAATCACGGCAACGAAAAACAGACGTCTCTCTACGCCCATCACCGTGAGGGCTTTATTGATCGATTTGTAGACCGGATTAAACGTTGGGATGTTCATGGAAGCGGCTTTGTCCTCTCGCGCGAAATTGACTGTGGATCAGGGAAACATCCAGTTCATGAAGTTCACCGCTCCAAGAGCCATGCCAATCCCGAAGACGATACCGGCGAAGACCTTCTTTCCCGCCCCCTCTCCGTACGCGAACATCAAGCCGCCTACGACGATGGCAACGAGAGACAGGCCTTTGGCAATTGGACCCGTGAAACTTACCTGAAGATTGTTTACGGCGGTTTCCCAGGGAGACTGAGCAAACGCTGCGCTTGGGACCGTGGCAAGAGCAGCCAGGCCGGCCAGCAGAATCCGGTTCGGGTTCAGGAGCCGGGCTATCATATGCAGATAAGTTGCAATCTCCCGGATTCGCCACGTTGTCTGCTTTTTCAAGACTCTATTCATGAAACTCCTTTCAATATTGTTGTTAAGACGCTCATTAGTTGTGCACTATTAGCGCATATCATGCTAGGCTTTGAATACGGGAATATTGAGTTTGTCGATAGAAACCTCCATCAGTCCGTTACACTTGCGGTTTGCCGAAAAAGAAGCACGTCAACATGGCCCAGAGCGAAGGTGGCCGACGCGGAGCGGCGAGCCGCTGGTCAAAGGTGTCGGCGAAGCAACGAAGGAAGCTAATGAGGGCGGCCGCCCGTGCCCGGTGGGGACCGAAAAAAAAGAAGCCTGTGAAGAACGTTGCTGCTTCGAAGCTCGCGAAGCTGAGGTGGGCGAAAATGACGGCAGAGCAGCGCCGGAAAGCGATGAGAAAGGTCTGGAAGGGGCGAACTAATTCACAGCTAGCGCGAAATTTGAAACGCCCCACACTATAAAGGCTTCTGCATACGTCCCCAACAGCGGACACGGGGAATCGAAATTGAATTCGGGGCTTCAGAGAAGACTGCCTCTACTAATAACGAGGGCAAATAACGGGATTATCCGACAGCATTTTTAAGATTTTTTTGCGTGATCGTCACGTTGAATGTTATTCTGATGTGGCGACATCAGTTCACGTTTCCCATGTCGTCTTCAGCGCCAGCAGAGTTTCTAGAGCTCTATCGCCACAGTGCGAACGTCTTTTTTTGGATTCACCCTGTGGACGAAAAGGGCTGCGATGTTGAGGTGCGCTTTGCAGAGGCAGCCTATCAGAAAGCTCGTGACCTTCGTCAATATCGCGCCCAAGAATTACTGGATGAAGCGGTGCGCGCCGAACTGGTTGAGAAGGCTGTGTACGCTGTATCCCGCGCAACGAGATCCTTTCCAATTCTGGATGCTAAAGCGTACGTGTTTACAACGTTCGCGCGACTCGTGGACGAACGAATCGCAAAGGATAACCGGCTCGGGATAGAAACAACGGCTCGGCTGGAAGAATTACCAGAGCCGCCAGCGCACACTCGGCTGGCTTCCTTGGAAGATCGGGTCTACCGACGCGAGGTTTTGGATGCCATGCGGCCGAAGGATCGGCAGCTTTGGGAGAAACGGATCGTCGGTTACGAGATCGAGGAACTCGCACACGAACTCAATGTGAGTCCAGACTGTCTGTCAGCACGCGCGAGGCGGGGGCTAGAGTACGCTCTACGTAAGCTGAAGGATCATCTCCCCTCTGCGAGAGAATAACGGGTTGGCATGGCCGAACCCTGGAACCCTACGGAAGAGGAGCGTCAGCTTCTTGAGCTGCTCAAAGAGTCCGCTCTTCATGACTATCCCAATCCCGAGCGAAAAGGATGTCCGGGAAGAGAGTTCTTAAGCCAATTGGCGTTCCATCGATCATCGATTCGGGCCAGCGATCCTCGAGTTGACCATGTAGTTCACTGTTCGCCTTGTTTCCGCGATTTTACGGAGATCCGCGAGCACGGCCATCGGAGGCGTAGGCCGGCACTGATGGTCGCGGTTGCTGCGGCTGCGGTGCTTGCAATCCTGCTTTCATTTTGGATATTCCGGCCAACCCATTGGAGCGAGACAAACACCCATTCTCAGATAGCGGCAGAGCAGAGACCCGCTCTAAAGCCAACGTCGGTGCTTCTCGATTTTCGGAAGATATCAGTGACTCGCGGTGCCTCTGGCGAGACCCGTTATGAGACCCCCAAAATGATACGCGGCCTTTTGGACCTGACAATTCTCCTTCCATTCGGCTCTGAAGCCGGAAAATACGACGTTCAGATCCAGCGAGAAGTAGATAAACCCCTTGTCACTGCATCGGGCAAAGCAGTTATCGTCGATGGCGCAACCATGTTGCGAGTCCGACTAGATACCTCAAATTTGGTGCCGGGCAGGTATTTGCTTGGCGCCCGCCGGCCGCCTTTCGATTGGGTGTTCGCACCTGTGACACTCGAATAACTCCCGCGTGATGATCGCCGAAAATAATGACTCATGTGGTCGCTGCGGCTCGGCGGAGCCCCGCCTGCGGAAAGCCAATTTCGGTAGATTCTTAATCCTTCCGATTCAATTCAACTTGAGATCTTCGAATTGCGTTCAGTTGGCCAAAGGCTTCAAGTACTTTCGGAGAGAGCTTCTGGCCTTGTACGCACTGGCAGGCCTGAACAAACCCGAGTTCATTCCAGTATTCGCCGGCACCGTTGCAACGAGATAGCGGGCATATGGGCGTTGGTTCCGTAGCTTGCGAGTGCCGGTCTCGCAGTTGCTCTTCGAGCATCAGCTGCCTCTGTCGCGAGATGTGTTCGCGCCGGCTCGCAGCTGCCTGCTGGAATTGTTGCGCGACTCGGCGGTAATGGCCTGGCGGGTTCCGCAGCCGCTGTGGATCTGTGGTTTGCTTCGCTTCGAAATCCAAAAACGATTCGAGCTGCGTGAAATCCCAGCGAAGCTCCTGCAGAACACAGTGGGCGATGGCTGCAGCATCCACCAACTCGCCGTGGCGAGCTTTCAGTCGATTTCGGAACTCAGCCTCAAGGTCGGGTACGACCCCTCTCTGCCGGGTTTCTCCTAACTCTCCATTTTCAGATCCAGCTGTCGCGTTTTCTCGGACTCGGGGCGGTTGTTTCCCTCTTTTCGCCTGTGGCGTTTCGCCTGCCTGATTCTCTTCGCAATGATTCTCTTCTCGATTGATTGATTGAATTGATTCTCTTCTGGCGGTCATAGATGATCGCCTCGGTCCGATCCTCGGTGATCGGGGAGGGTCAATCGTTTCTGATCGGGGTGGGGCAATCGTGGATGATTGGGGAGGTGGAATCACAGACGATCGGGGTCGGGACAGCTCTTGTTCGTAAATCGGATGCCAGAGAAACTCGAACTCATTGGATCGGCCTGGGCGGGCCACACGTCGGATCAGGCCTTTCGCTTCCAGTGCACTGACGCACCGCCGCGCCTGGACAACCGAAAGGGAGACTTCAGCCCCTAGCAGGTCCAACGAAGGCCAAGCGTGTCCTCTCGCGCCAGCAAACTGGAGAAGCCGGCCAAACACAAGCTTCTCGGAAGGTGTGATCTCGGAATACCGCAGTACCTCGGAAGGAATGAGCGCACCGTCGAAGAGATTGAATGGATTGAACGCTTCGCCGACCGATAGTTTAAGGGCTGCACGCCTGTCTGCACGGGATGGCTGCCTGGCGTTCTCTAGTAGGGTCGGCTTTTTGTCATGCTCAACAAGAGCTTTTTCGAATACACTTGTAGCGTTGGCCGTGTGAATCGGCACGGTCTCACCATGTCCCTTTCTGCAGAGCGCCGGTGCAAACGGCGCTCTTGCTGTTTATCCCTTGAGGTCTATCGTCCTGGCTGACAGGAGACTGCATGTGACTATTCGCCGTTTCGATGGATTTCAGCGGCAATGCACGAGTGCCGGTCGCCAGGTACTGATGATAGCCTCGAACTGATTGCGGTAGCCCATGTCATCGGGATATCGTTGGCGTCCGGCCACCAGCGCGAAAACCCGCAGTATGTCCACCGCGATCGACGTATCCACTCCCCACATGTCCGTCAGATCGAAACCACCGCACTCTTCGGCATTCCACCAAGCCAACAAGAAGTTGGCAACGATGCGGCTTTGACCGGTATCGCCCTGAGCGATATCGAGAAGGCGCTCCAGCGCGACTCTATATGTATTAGGAGGGCTGCCGCTACGCATCGTAGGCCTCCTGGTCGAGTTCGAGATGCGAGGCGACAAACCGGCCGGCAGCATCTGGGCTGGCACGCGTTACTTTTGCCGAAGCACGCGAGTAAATTGGTCTGGGATCAAGGGAATGGTTTGTGCACTTCTTGTGCACTTTCTGGTACATGAACCCGTGCGGAGGCAGCCCCAAGGGGTTCGCTACTGTATTGCAATCATGTGGGATCGCCACTTTCACCTAGATTCAGGTTCTAGTGAGGTAACACTCGTGGAGGTTCAAGTCCTCTCATCCGCACCAAATACGTTGGATTACTTCATGCCGCCCGATGCATCTGCAAGGGCTGGCGGCTTAAAATGCAGAATAAACGACCGCATGCCCCGCTCCGTGAAGCTCATTCCGTCTTTCCTCGCCTCACTCAGCGCGTCGCGGTTACTCCATCCATCATGTTGAATCCGGTAGCAGGCAACCACCGTTCCGGTACGATCCTTCCCTCTCCGGCAGTGAACAAAAACCGGACCCGCGTTGTTCTGGCGCAGCAGTGCTAGCGCCTTTTCCACCTCGTCATTCGTGGGAGCAGAGAACGGTTTCATAGGAATATTCACGTACTTCATTCCCAGCTTTTCCGCCTGCTTCTTCTCAATTTCGGTTGCGCCGCTCTTTTCGCGCAGGTCCAAATCAACCTTCACACCCATTGCGCCGAGTTCCGTAAGGCCAACGGCGGTCGGGTCAGCGCCCCGGTAGACATGCTCATCCACCTTGATGAAATTATGGACATGGGCCGCTGGTTTTTCGGCTGCGAAGACTAGCTGGACCGCGCAAAATAGCAGCCCAACGTTGCGAACCCGAACCCGCGATGGTGTTCCCAGTCGCACAACTACTGCTCCGGCGGATTGGGCGGCTTCGGAGAATTCGCGGGCGGTTTCTCAGGCTGCGCGTCAGCTCCCCCCACCGTTCCATAAGTAATGGTCGAGTTCGTCTTAAACTCGTACTTCTTGTAATGATCGTATTTGATGATTTCTTTAATACGCTGCGATGGGCCGTCTTTGAAGTTCAACGTGTCGTCCGCGTACGTGTACGTCGGAAACCAGTACTTCCCATCAATCTGCTGGCGATAAGTTTCGAATTTGGGAAATTGCTGATCTTCACCTCGCCGCAAGTGCCCCGTCGAGCGGCCAAACGTTTTCACAATCTGCAGGTCCTGATCGTCCACCCAGATCTGGCCGTCGAAGTACCGTTTCCGATCCTTCGTCAGCACCTTCGGCTTGACGTTGAAAACATAGCACCCAATTTCGTCAACCTGCTGCCTGCCCACGTAGCTGACATCGTATTCAGGTAGGGTATCGTTGGTCATAACGAATGGCATCACGTGACGGTAGTCCTCTTCGTCTTCCTGGGTCATGACGATATGCTCCAGCGACACTACCGGTGCGTACGTCACCCGTGAAGTACGTTTGTTACGGTCATCGAATCCCACTTCCTCGACGACCTCAAAGCTGCCGCCCGGAGGGTCCACCTCCTCGATTTTGGTTGTCTGGCGGTAAGTGTAGTTTTCGCGCGCGATGGCGAAATCCGTTTCCTTCTGCGTGAACGTCTTGATAATGTTCTGAATCTGGTCTGGGGTGGGGTCAGGCTTGCTTGAGCTGACGGCTGCGGGCAAAATAACCGCGGAACCGGCAACACAAAAGGCGAGCACGAAGCAACGTTGGAACTTCATGGGATTACTGTTTCTATTGTGACGGATCCCGCTAAGCCTGCCGTTCCAATTTACCCGGACGAATCGAGCAGCGCCTTGGCGATCGTCAGCCGCTGCATGTTGCTGGTCCCTTCATAGATGCGTCCTATTTTTGCATCCCGGTATAGCTTTTCCACTGGGTAGTCCTTGGTAAAACCAACTCCGCCCAAAATTTCGACAGCCTGAGAGGCCACATCCTCCGCCATTACCGAACAGAAGTATTTCGCCATCGCCGCCTGAGTTACAAATGCCTCACCAGAGTCCCGCAGGCGCGCCGCATTGTAGGTCATCAGGCGGCCCGCTTCCACTCGCGTGGCCATTTCAGCCAACTCGAACTGCACGCCTTGAAAATCGCCGATTCGCTTTCCAAACTGCTTTCGCTCCCGGGCATATTGCAGTGCGTGTTCGAATGCACCCTCGGCTAATCCCAGCATTTGCGCGGCAATCCCAATCCGTCCCTCGTTCAGCGTTTCGATGGCGATCTTGTAACCTTTGCCAGGTTCGCCCATCACCTGTTCCCGTCCCACACGGACGTCATCCAGAACCAACTCGCAGGTGGAGGAAGCGCGGATACCCAACTTGTCCTCCTTCTTGCCAACTTGGAAACCGGGCATCTGGCGCTCTACCAGGAAGCAGGTGATGCCACGATAGCCCGCAGAGGGATCGATTGTGGCAAAGACCAGGAAAATATCGGCCTCCGCTGCATTCGTGATCCAGAGCTTCCGCCCCGAGATCCGATACCCGTTCCCATCTCCAATCGCCCGCGTGGTAAGCGCAAACGCATCCGAGCCGGATTGAGGTTCCGAGAGCGCATAAGCCCCGACACTCTTGCTTGCCAGTCGCGGCAGATACTTCTTCTTCTGTTCCACGTCCGCCCAGCGCTCAATGGCATTGCTGACAAGAGTGTTCTGCACATCCACAATCACCGAAGCGGAAGGATCAACCTTCGCCAGTTCCTTAATCGCCAGGACGGATTGGAAAAATGTGCCGCCCTGGCCGCCATACTCTTCGTGGATGTCGATTCCCATCAATCCCAGGTCGAACATTTCGCGCAGTAGTTCATTGCGAAACTTAGCTTCCTCATCCATCGCGCGAACGTGCGGGCCCAGCCGCTCTCTCGCAAACTTGCGTACGGAATGCTGGAACAAACGTTCCTCTTCCCGCAAGGCGGTCAAGGGGGCGATATCCGGATCGGCGGCCGTAGCAGAAGCCATGCGGGACCATCATAGCTCCGCTAAAGTTGATCTAGCGGTATGCGCTTGAAACAGGCCTTCCTTTCGCTCGGATCAAATCTCGGAGATCGTCAGAAAAACTTGGAACAGGCGCTCGCGGCGCTCGAACAGGAGCAGATCCAGATCGTCTCGCAATCAGCGATCTACGAAACCGAGCCGCAGGATGTCGCCAGTCAGCCCTGGTTTCTGAACATGGTGGTGGAATGCCAATCCCGATACTTTCCGCTTCAGATGCTGACCGTCATCGAGCGCATCGAGCGCGACCTCGGCCGGATTCGAACAGGCGTCGCCCCCCGTGGTCCACGCGTTATCGACATTGACATTCTGCTGTTCGGAAATGCGGTGATCGAAGGTCCACAACTCACAATTCCGCACCCCCGCATGCTCCAGCGCCGTTTTGTTTTGGAGCCGCTGCTCGAAATCGCACCTGAACTACGGCATCCGCAGACTAAAGAGCCGCTGAGCAGATATCCGGCCGCGGTTTCCCGGCAAAAAGTGCGGAGATTATCTTAATAGCGCCTTATTCTTCCAACTCCGCCTGATATAAAACCTAGAGCATGCGAATCAGAATTGGCATTTTATGTGGCCTTCTCGCCCTTTCCTTTTGCGCATTTTCGGCCGGCAATTTCTCATTGAAAAACGGCGATCGGGTAGTCTTCTATGGAGACAGCATCACCGATCAACGGCTGTACACCGTAATCACGGAAACGTATGTCGCAACCCGGTATCCCGATCTGGACGTTTCCTTCGTCCATTCCGGCTGGGGCGGCGATAAAGTTTCAGGCGGCGGAGGCGGCCCGGTTGATCTGCGGCTTCAGCGCGATGTGGTTGCCTACAAGCCAACGGTAATGACAATTATGCTTGGCATGAACGATGGGCTGTACCGCGCGGAGAGCGAAACCACCGATAAAGCTTTCTTCGATGGCTACCGGCACATCGTCAGCACCGTGCAATCGGCTCTACCGGGAATTCGAATTACCGCGATTGAGCCATCTCCATACGACGATGTGACGCGCGAACCGAATTTTCCCGGCGGATACAACGAAGTCATGATCAGCTTCGGGAAGTGGATCGCCAACTACGGAAAACAAAACGGCCTTAACGTCGCAGACCTGAACACGGGCGTTGTGGACATGCTTCGCAGAGCAGAGGAGCTTGATCCCGTTCATGCGAAAGAAATCATTCCGGACCGGGTGCACCCCAGCTTCCCGGGGCATCTCATCCTGGCCGAAGAGCTGCTGAAAGCCTGGCACGCGCGTCCGGTTGTGGCGGCCGTCACCATCGATGCATCCGGTTCAAGCCCGGCAATCAAGTCATCAGATCATGCCACCATCTCGGGTTTGGCGAATCAAAACGGGCTGCAATGGACCGAGCTGGACGACGCGCTTCCCTTGCCCTTCCTCGATTGGGAGCAGATGAGGGGCAGCACACTCCCACTCGTGCTCAGAAGCTCAAACGTTTCGGAGGACCTGAACGATGAGCCGCTGAAGGTGATCGGGCTAAAGAGCGGTGTGTACACCTTGAAGATCGATGGCGAATCGGTTGGCGCGTTCAATAACGATCAGTTGAGCCGAGGTGTAAATTTGGCGCTTCTGAACACGCCGATGGTGAAGCAAGCCAATGACGTTTATGACCTCACCGTTTCGCATTGCTCCGTTCACAACGACGCCTGGCGGAACATGGCGGTTCCTTTAGCGAAGTACAACTTCCCCCAGACTTCGGAGGCAGTTCAGTCTGTGGACGCGCTTGAAACAGCTATTCTGCAGAAACGGCACGCGGCGGCGCAGCCCTTGCCGCACAAATACGAGCTTTCGCCGCTCTCGTGAAACCGCCGCTAAGCGCCGACTTTCTCCGTCACCTGGCTGCGGGCATACTGCTCCAGTTTCCGCGCATCGGCATAGAACTTGCGAATGCCTTCGGCCAGTTTGTCGGTCGCCATAGCATCTTCGTTGTGCATCCAGCGGAAAGTCTTCTCATCCAGGTGCAGCTTGTCGCCTTCGCTTGCTTTCGCTCTCTCCGAAGTTAGCGGCGGAGTCAACTCGCCTTGCGTCTGCTGCATTTTCTCTAGCAGGTCGGGGCTAATGGTTAGAAGATCGCATCCGGCCAGCCGCTCAATCTGCTCCACTTTTCGAAAGCTCGCCCCCATTACCTGGGTCTTGTATCCAAGCTTTTTGTAGTAATTGAAGATGCGGGTAACCGATGCGACACCGGGGTCCTGGTCGATGGGAATATCTTTGCCGCCATTCTCTTTTTTGTACCAGTCGTAAATGCGGCCGACGAAGGGCGAAATGAGAGTGACCCCGGCTTCGGCGCAAGCGACGGCCTGGGCAAAGCTAAACAGCAGCGTCATGTTGCAATGGATGCCTTCGCGCTCCAGCTTCTCTGCCGCGCGGATCCCTTCCCAGGTGCTGGAAATCTTGATAAGAATGCGCTCTCGGCTGATCCCGTCTTTTTCATACAGCTCAATGAAGTGCCGGGCTTTGGCCATGCTGGCTTCTGTATCGAAGCTGAGGCCCGCGTCCACCTCAGTCGAAACACGTCCCGGAATGACTTTCAGGATCTCTCTGCCGAAGCTCACGAACAATCTATCCATGAAGGCTTCCGATTGTTGTTTCTGATCGCCTCCGCTCTTATCGGCCTCTTCGATCGCTTCTTCTACCAGATGCCGGTACTCGGGGCGCTGTGCCGCGGTATAAAGCAGGGATGGATTGGTGGTGGCATCCTGGGGCTTAAGGCGCGCAATGGCCTGGAAGTCGCCGGTATCCGCGACTACTACGCTGTATTTCTTCAACGATTCAAGCACTGTCATGTTGCTCTACTCCCTATATAAGATTATGAGCTAAGGGAATGCCAACGCCTCTTCCTAACACTTTTCCCGAAGCAAATGCATAAAGTCACAGGACTAATAATTCTCAGCGTATCGCTGCACGCAGCCCTTTGGGCCGCCGATCAGCCCGCCAGCCGGTTGGTCGATCAAATCCTGCAAAATTATATCCAGGCAGTTGGAGGCCAGGCGGCTATCGAGCGAATTCAGACCCGCGAAGTGCGCGGGGACAGGCGGCATGGACCGAAACTGACTTACTATTGGCAGAAGCCAAACAAAGTTTTGCTGATCACAAAGAAAGAACGAATCGGATTTGACGGGAGCGCTGGTTGGGTCCTCTCCAGGAAGAAGCACATTACGAAACTCGCTAAAGGCGCACAAAAGCCGCTCGAAATGGATGCGAACCCGATTCGTTATGTCCATCTGAAAACGCTGTATTCCGAGATTAATACCGCTCCGCCCGAGGAGCTGGACGGCACAAAGATGGACGTGCTGGTTGCTCCGAACGATATCGGAGCGACCAAATTCTACTTCGATTCATCGACACACTTGCTGGCTCGCATTGAGGAGACCGGCGAGACCTCAGCCTATTACAAACAGACCACCGAGTTCACGGACTACAAAGGGGTCGACGGCGTTCGGCTGCCATTTCGAATTATTCACCTCTCTACCCAGCCCGGTGTCGGTCCGCAAGACCTTCGAATTTCCAAGATCGAGCAAAACCTGGAACTGAAGCCCGATATTTTCAGCAAACCCACTGGAGTCGTGGTTGTTTTAGGAGGCAAGCGATAACATATGCAGCATGCGAATCATCCGTTATTGGACGTTAGCCGTCCTTCCCTTGCTGTTCGGAGCCTTCGTCCAGGCGCAGTCTGTACCCGATAAGGATTCAAGCTTCATCGATGCCCAAGGGACAGCCCACGTCACACGAGTCGTTCCCGTGCCGAAGACCGTAAGCGCGGAGGCGCAGAAAAGCCTTGCCAGGCGTGTATCCGACGCGCCTTCAAATGAAACTCTGGCGGAACGCCGGGCCAAGACCGACACGTGGCAAACCAGAGCCGGTGCGGAGTTTCGCGCTATTTATCCGCTCAAGGTTGACGAAGGAATCATCGCAGGGGTTCCGGTCAAAACGATAACGCCATTAACGATCCCGGGTAGTAAACGTGATCGAGTTCTCATCAATGTTCATGGTGGCGGCTTCAACTCCGATTCCGGATCTCTGACGGAAACGGTTCCAATTGCAAATCTCACCCAAACGAAGGTCATTGCAGTACTCTACCGGCTCGCGCCCGAACACCCGTTTCCCGCTGCTGTAGACGATGCGGTCGCCGTATATAAAGAACTGCTGAAAACATACAAGCCGGATCACATCGGCCTGTACGGCACCTCCGCGGGAGCCATTCTGACGGCCGAGATTGCGGTTAAGCTGCGCCAGGCTGCTCTGCCGCTTCCCGCGGCATTAGGCATCTTCTCCGGACTCGGCGATTTCAGCCGCGTTGGCGATTCACAAGCAATTTATGCCCTGAATGGATTTTCCGGGCCGCTTACGCCTCCTGGTTCGGAGCCGCACGATCTGGGTTACGTCGGCTCAACAGATCCGAAAGACCCGGTTCTTTCACCGCTGTTTGCAAATCTGAGTGGGTTCCCGCCTTCGCTTTTCATCACCAGTACGCGTGATCTTCTGCTCAGCGGAACAACAATTCTCCACCGGGCATTCTTGCGGGCCGGGGTCGATGCCCAGTTGGTCGTATTTGAAGCTCTGCCGCACGCGTTCTGGAATGACCCGCACCTGCCGGAATCAAAGGAAGCCGATGGATTGATGGCGGCGTTCTTCGATAAGTATCTGGCTGGGTCGCCATCCGCGGCAAGCCGGCCAGTTGCCAGTCGAACCGGACGCTGAACCCGATTATCCGATGCGTTAATGCAGAACCCGGGATTGCCGGGCTGAGTCGAGCAGATTCAACCGAACCTGCTTTCCAATGCATAACCGGAGCGCTTCAATGCGCTCGATTACCCATTGCTCGGAAAGCGCAAACTGCCTGGCCAAGTCCGCTGCCGACGCTCCCAGCATGTAATCCGTATAGAGTCTGAAGGGAAGATATTCATCGTATAGCAGGTCGAATACTGAACTCGCCCCGAAATGCGAAGGACCCGCAACGCAGCCGATGCTAGCCATAATTGTTGTCATTTCATCGAGCACGCGAGCTTCCAGAATCAGCGAACCCGCAGGCATCTCGATCCTATTCGCCGATAGCGCCTATTTCATCCGCGGCTGGAACGGCTAAGGTCGCCCGCCGGTTCGACTCGCTCCGTCGCACCAGCCCGATTCCGGCGAAGATGATAATCATGGCGATCAGGTCACCGTAGCCGAACGGTTCGCGAAAGAAGAGCCAGCCAAGAAAGAGCGCGACCACCGGGTTGACGAACGTATAGATGGAGACGATCGGCACCGGAAGGCGCGCCATGGCGTAGATAAAGGAGCTGAACCCGACCAGTGACCCGAACACCACCAGGTAAGCGACTGCGAGCGAAGATCGCATGCTGATCGCGTGCGGCAAGTTCTCAAACAAAGCCGCCGGGATAAACATCGCCAGGCCCGCGGCAGCCTGCTGCACGGCGCCGCTGACGAATGGCTGCGAGCGGGTGTGAACTCGTTTTTGCAATAGCGACCCCAGCACCCAGCCGACCGCGCTGATCTGCAACAGGAAAAATGCGGCCACGGTCCGGCTTCCAATACCTTGGTGGATGGCCGCCGGCGCAATCAAAAAGACTACACCGGCGAGTCCCACGACCAGGCCGCCGATGGTTGACGCGAACGGCCTCTTGCCTCCGGGCAAAAGCGCGTCGATGCCCACCATCCAGAACGGAGATGTTGTGTAGAACAGCGCGGCCAGGCCGCTCGGAATCCAAAGCTCCGCAATCGCGAGCAGACCGTTGCCGATACCGATACAGATAATGCCGCAAACGGCAGTGTAAAGCAGTTCCCGGCCACGCGGCAATTTTGTGCCCCCCAACGCAGCGGCACACAGCAGAATGCCCCCCGAGATCACATACCGGCCCGCTATCAGGTACAGCGGTGGGATACTCTCGAGTGAAATCCGGATGCCGAGATACGTGGTGCCCCACAAAAAGCAAACGGCCGCCAACGCGAAATAGGCAAGGCGATTGGACTTAGCTTTGATTGCGCTCGGCTCCAGTCAGTAGTAATCCGCGCAACTCATGAAGTATCCGCATTGTTCGCACACGAGTTTGCAGCGGCGGCTTACCAGACGATGGCTGCAAACCGGACAATAGAGCATCGGCTCTTCCGTACTTTGCTCTCGATTGTGATCCGGTTCCAGTGCTTCGGCTTCGGTTTCACGATCTCGCTCGGAGGACTCCATCGTGATCTTCAGTATAGAGACTGCGGGTGCTCGGAATTTGCGTTATAGTAATGCGCTATGGCGACCGTTACTCCTCCGTCCTTGCTCTGGTCCGATTCGTTACTCGATCCGATGCGGCAGCGCGGCGATCCGCTGGCCGACGCCGTCGTCTCGGAACTCTTTGCCGGTGGAGACATTGCTGCTGTGAACGGGTTGATGAAGAACCTCATTGTGAATGAGTTTCCGGTACCCGAAAACTTGCCGGCAATCGTCCGCGATTATCTGACGAAAACGGATTCTCTTCCGGATTGGGCGGACCCCGCACTCATTAAAGCAGGCGAGCAGGTGTTCTGGCGCTTCGGTCCCCAGCTCGTCGTCATTCTGAACACGTATGCTTTACCCTACTGCTACGTGGGAAAGAACGGAGTGCAGGTGCTGGCGCTCACTACCCGGCTGCTCACGAATCCGACCCGGCGTATTCTCGAAACTGCGCAGCTCCTGGTGGACGTGATGCAGCCCGGCGGTTTGACGACCGCTCAAGGTCGCGGCCGGCGCGACATACAGAAGGTCCGCTTGATGCACGCAGCGGTTCGCAAGCTGGCTCCAATGGCTCCCGGCTGGGCGGCGCAGTATGGTTTGCCGGTGAATCAAGAAGATCTCGCAGGTACGCTGATGGCCTTCTCCTGGATCTCTCTCAACGGCCTCAAAAAGCTGGGAATCGCGGTTCCTGAAACGGATCAGGAAGCCTATCTCCACTGCTGGCGCATTGTCGGCTATTTACTCGGCATTCGGGAAGAGATGCTGCCGAAAGATATGACTAGCGCCGAAGCACTTTCCATGTCCATTGCCCGGCGTCAGTTCGGTCCGTGCCCGGAGGGACAGGAGATGACAAAGGCGCTGGTCGGCATGCTTGGAAATGTCGTTCCAGGTGATCTCTTCCGGCACGTGCCCCCGATGCTGATTCGTTACTTTCTCGGCGAGCAATGGGCAGGATGGTTGGGAATTGCAGAAAGCCCATGGACGGAAATGGCGGTTGCTCCCTTGAGGCTTTTGGGGATGCAAGCCAGTGATATTTTGAACGATTCCAAGGCGGCGCGAGCGCTGGCCGAAAAGTTCGGCCATCTGCTGATTGGTGCAATCGTGTACATCGACCGTGGCGGCAACCGGCCCAGTTTTACCATCCCGGCGGAGCTGCGGCAGCAATGGGGTGTCAACTGGACATCGTGACAGGCGAATGCCCGTGGACAATCTGGCATGCCTGCGTCCGTTTCACGCATGCCAAACTCCTGCAAAACCGGCCACCAGCCCAGTGCTATATCGAATCGCAAAATCTGTCCGGCGCCCGTTACAGCCCGAAGCACAGAACGTTCGGACCAGCGGCTACCACGATGTATTGCTTTCCGCGCAAGGTAAACGTCATGGGAGATGCCTTCATTCGAACGTTGGTGGGGAATTGCCAGAGCGTTTTGCCGTCGCGCTCATTTACCGCTGCGAATCCGCCATTTGGCTGGCCGTAGAAAACCAGACCTCCTGCCGTAGCGAGTACACCGCTCCAGGTCTTAGCTCGTGCAGGCCCGGGTTGCGGAATTTCCCAAGCGATTTCGCCGGTGTCAACGCTGATCGCACGAAGAAATCGCTGGCCAGTCTGATCCGGATAGCCGGCAGGCTTGCCCACGCATTCTTCAAGCGCCATCAAATAGTAGAAGCGCGTCTCGGGTGAGTAAGCAGTCGAATCCCAATTAGCGGCATCGCTGGGGCACCCGCGTGGATCGGTCACAACTGGCCGGCCGCCGGCTCCGATGCTCGAAGCCCAGTCAATGCGGCGCAGGAAGGGCTTGGCCAGAAGTAGCTCACCATTCGTCCGGTCGAGCACATAGAAGAAGCCATTGCGATCCGCGTGAAGCAGTAATTTGCGCGGCTTTCCCTTGTAAGCGGTATCGACCAACACATTGGGCTCTGTGGCGTCACGATCCACAAGATCGTGTGGCGTGAACTGATAGTGCCATTTGAGCTCGCCGGTTTTTGCGTTCAAAGCGAGAACGCAATCGGTATAAAGATTGTCACCGGGACGGTCGCGGTCGTCGCCGTCCGGGTACGGGTTCCCAGTAGACCAATACAACGTGTCGGATGTGGAATCGTAAGAACCGGTGAGCCAGGTGGAACCGCCGCCGGCAACTGGTTCGCTCCCTTGCCAGGTTTCGATCCCCGGTTCTCCACGACGAGGCACGGTCCAATGCCGCCAGGCAAGCTTGCCGGTATCGGCTCGAAAGGCAGCGATAAACCCGCGGATACCTTCGTCCGCGCCGGAAACACCAGCGATGATCATGCCATCGACGACGAGCGGTGCCATGGTGCCGCCATAATTTTGAAGCCGGTTGGCCAGGGGAGTCTCCCAAAGCAACTTGCCATTGCTGCGCCCGAGCGCGAGGAGGTGCGCGTTATCAGTGATGAAGAAAACCTTATCGCGCAAGATGGCGACCCCGCGATTGGTGCCGAGTTTCGCGTCTCCCACGATGCCAGCACTGAGCGGACGCGAATAATGCCAAAGCGGATTGCCAGTAAGAGCGTCGAGGGCGAAAACCTGGTTGGGACCCGTAAGATAAAGAACGCCACCGGCGGCTAGCGGAGTCGTTTCCAGGCCAAAGTACTGAACGGGGAAAATCCATTTCAGCTTGAGCGACGACACATTTTCCGTGCTGATCTGCTTCAGCGGACTGTATCGATTTCCCGAATCATTTCCGTTGTAACTGAGCCAATCGCCGGGTTGCGGCGGCCCCCAGGAGACCTTTCGCACGGACTCCGTTCCAGTCGCGGGCCCCGCAATGGTTCCCATATTCAAAACGCGCAAGTAGTTAGCCAGCGCCCTCAAGTCCCTGGCAGATAAATCGGCGAAGGATGGCATGCCGGCGCCCGCATTACCATGCTCCAGAAACGCGCGCAGCTGTTCGGCTGATTGTTGCGCCACGCGCGGATTCGCGGCGAGACCGGGCCCTTTTGCAGTGCCGCGCGCATCTGTGCCATGGCAGGCCGCACAATGCTGATTGAATAATTGTTGGGATGACAGAAAAAGAAAGAGAGCGAATGCGATCATACCGCGCCAAGCCCAATGCCTGTTGAGGTTTCATTGGCCATAGGGCCATTCGTGATATCAAGGCTTACCGGAAATCTTTTGCCGGTAGTCACCCTCTACCTACTCTCTCCGAAGCAGCTCACCCTTCCTTCACCTCCGCCTGCAGCTTCGGCTCCAGTTTCTCAATCAGAACATTTGCGATCCGGTTCCGATCCATGCCGGTAATGACAAACCGCCGGCCGCCGTATTCGATGGAATCCTTCACCTTGGGTATGTATCCGAACTGAAATAGCAGGAATCCCGCCAGCGTCTCGAATCCGGCTTCGCCCGGAAGCACCAGGTTGTAGCGCGTTTCCAGATCCCGAATCGTCGTGCTGCCCTCAAGCTGCAGCACCCGATCTTGAGAGGAGATAACCGGGCGGACCACATCGTGTTCATCGCCCATATCGCCAAAAACTTGTTCCAAAACGTCGCCCAGCGTAACCAGCCCTGCGATGGTTCCGAATTCATCCACAACCAGCGCCATGTGCGTGTGATTATCGCGAAACTCATCAATAAGTTGATTCAGCGGCTTGGTCTCCGGCACAACCAGGGGCTTGCGAACAAATCGTCGTAACCGGAACGGCCGCGCTGCACGCCGCCGCTCGTGGGCAAAACGCCGCTCATCCCAGACCCGTATCAGGTCCTTAAAATGCACGATGCCGATAATCTGTTCCGGGCGGTCCTCATACACGGGCACGCGCGTAAACTTGTGTTCCGCCATCACACTCAACACCTGCTCGAGATCCGCATCGACCGAAAGCGAAACAATGTTGTGGCGGGGCGTCATAATCTCCCGCGCCGAGTAGTCGGACAACTCAATCACCCGTTGGATCACGTCCTGCTCAAACTGCTGCAAGTGACCTTCGTGACGGCTCGACTGGATGATGTACTTTAATTCTTCCGGTGTGTGTCCGCCACGCGCATGGCCGGTAGCAAGACCCAGTACTCGAAGAATAAGCGCTGAGGTGCGTTCGATCACGACGACGAACGGCTGTGACAGCCGGTAGAAGACGAGCAGCACCGGAGCCACCAGCACTGCAACACGGTCGGCCTTCTCAATCGCGAGATTCTTCGGCACAACCTCGCCTATAATCACGTGCGCGTAGCTGATGATCAAAAACGCGATCGCAAAAGCCACACCATGCAGCACGGGCACTGGCGCGTGAATGCTGAGTGGATCCAGAATACTGCGCAACAGCTGGTAAAGCGTGTCCTCGCCTGCCCACCCCAGCCCAAGGCTCGCAAGCGTCACGCCAACTTGGGTAACAGAGAGCAGCCGCCCCGGATTCGCCAGTAAATTGAGAGCGCTTTGTGCGCCGGCTTGCCCCTGTTCCGCAAGTTCGCGCAATCGGGACTGGCGGACAGATACCAGGGCCACTTCAGCAGCGGCGAAAAACCCGTTCGTCGCAAGAATCAGCAGCAGAACGAACAAGCGGATTGTCATAATACGCGAGGCGCCGTATCAGCCAATGGCCGGCGCATCTGAAAGAGCAGAGTAAAATCGGTGCGTGCTATTCCGCGCAGTGCGCATAATCAATGTGAGCATAGCGGTTCTGGTTGTGCTCCTTGCGGTCGCCGTGTATTGGTTCGCAGTGCGGCCGCTGCCTAAAACGTCGGGGGAAATCAGCGCTCCAATTGCCGCGCTGGCCACCGTTCAAAGAGACGCGCGCGGCGTTCCACACATCCAGGCGTCTTCCTGGCAGGATGCGGTTTTCCTGCAAGGCTTTGTTACGGCCCAAGACCGATTGTGGCAGATGGACGTTTTGCGGCGATTCGGCGGAGGCGAACTCGCCGAAGTCTTCGGAGCACAGGCAGTTCAGGAGGACGAACGGGCGCGCCGGATGCGCATGCGGGAAATTGCCGAGGCCGACGTTTCGCGGCTTCGGCCGCAAGATCGCGCCTTAATGGTCGAGTACGCGCGCGGAGTGAATTACTTTATCAGCACGCACCGCGGCGATTATTCACTCGAATTCTCGCTTCCGGGCCATCAATACGATCCCAAACCCTGGACAGTCGCCGACAGTATTTTGGTTGGCCTGGTGATGTATCGCAACCTCACCGATACCGCTGCGACCGACTTCGATAAAGGCAGGTTGCTCCAGTCCTGTGCCGCGCCAGCCAAGTTCCACCTTCTGTTTCCGCCCGTCCAGGGCGCATATGTCAGCCCGGGTTCAAACGCCTGGGCCGTATCCGCAGGGCATGCGGCAGACGGTAAGCCTATGGCCGCGAACGATCCGCATCTGGAATATGGCATTCCGGGCACCTGGCACCTGGTTCACCTGAAGGCGCCAGGACTCGACGTTTCCGGAGCAGCGCTACCGGGAGTTCCCGGCGTGATCAGTGGACACAACCAGCAGATTGCCTGGGGCGTTACTAACTTACAGAGCGATGTCATGGATCTGTATGTCGAACAAATAGACGAACGGACCGGACGTTATCTCTATCAGGGCAAACCGGCACAGGCGCAATTAGACCGGCAATATATCGGCGTGAAAGGCGGTAAGCCGGTACAGGTGGATACCTGGGTAACCCGCCACGGGCCCATCCTCTTACATCAGGATGGAAAAGCATACAGCATGCGCTGGAGCGCCTCGGATGGCTTCGGATTCCCCTTCTTCGATATCGATCGGGCTCAAAACTGGCAGCAGTTTCGAACCGCGCTGGCTTTGTTCTGGGGACCCGGGCAGAATTTTGTGTATGCCGATAAGTCCGGAAATATCGGCTACCAGGCAAGCGGGCGAGTACCTATAAGAGCGAACTTTCACGGCGATGTCCCGCTGGATGGCTCTTCCGGCAAATTTGAATGGGGCGCTTACATTCCCTTCGAGCAGTTGCCGAGCATGTACAATCCCGCGGGAGGAATCGTCGCAACCGCTAATCAGGATCCGTTCCCACCGGGTTATCCATATCAGGTTGATGGCAGTTATGCGGACCCTTACCGCGTCACCCAAATTCGTGCTCTGCTCAAAGCCAAACCCAAACTGACGGTTAGTGACATGCTCGCCATTCAGAAAGACGTCTACTCTGCTTACGATCGCTTTCTGGCAACGCAAGTCCTGACGGCCTTTCGGAAAGGGCGCAGTAACAGCGAACTCGTCGGAAGTGCAATTGCCATACTGCGCAAATGGAACGGCCAGATGGAAAAGGATCAGGCCGCGCCCATGATCGCGGAATTGCTGAGCAATACGCTGCGTACCGCGCTGGCGTCGCTGGCCGTCCAACCCTCTGGTAAAGCCGGCGAGCATCCGAACCTGCTGCCCAGGCCGGAAATCGTTGAGATGCTGTTGCAGACCCGGCCGGTTGGCTGGGTGCCAGGTAACGACTGGAATGCCTGGTTGCTCCAGAACTTCGCGGCAGCTCTGCAGGATGGCCGAAAACGACAGGGCACTCCCATTGCGAACTGGCGTTGGGGCCGCGTGCTCCAGTGGAAACTGGTGCATCCGGTCGGAAAGCAATTGCCCTTTGTCGACCGCTTCTTTAATATCGGCCCTGTTGGCATGAGCGGGTCTGGCACGACGGTGAAACAGACAACCTCCACCCTTGGACCGTCTGAACGAATGGTCGTCGATTTCGGTGACTTGGACAGTTCCGTGCAGAACCTGGTAACTGGCGAATCGGGAGCTGTTGCATCGCCGCACTATAAAGATGAGTGGCCCGCCTACTACATCGGCAAAAGCTTTCCCATGGAATTCAATCACGTTGATGCCAAACAAGTGCTGCATGTCAAGCCGCTCCCATAGGAAACCCGTAGGGTGCGGGCATGCCCGCACCGGCGGCAGGCGGTAAGCTAAGCTGTACAAACGGCTATGGCGAGACCATTCTCTTTTGGTGGAATCGAGTTGGATGTAAACGCGGGCGACGCGGTCGCCGTGGCGGAACCGGAGACGCTCCTGCTGAAGCCGGAAGCCGAAGATCCGTTTCGCATTCTGGTCCTTGGCGATTTCGGCGGCCGGGCTCGCGGCTTCTCCAGACCGCTTCAGGTCGATCGAGACAACTTGAATGAGGTGATCCGGGCGCTGGAGGTGCAGGCGAATATTTCGCTCGCCGATAACGCCACCCCTTTTACCTTGAACTTCACCTCATTGGAAGATTTTGAACCTGACAGTCTGTTCGCCCGCTGCGATTTGTTTCGGGCGCTGGAACAAACGCCGCAAGATGTTCAACCCCCTAAAAGCTCGGCGGCTGCAGCGCAACGAAGTGTGGAGGCGAACGCCGCCCGCCTGAACACCGGCAGCCTGCTGGATGCAATTGTTGAACAGCACGACACCTCTGTCGAATCTCCTATCGCCGGACTCGCGCGCAGCGCCAATCAGGATGAGCTGCGTCAGATTATTGACCGGACCATTGAGCCCCATCTGCAACCCCGGCAAACGTCCGGCGCTTTACAGGCGGCCGCCGAACGTAAGCAGCGGATGAACGTCCTCATGCGGGCGATTCTTCACGAACCGCATTTCCAGGCCCTTGAAGCCGCTTGGCGCTCGCTCAATTTCCTGATCGGAAATGTCGAGAACGACAGTCTCGTCAAGGTTTATCTCGTCGATATCTCCAAGGAGAAACTTGCATCCGATCTGCTGGACAGTTCCGCCTTTCGGGACAGCGATACTTATCGCGCCATTCTGGAAGATTCCGTGCGCACGCCGGGAGCGGAGCCTTGGGCTTTAATCGTCGGCAACTATGGTTTCGATCCGAACTTCCCGCGTGATGTAGACCTGCTGGCAAAATTGGGAATGCTGGCCCGGGCAGCGCGCGCGCCCTTCCTCGCCGAGGCGATTTCGCCGTCGGACGACAATCAGGAAGCGTTCGAATCTTGGCAGGCCCTCCGCCGGTCTTCACACGCAAGCTGGTTAGGTTTGGGGATCCCTCGATTCCTGCTTCGATTGCCCTACGGGAAGACAACCACTACAGTTGAGAGCTTCGACTTCGAAGAGATGCCGGATGCACCCCAGCACCAGACATATGTGTGGGGCAACCCTGCGTTCGGATGCGCATATCTGTTTGCATTGTCGTTTTGTGAAGTGGGTTGGAACTTTCGGCCAGGCTTGCACCTGGAAATCGGCAGTCTTCCGCTGCACGTCTATAAAAGCCAGGGTGTCACGCGCATTCAACCCTGCGCCGAAGTGCTGTTATCCGAGAGCGAGTGCGAAAACCTGCTCGATGCAGGCCTGATGCCTCTCCCTTCGGTAAAGGACCGGGATGAGGTGCGGATGATCCGTTTTCAATCCATTGCCTATCCTCCCTCGGCCCTCTCCGGCCGCTGGGTGTAATGCGGCCGGTCTACACGATCGGGCACTCCATGCGTCCATTGGATGCTTTCATCGGGATCTTAAAGACTTATGGAATCAACCTGCTGGTGGACATCCGAACCGTCCCTCGCTCGCGCCACAATCCGCAATACGAACAGACCGCACTTCGCGACGCGCTTCAGACCCAGCAGATCGCATATCTGCACATGGCATCGCTCGGCGGCCTGCGCCATGCCCGGAAGGACTCGGTGAATACAGGCTGGAAGAATAGCTCTTTCCGCGGTTATGCCGATTACATGCAGACCGAAGAATTCTCAGCCGCAATCGGTGAACTCATCGCGCTCTCAGCGGAGAGAACGTCGGCCATCATGTGCGCTGAAGCAGTGCCCTGGAGATGTCATAGATCGCTCGTGGGCGACGCGCTTCTGGCACGCGGGATCGAGGTCCTCGATATTATGAGCGAAACCAGCGCCAAACCGCACAAATTAACGCCTTGGGCGCATGTAGAAGGGATCCGTATCACGTATCCGGGGGACCCGGCTTCGAGCGAGAATATAAAGTAACGATATATGGCCGCCGCCCCCAGCCCGACTCCCATCGAAGAATACATGCACACATCGTATTCGCCGGATCGTGAATACATCGACGGGGCTATTTTGGAACGGAACGTGGGGCAAGGAAAGCACGCATATACGCAGACGCTGCTGTCGGCAGCAATCCGTCGTTTCTGAACTCGAAGAAGTAACCAGTAAGCCGCCGCTGCTGTGCGTGGAGGTGATGTCACCGGATGACCGCTGGAGCCGGATACGAGCCTCCGTCCACGACTATGAAGCCATGGGCGTTCCCTGCGTGTGGGTTGTTGATCCATACGAGCGGCGCGCCTGGATCTTTGAGGAAGACAAACCGCCGTCGGAAGTTCGTGACGGTGTACTCCGGGCTGAGTCCCTGGGTCTTGAAGTCCAACTCAGCGACGTATTACCGCAATAAGTAACTCAAGTTCTCGCGGCGCAATCCATTAGATGATGCCACGCCAAGAGGAACACGAAAAACCCGAAAACCTGGTGGAAAGCCCGGGTGAAGCGGAACGGGCGGCGCGCAGTTTGCAGGATGCCGCCGATTCTCACGCGACTCTACAAGGCTTTTACGCCGTGAACGATGTAAAGGACTCCGAAGAGCTGGAGAAAGAAGCGCACCAGGACCACAACAAGCCGGAAGACCGCGAAAAAGGGCATCCGGTACCGTAATTGTTTAAGCTGCCGGCTCTACCGTTCCATCCCGGTTTAGCGTGTACCGGCGGCCGCGCCATTGAATGGACCTTCCGAAAAAGCCGGCCATCCAGAACCCGAAAGCAAGGAAGTCCTGAACAGGCAGCAGGAGCCAGGGGACCTTTGTGCCCAGAATGCGGTCGGATACAATCCAGGCGCGAACAGCGCGGAGTGCGGCCGTGACAGCCAGCAGCGGCCACATGTGGGGGATCAGCAGGAAGATCAGCACTGCGATCGGAAGCGCGTGCGTGAAGAATTCGCCAATGTACCCTGCCGGACGGGATCGGCGGGTGCTTCTCGACCAGCGAAGCCGGTGCGCGAAGTTCTTCCGCAGCGGCTCGCTCCCAATGCGGTGCTCAACAACATAAGAGGAAAGATCCACTCCAAATCCATGTTCGGCTGCAATCTTGCCAAGCATGAAATCCTCTGCCAGGTAATCTTTCACCCGCTCGATACCGCCGAGAGCATCCAACACGCTTCTGCGCGCCACAATCGTCGGACCAACAGCAAACTTCGCGCCTTCCAGCAAAACGGCGGTAAAAAGACCCGCATGAAAATCGGTGTTCATGCCAAGCGCTTCCAGACGCGACCAGAAACTGGAACCCGCAACCGCCCGGTAAGGGCAGGTCTCCAGATCCAGGCGCCCATCTTCAAATTCCGCGGCGATCCGGTGACAGAAATCAGAGCTGGTGCGTATGTCGCTGTCGCTCATCACAATCAGAGGGTATTTTGCCTGGTCCAGCATGCATTTCAGGCTGAACACCTTTGCGTTGGGGTAGGGCGGCTCCCCGGTAACGGTGAGCTTTGCTGGCACGTCCGGATACTGGCTCATCAGCTTCCGCACTACACGAATGGCCGGATCCCAGTTGTGGCGGACGCCGAACAGAATTTCGAATTTGTCGTAATCCTGCTCGAAAAAGCTTCGAAGATTCTGTTCGAGCCCTTCATCGAGCCCGGAGAGAGGCTTCAAAATACTAATCGGCGTGAATGATTCGGAGGGCTGCGCTGGCCGTTCGCCAAGGCGTCGGATGGCCGCCACGATTGCAAGTACGCAGTACACCCACCAACCGGTAAGGATGAGGCCGGCAACTATCACTCTATTCTTGAAGACTCTTTTCAGAGTTCATTCGCGACAAGCGGCTCATGAATTCCTCCAGGCCGATTGCGCCCTGGTCGCCGTGCTTCCGATTCCGAACCGAAATTTGCCCCGACTGCTCCTCACGGGCTCCAACAACCAGCATGTAGGGGATCTTCTGCAATTGGGCCTCGCGAATCTTTGCATTCACTTTCTCGCTCCGGGTATCGAGCTCCACTCGAAAACCGGCATCCTTCAGTTTCTGATAAACTTCCGCTGCGTATGCGTTTTGGCGATCGGTAATGGGCAGAACAATCGCCTGCACGGGAGCAAGCCAAACCGGAAAAGCGCCCGCATAATGCTCAACAAGAATGCCGAAGAACCGCTCAATAGAACCGTAGAGAGCGCGATGAACCATCAGTGGGCGATGTTTTTTGCCGTCCTCCGCCACGTATTCAAGCTCGAAACGACGGGGCAGAAATGTGTCGAATTGAACAGTCGAAAGCTGCCATAAACGTCCAATCGCGTCAACCAGTTTAACGTCGATCTTCGGTCCGTAAAAAGCGGCTTCGTCGGGGATTACAGGTGCTTCGATGCCGAGCCGGTCGCACGCCTTACGTAGAGCGCCTTCGGCCAGAGCCCAATCTTCCGGACCGCCATCGTATTTACCGCTCGCTCCGCCGTCCCAGGTCGATATTTCCGCTTTGTATTCAGTAAATCCAAAAGTGTTTAGCGTATCCTTTGCAAAATCGAGGCAATTGACAATTTCGTCCTCGATCTGTTCGGGTGTACAGAAGATGTGAGCATCATCCTGCGTGAAGCCGCGGACGCGCAACAGGCCATGCATCGTGCCGGATCGCTCATAGCGATAAACTGTGCCGAGTTCCCCCAAACGTACCGGCAGATCGCGATAGCTGCGCAGCCGGTCGCGATAGATCAGGATGTGGCCGGGGCAGTTCATCGGTTTTAGCTGGTACTCGCCGTCGTCCAACTCCATCGGGGTGAACATGTTCTGCGAATAAAAATTCGCATGGCCCGAAGTCTTCCACAGATCGCGTCGCATAATGTGCGGGGTATAGACAAGTGAGTAGCCCCGCTTCAGATAGGCATCGCGCATCCAGTCTTCAAGCTGTTTGCGGACAATGCCGCCTTTCGGATGGAAAAAGATCAGGCCCGGACCCGCTAACTCCTGAATGCTGAACAGGTCAAGCTCTTGCCCTAGCTTTCGGTGATCGCGCTTTTTCGCCTCTTCCAGCCGGTGTAGATATTCATCCAGCTCCTTTTGAGTGAAAAAGGCGGTTCCGTAGATCCGCTGCAATTGCGGATTCTTCTCATTCCCCTTCCAATAGGCGCCGGCAATGGAGAGTAGCTTGAATGCCTTCAACTTTTCCGTTGAGGGAACGTGCGGACCGCGGCAGAAGTCGATGAAGTTCGGGCCAAGCGTATATTCACTGAAAACATCGCCCGCGCGCTCTTCAATCAACTCGTGCTTCATCCAATCGTCCTGGTATTTCGTCAGACCGTCGGGCTTGGCCGTGAGCTTCCGTTCAAAGGGAAGATTCTTGGCCTGCAGTTCCCGCATGCGCGCCTCGATCTTCTCCAAATCTTCGGGTGTGAATTTCGTTTCCCGCTGAAAATCGTAGTAGAAACCGGACTCCGTGGGAGGTCCCATGCCTAGCTTCGTTTCTGGAAAGAGCTCCAGCACCGCGGCGGCCAGCAAGTGTGCGGTGGAGTGGCGGTAGACCTGCAGTGATTCCGGATTCCGGGTGGTCAGAATTTCGAGCCGCGCATCGGCTTCCAATGGACGCGCTAAATCGTACAAATCTCCGTTCACGCGCGCAACAATGGCATCCGAAGCCAGCCGCGGGCTGATGGATTTCGCAACATCAATCGGTCGCGTTCCCGCGGCCACAGACTGCTGGCTGCCATCGGGCAGCACTACGCTCAAACTGCTCATACTAACGGTAATTCGAGCGTATCAGAGACCCAAACTCGTCCCTGGCGGTCGTAGCTCCCCAAGCTGCGCTGTATAAGGTGACCCCTAATTCCGAGCCGCGCGCGCCAGCAAGCCGGGTTCTCGAATTTTGCGCCGGTAAGTAGCTAATATCATCCCCAAAAGTCAAAAAAAGCTCAAGAAACACGCCCGGCGCGTGACTTTGCGGCTGCTAGACTGGAATTATTTTAGTGTGAGCACCTCAACTGTAGCATCGGGCTTTGACGAATCGGCCTTGGTCGCCCGCGCGCAAGCAGGGGACATGGCCGCATTTTCGGAACTGGTGCAGCACTATGATCGGCGCGTCTTCCGCATGGCCAAGCAGATCACGCAGAACGACGACGACGCCGAGGACGTGCTGCAGGAGACCTTCATGAAGGCCTACACGCACCTTGGCGACTTTCATGGAAATTCGAAGTTCTACACCTGGCTGGTCCGAATAGCCGTCAACGAAGCGCTTATGAAGTTGCGCAAGCGGCGGTCCGACCGGACTGTTCCGCTTGACGAGCCCATCGATACCGGCGAAGACGAAGTCGTGCGGGAAATCGCTGTCTGGGATCAGAACCCGGAAGACACTTACTCCCGAGAGGAATTGGCCCAACTTCTGGATCAGGCGGTCCAAAGTTTAAAGCCGGCCTACCGAACCGTTTTTATCTTGAGAGACATCGAAGAAATGTCAATCGAGGAGACGGCGGAGGCCTTGGGATTATCGATCTCGGCGGTTAAAAGCCGGCTGCTTCGGGCACGCCTGCAGCTTCGAGAGAAGCTGACCCGGCAATTCAAAAGAAAGGGGGACGACGCGTTTGCTTACCTGTAAGCAGTTTCTGCAGGAGCTCAATGACTATCTGGACGAGACACTCGACCCGCAAACCCGGGCTGAACTACAGAAGCATGTAAACGAGTGCCCAAACTGTTGGGTAGTCTGCGACACCACGCAGAAGACGCTGAAGGTCTTCAAGGGAATGGACCCTAAACCAATCCCGGAAGACATACATAGCAGGTTGTGGGCCGCTTTAGAGAAGAAGATGAGTCACAAGGGCACTTCTTCCTGTTGAAGCGAAGGATCGTTTCGGCTTACCGTCCCACTATTGCGAAACGTTTTCAAAGATCTGTTTGAACCGTTTCTTCTGGTCAGGATTGAGCACGGCCAGAATGCGTTGTTTACCAAGCTCCGCAACGTCTTCGCGCTCGTCTTCGATGTTTTGGTAATACTTGCCATAATCGTCAAGCACAGCTGTTACCGTGTGTTCTTGTTGCGGATTCAGATTCAGGACCACCTTGAGGCGCTGCAAACCAACTTGCCGGGCGTTTTCGATCGCCCGATCGGAGCGTGGATGAAACATGTGCGAATGGAGATAACTGCGGGTGACAGCCGACCCGAAGGCCGCTCCACAAAGGAAGATGACGGCAAGAACTGCAAGTACTTTCGGATTAGACCAGCCGGCCTTTTGATTTCGCAGCATCGGTCGACGAGTTGGTGCGGCGCCGGTTATTGGATCAACCCCGCCTGATCAACGCGCTGAGTGGCGAAGTTTTCCAGGACAGCATCCCGTTGTTGGGCCCGATCACCCACTACGGGAGCGTAGTAATGCATGTCCTGAGCGACAATATTCTCATTGTGAAGATGCCCGTCCAGGCTCTCCTGGGTTACAACGTAGGAGCCTAATAGAATCGCGATGGTCAGCGAGGCATAGGCCAGACGCTTGCCAAATGGAGAATCAACCAGTACCGACCAGACGGAACGGTCTCCTCGTTCTTCGATGCGCTGTAGCACGCGCGCATAGAATCCCGGCGTCGGTTCAATCTCTTCCGGTGCGCGAAGGTTCCGCAGCATTGCCGCTTGAGCTTTCATGGCAGCCAGTTCCCCTGAACACTCATGGCAGGATGCCAGATGCTCCTTCAACTCTGCTTGACCCCCGGCTCGCAGGTCTGCCCCAAGCAGATCTTCCAGGCGACCCCGAATGGATCTGTGCATGTTTCCCTCAAATGCTGAACTACTCTGCGGATCTGGTGTCCGCTTTACTTAAATTTACAACCAAAACGACCAAAACAAAATACGTTAAGATGCTGGCGGCGTCAGCGGCCCTTTCTCCAGCCGGTGAGCAGCCTTCACCAGTTTCTGCCGCGCGCGGAACAGCTTTACCTTTATGGTGTTCTCATTCATCCCGGTCATCTGCGACAACTCCTCTACGGAGTGCCCCTCTACTTCTTTCAGCAGAATTAGCGACCGGTCTTCTTCAGAAATCTTCGAAAGCAGCTTTACAATCAGGTCCCTCTGCGCCAGCCGCCGGTCAATCGCCGGAGTTTGATCCGTTGCGGGTTCAGAATTCTCCATCCGCAGCGAATCGTCAGCCGAGAAATCGCTCTCATATACCAGCTTCCGGACCCGCTTCTTCCGTAGATAGTCGTAGCATTCGTTAACCGTGATTTTGTAAATCCAGGTCAGAAGCGAGCTGCGGAAATCGAAATTGCCGACAGAGAAATAAATCTTCGCAAAAACTTGCTGCGCGATATCTTCGGCATCGTTCCGGTTCCTCAAAATCCCATAGATAATCGAAAAGACTTTGGCCTGGTACCGCTCCACGATCTCGCGAAAAGCGAGTTCGTCCTGGGCCTGCACGCGCCGGATTAACGCCGCCTCTTCGGTGGTTCGATGATCCAATTTGGGTTTCGCTCGGGTTCCCTCGCCGGCTACAGCCGGGAACGGAAGGGTGGCACTCAGCCCATTCATACATCGGAGCCGACGTGCTGAAATATGAATGCGTTACAAAAAGTTCGGCTATCCATCCTAAAGGGGGATGGCACGCCTATTATCCCAAACGAGCGTGACCCGGCCGCCTGTTCAGGCATCTAACAGATGCAATTGGTTGTACACTAAAGACACAACCACCGTTTACTCAGGAGATTTGGATGATTCAGCTAACCGACACTGCCGTTACCAAGGTCAATGAGATCTTAACCATGCAAGATCCCAAGCCGGCCGGATTGCGCATCGCCGTCGTTGGCGGCGGCTGCTCTGGCTTCAGCTATTCCATGGCTTTCGAGAACCAGCCGAACATGCTCGACAAGACGTACAAATTCGGTGACCTGAAGGTGTTTATCGATCAGGCCAGCATGCTTTACCTGGATGGGGCCGAAGTCGATTACGTCGAAACGCTCGAGGGCTCGGGATTTAAATTCAATAATCCCCAGGTGAAGTCCACGTGCGGCTGCGGCAGTTCATTCAGCGCCTGATTTGACTGAAGCTCAGAACCCGGCCTCCACTACCATCGACAGCCTGTCTACGGTCGAAGTGTTGCGTGTCATAAACGTGGCCGATCAGTCGATCGCATCGGCTGTCGAACGTGAATTACCCAACATCGCACAAGCGGTAGACGGCATTGTCACACGACTCCAAAACGGCGGACGGCTGTTTTACATAGGGGCCGGGACCTCAGGCCGGCTCGGCGTCCTCGATGCTTCTGAGTGTCCGCCGACCTTTAACACTCCCCCGGATTTAGTACAGGGCTTAATTGCGGGCGGCGACCAGGCGCTGCGGCACTCCATCGAGCGAGCGGAAGATGATCCCGCCCAGGGCAAGCAAGATCTTGCCGATCGGGCCTTCAGCGGCCGCGATGCCCTGGTTGGCATAGCGGCCAGCGGCCGAACCCTTTATGTCCTTGGCGCGTTAGCCTATGCGGGTTCGCTTGGCGCGTTGACGATCGGTCTTAGCTGTACTGAAAATTCACAGGTAGCGCAAGCCTCCGAAATCGCCATCACGCCTGTTCCCGGACCGGAAGTGATCACCGGTTCAACCCGTATGCGCGCTGGGACTGCGACCAAGCTCGTCCTGAATATGCTCAGCACCGCCGTGATGGTCCGGATGGGGTATGTGTACGGCAACCTGATGGTGAACGTACAGCCCACGAACGAGAAGCTGAAGGATCGGGCACGGCGTATTATCTCGAGCATCGCCGACGTGTCTTATGATGAAGCATCGCGGCTACTGGCGGAGGCCGGTTCGGTGCGGATTGCCATCCTGATGCAGAAACTCAGGCTCAACCGGAGCGAAGCCGAATCGCGGCTCGCGGCGGCAAAGGGCCGCTTGCGCGTAGCGCTCGAAATCTAGCCTTAGAGAAACATGGATAAGTTCAAAATTGCGGGAGGCACGCCGTTGAGCGGAGAACTTCCGGTGAGCGGCTCAAAGAATTCTGCTCTGCCTGCGCTGGCGGCCTGTCTTCTCACGGATGAGCACGTAATTTTGCGCCGTGTTCCGCAGGTGAAAGACCTGGAAACCATGCAGAGCCTGCTCTCGCATACCGGTGCGCGGGTCTCCCATGATGACGGCCGCATGTGCGTGCATGCCGCATCGCTCGATAACCCCGAAGCGCCCTACGATGTAGTGAAGACAATGCGCGCATCGAGCCTAGTGCTTGGCCCGCTGGTGGCCCGAACCGGCAGAGCGCGCGTCTCCATGCCCGGCGGCTGCGCCATTGGCGCGCGCCCCATCAACATGCACGTCTCCGCATTAGAGCAACTGGGCGCGACCATCGAACAGGCCCACGGATACGTGGAAGCGCAGGCCCCGGACGGATTGCGCGGCGGCACCGTCCACTTTGACCGCATTACCGTCACGGGCACGGAAGACGTGCTCATGGCCGCCGTCCTGGCTCGCGGCGAAACGGTTATCCGGAACGCCGCGCGAGAACCGGAAGTAAAGGATCTGGCCGACCTTCTGATCAAAATGGGCGCACAAATAAAAGGCGCGGGCTCATCCATTATCCGTGTTCAAGGCGTCGAGCGGCTGCACGGGGCCGAACACACCATCATTCCCGACCGTATTGAAGCGGGAACGTTTCTGCTTGCCGGCGCAATTACAAAAGGCGATGTGATGGTGACCGGCTGCAACCCGGAGCACGTCGCGGCGCTCACCGTCAAAATGCAGCAGGCGGGGGCGGAGGTAGAAGAGATCGGACCGGACGCGCTTCGCATCCGCTGCTCATGCAGGCCGAAAGCGATCGATGTAACAACCGAAGAGTACCCCGGTTTCGCAACGGATCTTCAGGCGCAATACATGGCCTGGATGACCCTTGCGCGCGGGATCAGCTTCGTGACCGAGACCATCTTCGAGAACCGCTTCATGCACACTCAGGAACTGGCACGGATGGGCGCCAATATCCGCATTGAAGGGCGGCAGGCGATCGTCGCCGGAGAGACCGAACTGACCGGCGCACAGGTCATCGCATCCGATCTCCGCGCCAGTGCTTCTCTGGTTCTGGCCGCAATGATCGCGAAAGGTGAATCTACTATCGACCGGGTTTATCACATGGATCGCGGTTACGAAGGAATCGAACAGAAACTGGCGGCTGCCGGCGCGAAGATTGAACGGACACAGTAATGGAAATGAAACATCATAGCCCGGGTTTTCTTGCTCTCGTTCAGGATGCGAAAAAGCGCGTCCATGAGATTGATATTGAAGAGTATAAACGGATGCGGGACGCCGGAACGGCCGGGCAGATCGTGGACGTTCGCGATGACCATGAATGGCAAGCCGCGCACGCCGCCGGAGCCGTTCACCTCAGCAAAGGCATTATCGAACGAGACATTGAAGCGACTTTCCCGGATAAGTCCACAAAAATGGTTCTCTATTGCGGGGGCGGCTTTCGCTCGGCTCTCGCCGCCGACAATCTACAGAAGATGGGCTATAGCAATGTGATTTCGCTCGATGGCGGATGGCGGGCAATCGAAGCATCTGGACTGCCGCTGGAACATGAGGGCGATCATTCGTAGCGCAGCGATTCCATCGGATCAATGGCCGCGGCCCGGTGCGCGGGAATCCAGCAAGCCAGCAAAGCCACCCCGCTGAGTAACAGCGCGACAGCCGTGAAGGTTAACGGATCGGCGGGGCGCACTTGATACAGCAGTTTGCCGATAGCTGATCCAAAGCCCAGAGTAACTACAATTCCGGCAAATAGGCCGGCCAGAACCGGAGTCATCCCTTGCCGGATCACCATTCCGGTCACTCCCGCGCGGCTTGCCCCGAGAGCCATGCGAATGCCGATTTCGTTGCGCCTGGCCGAAACGACTCCGGCGATTACGCCGAAAATTCCAAGCGACGCAACCAGCAACGCCGAGATCGCAAATGTTCCGACCAGCAGCATTTGAAAGCGCCGCTGCGAAACCGCGTCCGACAACACCTCACCGAATGTCTCTACGTGAGAAATCGGAATGCCGGGATCGAGCTTTGCGACGGTGTGCCTCAGAACCGTCACCGCGTCGCGGTCGGGAATGGAGGTGCTCAAAACAACAATCAGATTCGATGCCGTTCCGTTACTGTGATCCCAGTAAGGAACATAGACTATCGAAGGAGCGTTCTTGGCAAGATCGGCGCGCGTATCGCCCGCTACACCGATTACTCGAATGGGCTTGTCCTGCAGTACCAAATTCTGACCGACCGGATTCTCGCCTGGCCACAGGTTCCTTGCGACGGCGCTGCTGACCACAACGACCGTGTTCTTCTTGTCCAATGGCTCGAATGTTCTGCCGCCAAGCAGCGGAATTCCCATCGCTCCAAAGTATGAACCGCTGATAAAGCGCACATTGGTGGTCGGCTTCTGGAACATCGGCCGGGTATCGCCCGGACGCGACATGAAGTCGATCCAGGTCTCTCCATTCAGCGGCAAATGGGAAGTGAGCGCAGCTTGACGAATGCCCGGCTGCCGGGAAAGTTCTTCCAGCAGCTTCTCATAAAACGCGGTGACATTTTCCGGCTTGTTATAGCTCGCCCCGGGTAGACTGAGTTGCGCCGAAATACGGCTTGCAATTTCAAAGCCTGCGCTTGTGTTCATCAGGCGCACGAAGCTTGCCAGCAGCAGACCGCCCACAATCAGCAGGACTGTGCTTAGCGCTACCTCAACCGAAATCAGAATGCTTCGCCCGCGCGTGCTCGTTTTCGACCCGGTACTCGATCGGCTGGACGCGGCCAGCGCCTCCTGCGGGTCGCGCCGTGATTGCCGCCAGGCAGGGTAAAGACCGAACACCAAGGCTGTAAGCAGCGTTAGCCCCAGCGCAAAGAGCAGCACATTCAGATCAATTGCCACATCATCTCTTCGCGGCAGCGTCGCCGGCGCAGCAGCCAGAATCGCTCGAAACGCCGCCTTCGCAAGCAAAAGGCCGAACACGCCGCCAATTGCGGAAAGGACGACCGATTCCATCAGAGCTTCGCGAATGAGCCGCCACCGGCTCGCTCCCAGCGCGGTTCTCACCGCGATTTCTCGACTGCGCCGCGTGCCGCGCGCAAGCATCAAGATCGCGAGGTTTAGACAGACGATCAGCAGAACCGCCGCAACTGCCCCGAGCACCAGCAGCAGCGAGGTTCGCGAGCTCTGGACAGCCAGGTCGTTCAGCGGGATCAAATCGGCGCGAATCTCCATCTTGTCCGGGAAGGTCTTCGCAATCGCTGCTTGCGCCGTGTTAAGGGCGGCAAGCGCAGTCTCGGCCCGGACACCGGCCTTCAATCGCACAATGGCAGAATAGTTAAAATCGCCTTCCAGATTATGTTGGGAAAGGCGAAACCACAGCGGAGTAAACAGCTGCGGCTGCCACTCAATATCGAAGAACGAACCGGTTAACGGGAAGCGGAATCTGGCAGGCAGCACCCCGATCACTCGGTGCGGCGTCCCATCGATGCGCACGTCGCGCCCGATAATATTCCGATCTCCGGCGAAGTGCCCGCGCCATAGCGAATACGTCAGCAACGCGACGTGATCGTGACCTTCCCGTGCATCGGAAGGCTGAATCAGCCTGCCCATCAGCGGCTGCACCTTCAGAGTCGTAAGCAGATCGGGCGTAACCGCTTCGGCAGGAACACGCAAAGGCCGTCCAAATCCCCCCAAAACCACATGCCTCGTCTGTGCCAAGCCAAGCTCTTCGATACCGGGAACCATCTTTTTCCATTCCGCGGCATGGCGCGGATTCACCGGTAGCATTGGATAGAGCTTGGGATTTTCGGGACAATCTCGATAATCCCAAAGAGCCGTCCCGGGTCGGCAAACGCCAGCGGCTTCAGCAGGACGCCGTTCACGATCGAGAAAATTGCCACGTTCGCGGCGATCCCCAGCACAAGCGACAGGATTGCAAACGTGGCAAACACCGGGCTCTGGCGCAACCGGCGCAGGGCACGGGTTACTTCGCCCACGAGTGTACTCACAGTTCTATCTACGCCCCGATCGGAATGATGCACCAGACCTGCTTTCACTTTGCGGCGCGATAAAGCCATTTTGAGCGCCGTCATCGTGAGCTTCGCCTCCAACGTACGTTCTAGAGCCCAGCCGATCACCCGACGCGAAAAGGCATCCAGA
>DATIMA010000256.1:0-19154 GCA_035475915.1 Bryobacteraceae bacterium
GCGTCTTTTGTGCTCTTTCCTAAGCCTGCCTACGCCGTCCTCTGTTAAGCACTGTAGTGAGCCACGACGCGTGCTGCTTTTCCATTCGCTGACAACTCCATGAATTCTGCGGTGCGTGTGCCCTTTTGATTCCTGTAGTAGAGCACCACGCTGTTAACGCCCCAGAGCACATCCTCAAGCTGGAACCGAAGTTCCGGGTAGGCCTCTAGCCCCCGCTGAAAATAAGCTCTCAACTCTGCCTTTCCCGCCACCTTGCCGCCGGGAGTACCTAACAGTTGGGCGGCGACCGGCGAGGTCAACTCGACTGCGTCCTCATAATGGCTCATGATCGAATCCAAATCATGAGCGTTCCAAGCCGCAACCCAATCGTTGGCAAGAGCCCACGCGTCATCTCTCGTCATTGCGGTTCTCCAGTCGAGGTCCGTAATAGTTTGCGTCGCATCATACGAAGGTATAGCAGGGCACGACTGCTTCGGCTATACGCCTAGTAAGGCTAGGAGGCCACCCACCTTGGACAAAAGCGCAGACCTGTTGCCCGGCACGCTCGACATGCTGATCCTCAAAGCCGTCTCCTTGAAGCCCCTGCACGGATATGGCGTGCTGCTTCGCATTAAGCAGATTTCGGGAGAGGCGCTCGACATCCCGCAGGGGTCCTTATATCCGGCGCTCTACCGGCTGGTTTACGACCGCGAGGTGGACGGCCTTTTTTGTCGCGATCGGCCACATCCCCAATACCAAACCCTTCGGCGGGCAGCTTGATCTGGATGCGGACGGGTACATCATTTCGCATGGCGGCACGCGCACGAATGTTTCGGGTGTCTTCCACGCGGGCGATGTGCAGGACCGCATTTACCGCCAGGCGATCACCGCGGTCGGCGCGGGTTGCATGGCCGCTATAGAGGCGGAACGGTTTTTAGAAGCGGAAGGGCACTGACGGTCAGGCGAGCTGCATCCTCCGGGCTAACGCAAATCGCTAACAAACGGATTCCGCGGCCCGAACAGTTGCTCCCATGGGCTCGGCTGTCTGAAGCCCTCCAGCAGCCAGAGACTGGATCTCATGTCGGCCACGCTGTAGGCGATGCTCTTTCCGTCCGGAGCGACACTGAAGCGGATTCCAGGACCGTAGTCGGACGCGGGTGCGTAATCCAGCCCGAGTTCGCGGATATCTTTCACCTTCTGCGTAGCAATATCCAGGGAGAAAAGTGTGACCTTGCCGTGCTCCTCGCGGATGCCGTACAGTTCTTTTCCATTCTTTGAGAACGCAAGATACTGAGTCGAAATCTTGCCGAGTGGCCTGATCGTTTTCCCGTCGCTCGATACCAAGTTCCAACCACTCTTATCCTGAAATGTAATCCATTCGCCTGTCGGAGACCAATCCGGAAGAGATCCCCAGACGTCTTTATGCAGCGCGTTTGAGGGTTCGGCACTGCCAACATTCGCAACATATAAGTGCATCAACCCCCCCGCCACTTGCAGATAAACAAAGCGTCTGCCATCGGGAGACCATGCGCCGCCGTACTCGGTATCAGTGCTGGATTCGTCGACGCGCTGAGGAACTCCCTCTGACAAGGAGATGATCCAATCGCGGGTCGCGCCGTCGGGCCCCTGCCGGGTAAAAATCAGCCGGCTGCCATCCGGCGACAACGCAGGGTTCATAACGAACTGTGTTTTGCTGCCTGGAAAATTGTCCTGCGTTACCGCGGGCCGCGTCGATCCGTCGTCCGATCGGATCCAGACCTCCATGGGGCCGTTGCGATCCGTAACGTATGCAAGCTCCTCCGCCTTACCGGCCCAGGCGGCCATTCGCTCATTCCGTTCAGTCCCGAGGAGCGTCCGGATCTCATGGCTTTCAAGCGACGCGGAAACCACATTTAGATTCAATTCAAACTTGTCGAATGCAAGCGATTTTCCATCAGGAGATACGGCGGGTTCGAATTCCGAAGCCATGCCCGTGGTGATTTGGCGAGCTTCGTTTGATTCCGTGTCTACGAGCCAAAGGTGCCAACCGCCGAGGATTGCGATATTCATTACGAGATGCCTGCTATCCGGCATCCAGGAAGCATCGTTGAGGATGGACTGCGCCGGTACTTCCGTCAGAACGCGATGGGGTCTCCCACGGTCGGGCGGGATAGGCAGGATCCAGGCTTCCGGCTCCGACTTCTCCCCGGTATAGTCAAGAAACAGTTTCTTGCCGTCCGGCGCGAACTTCAGATCTCGCCCGTTGTAGGCACTTGCCGTGGAGAACGGATCCGGCTGATAGGCGTGCCACGGCGTTCCGAGCGGCGATGATAAGAATACGCTGACTCTTTTTCCGCCACAGCGGCAGAAAAGGGCCGCCTCCCTCACATCGGGCGAGAAGGCCCCTACCGCTGAGTCATCCTTCGGCATCTCCATAATAAATGCCGGATCGCCTCCCATAACCGATATCGAATAAGCGCCATGTTTGGGGTTCTGAGGAGTGGAATCCGCGGCCGGCGCAAAAAAGAAAATGCGCCTGGAATTCAACGACCAGCCGCGCGGAGCGACATATTCGCGATGGATTCCCAAATCCGTCGGCATGGGCGACGCGACGTATCGCACGAGGAGGTGATCTTCGCCCTGGAGAGAAGTAGTATACGCGACGGCTTTTCCGTCTGGCGACCACACAGCGGAGCCTTGCTGTTTCGCATCGACAGCCAAGGGCGTGTAACGGTACGCAGCAAGATTCGTTCCGGCGTTTCTCGTTCCCAACAATACTGTTGCAGCGACGGCCAACAAAGAGATGGCGATCGCAGCTATTGCGATTGTCCGCCACGCGTTGAAAGTTATCGCGCGCCGGGGCGGGGCTCCTAACAATTCAGAGCTGCTGTATGTATCGGAGAGATGTTCGCGCAGCGAGCGAAGGTCCTCGCATAAGTCATGCGTCGATTCGTAGCGGTGCTGGGGTTCTTTTGCAAGGCAACGGTCGATAATCCAGCGCAGCGGAGCAGGTATTTTCGCTTCTATTGGCGCCGGTTCTTCGCTGACGATGGCGGAGAGCGTTTCGACGGTGCTGCCCTTCTCGAAGGCCTGCTTGCCGGTTGCGAGTTCATAAAGGATCAGGCCAAACGAAAACTGATCGGAGCGGTAATCTACTGTAGAACCGCGGGCCTGTTCGGGGCTCATGTAATTCGGCGTTCCCAGAATGGTTCCGGGCTCCGTAATATGCAGTGTCACCGTGGCCGCTTCCGCTTTTACGGCGTCGGGGTTTATAGCCGCTCTGTGCGCCAGACCGAAGTCGAGAATCTTTACGCGGCCGTCGGCCGTCAACATGACATTTTCCGGCTTGAGATCGCGATGCGAAATTCCCAACGCATGCGCGGCCGCGAGACCATCGGCCATTTGCACTGCAATATCGACCAGCTTGCGCACGGGAACACGCCCACGCCGCAATAAAGCACGCAACGACTGGCCCTCGATCAACTCGCTTACGGCGAACGGATATCCGTCAACTTCGCCGAAATCGAAAATAGAGACAATATTCGGATGAGTTAGGGCGGCGACGGCCCGCGCTTCGGTTTCGAAGCGAGCCCGACGTCCGGGCTTGTCGGCGGCATCGTCGCGCAGCACCTTGAGGGCAACATCGCGTCCCAGGTGAGAATCGCGGGCTCGGTAGACCTCACCCATACCTCCGGCTCCGAGTACCGCGATGATACTGTAACGTCCCACGCGGGTGGAACTGGTGAGGGGCACGTTAGCTCTGTAGTCTAGCAGAAAACAACTATGTTTGTTGTCGACATAAAACGCGCCGACGGTGATGTAGCATTTTGCTAAGAGTGATAAGGACTTTCCTGCGCTTGGGATCGAATGCATGCCCGGATGCCAAACGGAAACGCGCGCTCGAACTGATTCAATTGGAAGACTTCGGAACATCAGCCCAGGTCTTGCAAGCATTCTTCGCGACTGTGGTAAAGAAGGCGCGCGCACACTCCAGGGCCGCTGAGCTGAGAAAGCGTTCGGCTCCGCCTCTCGATACCTCCCTCCCCGATTTGGCGGATTTCACATTTTTTCAATCTCTAGCTCCTCTTTGCCAATCTAGGAGAAGACGGCTATACTCCTAGTAAGGCTAGGAGGCCACCCACCTTTGGACAAAAGCGCAGACCTGTTGCCCGGCACGCTCGACATGCTGATCCTCAAAGCCGTCTCCTTGAAGCCTCTGCACGGATATGGCGTGCTGCTTCGCATTAAGCAGATTTCGGGAGAGGCGCTCGATATCCCGCAGGGGTCCTTGTATCCCGCGCTGTACCGGCTGGAACACCAGGATCTGATCGCCGCTGAATGGGGCCAGAGCGAGAATAATCGCCGGGCAAAGTACTACACGCTCACCGCCGCTGGCCGTCGCAGGCTGCGTCAGGAAACAGCGGGCTGGAACCGCCTGGCGGCTGCGATCGCCACGGCTTTGAATACTACTCCCGAGGAAGTCTGACGTGCTGAAACGCTTTCGATCCTTATTCCGCGCGCTCATGGCCCGTCGTGATTTTGAACAGGGTATGGGCGAAGAGTTGCAAACTCACATCGAGCAGTACGCACAAGATCTGATGCACCGCGGCATACCTCCGGAAGAAGCGGCCCGCCGGGCTCGCATTGAGTTCGGGGCCCTGAACAGCATTCAGGAAGAATGCCGCGAAGCGCGCTGGCTGCGTCCCTTCGATGAACTGGCAAGGCAGACTCGCTACGCGGCCCGCTTGCTGCGAAAATCGCCCGGATTCACTATCGCCGCTCTTCTCACTCTGGGCGTTTGCCTGGGCGCGAATCTAACTCTTTTCGCCGTGATCGACTCCGTTCTGCTCCGCCCGCTGCCGTTTCCGCATGCCGGCCGGCTCGTGACAATGTACAACAGCTACCCGAAGGCGGGCGTCCAGCGCGATGGTTCCTCCATCACCAACTATTACGAGCGCCGCGGACGCATCCCCGCGTTCAGCGGACTTGCGCTGTATCGGTACGGGACCGCGATCGTTGGTGATACCGGCTCAACCGAACGCCAGCAGATTGTGCGAGTTTCGCCGGAATTCTTCTCAACGCTCGGTACCCGGCTCGCAATGGGCCGCGCTTTCACGGAACAAGAAACCTCGCCTGGAGCAGATCAGGCAGTTATTCTCACCAGCGCCTACTGGCGGCAGCACCTCAACGCGGATTCTCACGTCATCGGCAAGAAGATCCAGGTGGACGGACTTCCCTGTACAGTGGTTGGCGTTCTGCCGGCTGATTTTCGCTTCCTGTCTTCTAAAGCTACGCTCTACTTCCCATTCTCATCGCGTCTCGAAGAGCGCGCTCCTGCACAGCGTCATTCCGGTGGAAATTCCAAGCAACTGATTGCCAGGCTAAGGCCCGGTGCAACGCTCGCGCAGGCACAGGCGCAGATCGATGCCCAGAATAGAAGCCTGGAAGCCGACGATCCACAGGCAAAAATGATGGCGGATGCAGGCTTTCGTACGGTACTGGTTCCGCTCCACGCCGACCACGTCGCGAGCGTCCGTCCGACCTTGCTGCTGTTGCAGGCGGGAGCGCTCACTCTTTTGCTCATCGGTGTCGTCAACCTCGCCAACCTTTTGCTGATTCGCGTTAATGGCCGCTCAAAGGAAATGGCCGTCCGCCAAGCCTTAGGTGCGAGCCGTCTGCAGGTCCTGAGTGAGGTGGCCGTCGAGACCACCCTGCTCACGTTAGCAGGCGGGCTGCTGGGACTTCTTGCAGGCGCGGGCGGCATCCGCTTACTGATGGCATTCGGCGCTGACCGCCTTCCATTGGGCAGTCAGATTGCCTTCGATGCCCGATTGGCAGTGGTTGCTTTTCTGGGAGCGATTGTCTTGGGAATCGCGCTTGCGCTCCCGGTCGCCTGGCTTGCTTTGCGTGCTCATCCGGCGAACGGCATCCAATCGGAGGCGCGCGGCGGAACAGCCAGCCATGCAGCTCAAACGTTGCGTCACGGTTTCGTCGTAGCGCAGATTGCGCTCGCATTCGTCCTGTTATCCGGCGCCGGCTTGCTGGCGGTCAGTCTGGAACGCGTTATGTCGACCCCGCCTGGATTCCGCCCGGATCACGTCCTCACTGGTCAGATCTCCTTGCCCTGGAGCAGCTATGGGAACTGGCCGGCCCGGCTGGCGTTCAATGCAACTCTGCTTAGAGAGATCAGCCGTCAACCCGGCGTTTCCACGGTTGGCTTGGTAAACAATTTGCCCCTCAGCGGCAATAGCGGCAAGAGCGCCGCCACGGTGAAAGGCCACGTCATTCGCCCCGGTGAATCGGCAAGAGGGCATTACTCGTATGGTGTCGATGGCGATTACTTTGCCGCCATGGGTATCTTTTTGCGCGAGGGTCGCTTTCTCACCGCGGACGATTCGCGCCGCGGAAACCGCGTTTGTGTTGTGGACGAAGATTTCGCGCGTTACTATTGGCCCCACGGCAGCGCTCTTGGTCACAAGCTCTTCGAAGGTTCTGAAAAGTCAGATGATGCGCAGGCGTTCACGGTAGTCGGTGTCGTCGGAGCCGTGAAGCAGGCGGGTCTCACTGACGACGTTGCTCAGGGCGCGGTCTATTATCCCTATGCCTTCCGTACTGATGGCAATCTCTTCGTTGTGGTCCGCACTGTTCTTCCGCCGGAATCGCTCGGACCGGCGCTACAGAACGTCGTTCGGCGCATCGACCCGCAGTTACCCGTGAACGATATTCGCTCGATGGACACACTCGTGAACGATAGCCTCGTGGCGCAACGTTCGCCGGCGCTGCTCTCTGCTCTGTTCTCCGCAATCGCGCTGCTGCTTACCGCCGTTGGCGCCTATGGAGTCTTGAGTTACGCCGTGGCCCTGCGGCGTGGCGAGATCGGCGTTCGTATGGCCCTGGGCGCGCGCCCTGAGCAGATTCAGTCTCAGTTCCTCATTCTCGCTCTACGGCTGGTCATTTTCGGGACAACCTTGGGCATCGCTGGCGCATGGTTAACTGGTCAGGCGATGCGCAGCCTCTTGTTCCACGTTTCCCCCATCGATATTCCGGTACTTGCCTGGACCGCCGGCTCCATCGCGGTGGTTTCGCTGCTCGCTTGTCTGCTGCCGTCCCGCCGCGCGGCGCACATTTCGCCTATCGAAGCTCTTCGCTCTACCGGGTCAGCGTAAAATTCGGACAATGAATGCTCGATCTGCTGCCGCCCTGTTGGGTGTCGCCTTCCTGCCCTTATACGCGCAGAGCCCGGTCACGTTGATCCTGATCAACGGCAAGATCTGGACCGAGAATCCGAACCAGAGGGAGGTTGAGGCGGTTGCCATCGGCGGGAACCGCATCGTCGCAGTCGGCACTACCGCCGAGATCTCTCCGCTGAAAGGCCCTGAGACGCGGGTCATCGACTTGGCGGGGAAGCGTGTTGTCCCCGGCTTCAACGATGCTCACGTACATTTCTTTTCCGGCGGAGCGGATTTGGCAGGCCCCCAGCTTCGTGACGCAAAGAGCCAGCAGGAGTTTCGCGACACCCTGGCCGCATTCGCGAAGACCCAGCCCAAGGGCCGCTGGATCACGGGAGGCAACTGGGACCACGAGAACTGGCGGCCCGCGGCGCTCCCCACCCATGAATTGATTGACGCCGTGACGAAAGACTGGCCCGTGTTCGTCAATCGCCTGGACGGCCACATGTCGCTGGCAAACTCCGTTGCGCTAAAGCTGGCTCACATAGATAGAAACACGAAAGACGTTACAGGCGGCGTGATCGTCCGCGACTCCACCGGAAATCCAACCGGCATTCTCAAGGACGCGGCCCAAGACCTGGTGAATAACGTGATGCCGCCGCCTTCCGCGGACCAGATCCGCACGGCCGTGCTCGCCGCCCAAACCTACGCCAATGCCCAGGGCGTAACCAGCGTCCAGGACATGTCGGCCTCTCCTGACGTCTTCCGCGTCTATCAGCAGATGATGCATGATGGCGAACTCCGCGTGCGCATCTCCGGCCATCAACCTCTGCCCGATTGGAAGCGCCTTGCCGATGTCGGACTGCAGGCCGATTTCGGGAATGAGAAACTGCACATCGGCGGCTTGAAAGGCTTTGCCGACGGCTCGCTCGGGTCGAGCACCGCGCTGTTCTTTCAACCGTATCTTGACGCTCCAAACACCAGCGGCATTCCCAGCGCGGAGCTCGCCGATCCGGAACAGATGTTCCACAACATCGAACAGGCCGACGCAGCCGGGTTGCAGGTTGCTATTCACGCGATTGGCGACAAAGCGAACCATACGATTCTCGGCTTTTACGAGAAGGTCGAGCACGAGCACGGGCAGCGTGACCGGCGGTTCCGCATTGAGCACGCACAACATTTGCTGGCGTCCGATGTTTCCCGCTTTGCGCAATTGCGCGTGATCGCCTCCATGCAGCCGTATCATTGCATCGACGACGGCCGCTGGGCCGAGAAGCGCATTGGACCGGAACGCGCCAAGACGACGTATGCGTTTCGCTCGCTGCTCGATGCCGGAACCATTTTGGCGTTCGGCTCCGATTGGGACGTTGCGCCGATGAAACCAATTCTGGGAATCTATGCCGCCACTACAAGGCGCACACTGGACGGCAAGCATCCGGATGGCTGGATTCCCGAACAAAAAATCACTGTAGCGGAAGCCGTTCACGCGTACACTATGGGATCAGCCTACGCGAGTTTCGAAGAAAGTGTAAAAGGATCGATCGAGCCGGGAAAGCTGGCGGATCTTGCCGTTTTATCGGATGACATTTTTGCGATCGACCCCGTCAACATCGCGGATACGAAGGTTTACATGACGATTTACGATGGTCAGATTGTCTTCGGCCCTATTCCGAGCCGTTACCAAAAGGACCCAAGCGGATTGCTTTTGCGTCCAGAAGCTGCCGGATCAGGGGTGAAGTAAGGGCTTCCAGTTCGCGCTCGCGCGATTCTTTCAATCTCGTGGCAGCGCGTTGCAATTCCGGCCCCAGAAAGCCCGGGTGACACATGAATTCGGTCGCGCCCTCCGGCAATTTCGACAGTGCTGCGGCAAAGCTCTGCTCCGTCAGCGAACCGGTCAGCCGGAAACCCAGAAAATGATCTGTCATCTTCACATGGAACCGCTTCGCCACTCCTCTATAAAAGCGCGCCGCAGCGGCGCAGGGCAAACCCGTGAAAGGCATACTGGCATCCAACGGCAATCTCACGAACGGAATCTCAAATTCGTGGGCCAGCCGGACTACGGCTCGAAACACGTTGGGCAGAAGATGAGTGTGCTTGTGAGAATCCAGATGTGTGGGCTTAATGCCCGCCCCGGTAATCTTCTCAATCTGGGCGCGAAGCTCGGAGTAGACGTCCAGTCGCGGGCGAAGCAGCGCGACTAGCAGGTCGCGGGGCGTCTCCGGAAACGGCTTTCCCGTTAGGACAGAGGCTCCCTGCACCAAAACCAGATGACAGCCTATATCCAGCGTAGGATGCTGTCGCGCCAGCCGCACCGCGTCCTCGAACGCGTCTCCATTGGCCATCAGCGTGGTCGAAGTCAGCACGCCGTGAAGGTGCGCATGCACAATTCCAGCATTCACGTCGTGCGTGAAGCCGAAATCGTCGGCATTAATAGTTAGGCATTTCAACTTAGAAAATGTGAAGCTTGATGCTCAGGAACTTTTTCGGATTCGCGCGGAAATCGCGAAGCAATCCGTGCAATTCTTGCGTCGTGCCATTCAGGGAGTCATACAGAGCGGGGTTCACCAGCAGTTGCCCGATGGTCCCCTGGCCGGAATTGACCTTATCTAATGTCAGGTCCACTTTGCCCAGCGTTCTGGACACATCATTTCCAATCTTGTTGCTCACTAACAATTGTCCTGCCGTTCCTTTGCCCGCGTTCAAATTCGTCAACAGCGTATTCAATTGAGTAATCGACTTGTCAAGATCGTTGTAGACTTTGGGGTCCTTAAATAAAAGGCCCGCTGTCCCTTCGCCCTGCTGTAGACCAGCCATCACCTTATCGACACGGTCCACCACGGTTTGAATCTGTGTGTAAAGCGCGTTGTCGTTAATCAAGTGCCCAACCGTTCCGGTTTTGGAGTTCAACGTGGTCGCCAGCAGTTGCACCTGGTTGACGGTCGCTGCCAGGCTATTGTAAAGGCTCTGGTCAACCAGCAATTTGCCGATCGTGCCGCTGCCGGATTCCACCTGCCCCACGATATTCGTAATTTTGCCGAGAATCACCTGCGCCGAATCCAGAACACTGAATCCCTGGGCTACAAGCTGATCGAACTGCTGGGTGTTTTCAGCTTTGAGGGTTGCGTTCGGCTGAACCGTATCATGACTCGTTCCTTTCGTGATCTGCAGAAATTTTGTGCTGCCCAGTAGATTATCGGAGGAGATAGAGGCAATCGAATCGACAGGAATCTGCTTCAGCATGTCATCATCCACATCGAAATCCACTTTAATAACGCGCTGCGGATTCGTTTCTCCCGAGAGCGCGACCCCATCGACGCTGCCCGCCTGAATGCCGTTAATTCTAACCGGCGAACCTGGCGTTAGCCCGGCCGCATCGGACGTGTAAACATGGAGCGGCACTTGCGATTGGAACCACTTCATGTTGCCCGTGAGCAGAAACACGATAATGGCAATGCATGCCAGGGCGACAATGCCCAAGATGCCGACTTTCAACTGCGCCAAACTCACTTTGTTCTTACTCGGCATAGCTAGTCCTCATGTTTCACAAACCGCCTCACGTACGGGTCTTCCGATTGTTCAAGTTCTTGACGCGTGCCGAAGAATACGATTGCGCCCTCTTTCATGACAATGAACTTCGTCCGGCTCTCCTCGCCAGTGACGGAAACCAAGGCCTCTTTCTCACGGTCGTAACGAAAGCCCGCCATCAACTCGCCGTCCTGGTAGCGGTGAGTCACGATTAATGCCGCGCTGTTTCGAACGTCCCGCTCCTTTACGATCAGCGCCATAATGGTGTTCGCCGTAATTGGATCCAGCCCCGCTGTCGGCGAGTCATAAAGCACCAGCGGCGGCCCGGTTACGATGGCTCGCGCAATCCCTACGCGCCTGCGCATCCCGCCCGAAATTTCGCTCGGAAGCTTATCGTACGTCTGCTCGAGTTCCACGAAACGGAGCGCATCACGCACCCGGCTTTCGCTATCTCCATTCGGCTGCGTTCCATTCGCTTGCGCGCTGGCTTGCCGGTTCAGCAGTGGATATTCTACGTTCTCTCCCACGCTGAGCGAATCGAAAAGGCCGCCCTCCTGGAATACCATCCCGGCGCGGCTGCGAAGTCCGAATAGCTGAGTCTCTTTCATCGCAGTAACATCTTCACCGAAAACCTTGATCTGCCCCCGATCTACTGGAACCAATCCGATTACGGCTTTCAACAACGTTGTCTTGCCGCTGCCGGCCGCTCCCAAAATGATGCGGGTTTCTCCCGGATTCAGTGTCAGGCTAACATCCCGCAAAGCCCAAACGTCCTCGTACCGAAGACTTACATCACAGAAATTCAGAATGGAGCCTTCCGCCATGATGGGCTATAAATTCACGAAAATCTTATCGATGAGGAACGTCACCACGAAGATCCAGATGGAGGCGGTCACCACCGCCTGCGTTGTAGCGCGTCCCACGCCTTGCGTTCCTCCCGTAGTCTGCAAGCCATAGAAGCAGCCGACCAGCGAAATGATCATTCCGAAAACAAGCGGCTTAATCAGGCCCTGCGCCAAGTCATTCAAAACCAGCGCTCTCCAGAAACTCGACCAGTATTGCGAGCTAGTAATGATGTGAAGCAGCGGAACCGCCACTAAGTAAGCTCCAACTGATCCAACCGCATCAGCAACCACGGTCAAGGCAGGCAGCATAATGGCGGTCGCTATCAGCCTTGGAGTAACCAGCTTCTGGATCGGGTCGGTGCCCAAAGCACGCATGGCATCTATCTGCTCGGTGACCTTCATCGAGCCGAGTTCGCTGGCGATACCCGATGCATTTCTTCCCGCGACCAGCAAAGCAGTTAGGACCGGCCCCAACTCGCGAACCAGCGTGAGCGAAACAATTGTTCCGGTCTGGCTGCTGGCGCCGTAGGTGTTCAGCGCCCGCGCCATTTGCAGTGCAATGATTGCGCCGCTGAAGAAACCGGTTAGGAGTACAATGACAAGGCTTCCGACCCCGATAATGTCCATTTGAATGAAGACATCGTCGTAGTAGTGCGGCCCGCGAACTACGTTCTTAAAAGCCCGGCCGGCGAGAAATAAAAATTCCTGGAAAGGACCAATCCAAGCGTTCAGGAATCGGAGCAAGCTGGAGCTCCTGGCAACGACCTCGCCCTCATGGCTCGATGCTATCACGTCAATCGCCCGACGCTAGAATGCCACCTGAGCCGCAGCCGACCTCCCACTCTCATTGTTCTTCTGATCGATCGCGCTCACTTCGTATCGATAGGTTTTTCCGTGCTGCACGTTCCGATCACTGAAGGTTGGCAGGCTTACCAATCCACCTTGGGGCTCAAATGGACCGCCCTCGGTAGAACGATAGACGTAATAGCCTTTCAAGTCGGGTTCAGGGCTGCGCTGCCACGATACTTCGATTGAATCAGGGCCCGCAAGCGCCGTGATGCTGGCCGGCACGGATGGCGGAAATGTATCGGCCATGCTAATGGAGGCGGGCTGCGATGCCAGGCTTTCAGCCGAGCCTTCTCTCGCGATGACTGTGTATTGATAGCGCGTATCATATTGCGCGCTCTTGTCGAGATAATCGGGATGATCGGATGTGCCAAGCGGCACGGGCTGCTGCTCTCCCGGACCCTGGCGGTAAATGCTGTATTGCACGCCGGAGCCCTGCTTCGGCCAGGTTAGCAGGATTCCATGCGCCGTTGGCTCCGTTTTCACCACCGGCGGCTCCAGCGGCGGTATCACATTGAGCACCACGCGATTCGACCACGACGAATAGTGATCCGTTTTCTTCACCGCCGTTCGCACTGCGATCACAACGCGCTTTCCAGCCCACTCAGTCGCCGGAATCGATTTCAATATTGCAGCCGCTTGCGGGTTATCGGGGTCGCTTGGCGGTGGAGGCGTCAGGCTGTATTGCCGCGCGCTCGCCGCCCAGGTATCGAAATCAAACGGACTCGGGGCGGCTCCAATCCGCAGATCGATTTCCGAAAACCGCTTGATCGTCAGGCTGTCGGTCGTATGAATCGGTGTAGTGAACGCAATCAGAATCTGGTCGCCGCGCTCTATCGCCTGAAGAGTGGTAACTGCGGCCGGCAGTTGTGGAGACGGTGGAAGCACCGGACCCACATACCCGCAACCGCACAGCACGAGAATCGCGGCAGCTGCCACTGCATTTAGTGGGGCAGGCGCTTTCGCCTGCCGGGGCCCGCATCTCACTACAGAATGTACCTGCTCAGATCCTGATCCTTAGCGATCTCCGCGAGCTGTTTGCGAACGTACACCGCGTCAATCTTGATGTTCTTCTTCTTGAGATCCGGGCCGGCAAATGAAATCTCTTCCAGCAGCTTCTCCATGATCGTGTGCAGCCGCCGCGCCCCAATGTTCTCCGCTGAATCGTTCACCTGTGCCGCGATTTTTGCGATTTCCGTCACCGCGTCTTCCGTGAAGCTCAGCTTGATCCCTTCGGTTTCGAGCAGCGCCGTGTACTGCTTTACCAGCGCCGATTTCGGCTCCCTCAAGATCCGTATGAAATCGGCTTCACTCAGCGACTTCAGTTCCACTCGAATCGGAAATCGCCCCTGTAGCTCCGGAATCAGGTCAGACGGTTTCGATACATGGAAAGCACCCGCGGCGATGAACAGGATGTGGTCCGTTCGCACGAAACCGTGGCGGGTGTTTACCGTCGTCCCTTCCACAATCGGCAGAATGTCCCGCTGCACACCTTCGCGGCTGACGTCCGGCCCGTGGCCGCCCTCGCGGCCCGCGATCTTATCGATCTCATCCAGGAAAACGATGCCGCTTCGCTCTACCCGTTCCAAGGCAAGGCGAGTCACCTGGTCCATGTCGACCAGCTTCTGCTCTTCTTCCTGAATCAAATATTCCAGCGCTTCGGAAACCCGCATGTTGCGCTTTCTCGTCCGCGGTCCGAAAAGGCCTGGGATGACATCTTTTAAATTGATGTCCATCTCCTCCACGTTCCCGTTGGTAGAGACTTCGAACGTCGGCCCGCGCTCTTTTACGTCTACCTCCACCATGCGGTCGTCGAGTTTGCCCGCGCGCAGTTTCTCGCGAAGCTTCTCCCGGGTTCGCTCTACGCTCTCCGTTCCTTCCGGCTGAGGGGGCATCAACAGATCCAGCAGACGCTCCTCTGCCTGCTGCTCGGCGCGGTCGGCCACCTGCTCCAGCCGCTCGTCCCGGATCATATCGATCGCGATATCCACCAGGTCGCGGATGATCGATTCCACATCGCGCCCGACGTAACCCACTTCGGTGAACTTACTGGCCTCCACTTTCAGAAACGGGGAATTGGCAAGCTTTGCCAGCCGCCGCGCGATCTCCGTCTTTCCCACACCGGTAGGCCCGATCATGAGAATGTTCTTCGGCATCACCTCTTCGGCCATTTCCGGATCCAGTTTCTGACGCCGAACCCGGTTTCGTAAGGCAATTGCGACAGAGCGTTTTGCGTCCGACTGCCCGACCACATGCTTGTCCAACTCCGCCACAATCTCTCGTGGCGTCAGCTCATCCAGGAGCGGCGCTTCATCCGAGGATTGCTGTGGAAGATAGATGACCATTACGCCAGTTCCTCGTAGGTGACATTCTCATTCGTGTAGATGCAGATATCACCCGCGATCTTCATCGCTCTCTCCACAATTTCACGGGCTCCCAGATTCGTGTTTTCAAGCAATGCGACCGCCGCGGACTTCGCAAACGCGCCGCCGGACCCGATTGCAGCCACCGGCGCATCAGGCTCAATCACATCGCCGGTGCCGCTGACAATGAATATGTTCTGCAGATCGGCCACCAGCAGCAGTGCCTCCAGATGACGGAGCATCCGGTCGGTTCGCCATTCTTTCGCCAATTCAACCACGCTGCGCGCCAGGTTACCGCTGTACGCCTCCAGCTTGGATTCAAATCGCGCAAATAGCGCAAATGCATCGGCCGTTGACCCGGCAAATCCGGACACGATCTTGCCGTTGTATAAGCGCCTTAGCTTCTTTGCCCCGCTCTTCAATACTTCATTGCCCATGGTGACTTGGCCGTCACCGGCGAGGACCACTTTCCCGTTGCGTCGCACGCAAAGCACCGTGGTCGAACGGATTCTTCTTCTCATTTATATGTAAACCAGAGTTTCGATGTCGCCTGCACAAGTTAAGCCGGCCCATCATTCAGGTTGAACCTTTATTTCAGCACAGCGGGACACCATTCCCTCCACTGCGCGGGCGTAGGATGATGGCAAAGGCATCAGTTCAGGCTGACCGAAAGGAGTACGGATCGTGAGCAAAATCGAACTGAAGGTGAATGGCCGTTCACACACGCTGGCTATTGAACCGTCCACGCCGCTGCTGTATATCCTCCGCAACGATCTCGACTTGCGAGGCCCCCGCTTTGGGTGCGGCCTCGGACAATGCGGCGCATGCAAAGTAATCATCAACGGCGTGGCGGTGTTTTCCTGCATCACGCCTGTGTCTTCGGTCAAAGGTGAAATCACCACGCTCGAAGGACTTTCGCGAAACGGCAGGTTGGATCCTGTGCAGCAGGCTTGGATTGAGGAACAAGCTCCGCAGTGCGGATTCTGTCAGAACGGCCAGATCATGACCGCTAAGGCCCTGCTGGACAAGAATCCCCATCCGACCGACGCGCAGATCCGTGAATCGATGAATGGAACGTTGTGCCGCTGCATGAGTTACTTCCGGGTGCAGAGCGCCATCAAGCGGGCAATCAAAACTATGGCCGAATCCTCACCCGCTGCCGGGGAGAAGGTGGTGGCATGAGCACGTCCGGCACGATTCCAAAGCAGATCGAAGAGATGCTCGTAACCCATCGCCGCGGCTTTTTGAAAAATGCGGGACTGCTGGCCGTGAGCATCGGGATGTTCGGAGCGATTAGCGAAGCGGATGCGCAGAGCAGCAATGCTGCTGCAGGCCCTGGTCGCTATCACGATCTCGATTTCCACCAAATCGACTCATGGATTGTGATTCACGAGAACAACACCGCCACGTTCTATGTCGGCACAACGGACCCGGGCCAGGGTACGGGGACATGTTTCCGCCAGTTGATGTCGGATGAGCTCGACATCGCCTTCGATAAGACCACTTGCATTATGGGGAGCACCGATATCACGGTCGACCAGGTCGGGTCGGGCGGTTCCAATGCCTTGGAAAGAAATTCATGGCCGATGCGCCGCGTCGCCGCTGAAGCGCGCCGTGTGCTCCTTGAAATGGGGTCACAGCGCCTGGGCGTGCCCGTCGATCAACTCGCCGTGCACGATGCAGTCATCTCGGTCAAAACCGATCCTTCAAAACGCGTCACCTACGGCGAACTGATCGCGGGAAAGAAGTTCAATGTCTCCCTAACCGGGAACAATATTAACCGGATTACCGGCCGTGCCAGAACCAAATCGAATCCCGAGCTCAAATATACCGGCCAGTCGATCCAGCGCGACGACATCCCGCCAAAAGTAGATGGCTCTCTGAAATGGGCTGTGGATGTGAAGCTGCCGGGCATGGTTCACGCGCGAAACGTGAAGCCTCCTTTCGCCTGCGCAAAGCTGACGGGCATTGACGAATCGTCTGTAAAGAGGCTGCCGGGTTTCATCAAAGTGCTGAGCAAAGGCAACTACGTCGCTGTGGTCTGCGAACGCGAAGAGCAGGCCATCCGTGCCGCCCGCCAGCTGAAAACGACGTGGAACAAACCGGCAACGTCTCCCTTCCCTTCATCCGAAGATCTCTTCAACTACATCCGCAGCGCAACACCGGCGGCTGCCGCGGAAACCGTGGAGGTGGGAAATCCCGATGCGGCATTTTCAGGCGCGGCAAAGATCATCGAGGCGGAATACGAGATTCCGTTTCAGGGGCATACCGCATTTGCGGGCGCCCATTCCTTAGCCGACCCTTCCAATGGTCAGATGACCGTTTATACGAATGATATGAAGTCGTACAGCATGCGCAGAGGCATCGCTTCGTTTCTCGGCATGCCGCACGACAGTGTACGTGTGATCTGGATGATGGGTCCGCAGGGCTTCGGTCGTTCGGCGGCGGAGGATGCCGCTTTTGAGGCTGCCTGGATTGCCCGCGAGATGGGCCGGCCGGTGCGTATGCAGTGGATGAGAGAGGAAGAGACGGCATGGGATACGAAGGGCCCGGCATTTCTAGTAAAGATGCGCGGTGCTCTCGATAGCGATGGCAGCCTGATCGCGTACCACTTCCATGCTCGTTCGTGCGACTACAACCACGTCGGATACAACGAGCCGGATACCGTGCTGATTGCACAACTGATGGGATCGAGACGGGCAAGACCTGCGGCCGGCAGTGCCGCGATGCCTTCGGACATGTACGCTATTCCGAATCGCAAGATGGTGGGCGAGGTGGTTGGCCTCCCGGCCGTGTGGGAAACGCCGCTCCGGACCGGCAACCTGCGCGATCCGAATGGTCCGCAGCCGACCTTTGCCGCGGAATCGTTCATCGACGAAGTTGCGGCGGCTGCGAAAACTGATCCGCTGGACTTCCGCATGAAGATGATCAACGCCCGAAAGGACGACGACAGTGGATTCCGGCGCGCACGCTCAATCGCGGTTCTCAAAGCCGCTGCGGAAGCGTATGGCTGGGATTCGCGGCCCTCGCCGAACCCGACTGGTAAAGGCGAGATCCTCACCGGCCGCGGTATCGCATACGCGTTCCGGGGCCATACGGTTGTTGCGCAGATCGCCGACGTCGAAGTGAATCGCCAGACGGGTCATGTTCGGGCGAAGCGTCTGGTGTGCGCGCACGATTGCGGTCTGGTGGTGAATCCTGAAAGCCTGCGGCACACCATTGAATGCTGTACGCTTCATGGCCTCAGCCGCGCTCTTCACGAAGAAGTCCGATTCGATACGGAGAAGGTGACCAGCCAGGACTGGTTCTCGTCCCCGACTCTCCGCCACGCCGATATTCCCGAGCGCATTGATATCGTCCTGGTGAACGGCGATCCGAATCCGAACCGTCCCGATCTGCCGCCCTACGGAGCCGGTGAAGCCTCGCTCAAGCCGATGCTGGCAGCGATCGGGAACGCGATCTACGACGCTACTGGCGTTCGCATCCGACGGGTTCCCTTCCGTGATGATCGTGTGCTGGCCGCACTGAAGGCCGCAGGCGCGTGACCCAGCTTGAAAAGAACCCTCGATTAGCCACCCGCGCTCGCTAGTCACAAAACCTACATCTCTATTTCTCCATTCCCTGCACTGACTTACATTCAGATTTGCCGGTCTGCCTCACGGCCACTCGTTCAAATGCGCTTATGACGAGTCGCGAACTCCGTAATCAGCGCCGCGAGGTCGAGCGCAAAGCCAGAAAACTTGAATACCAACAGAGCCGGATTGCTGCATCCGCCTCGGTTGGCGCGCCTGAAGCCACCTCTTCACCCAATCCCGATCTCCTCGACGAATTCTCCGCCGAGGAACAATCCGAAATGATGGCGCTCCGCGCTCGTGTCCACGCCCGCACCGGTCCCACCGGGCCCCGCTCTTCGGAAGGCAAGGCCACTTCCAGCGGCAACTCGCTCAAGCATGGCCTCGCTTCCGGCCGCCTCGTTATCCCCGGCGAAGATCCCGCCGAATTTGAAGCGCTGCTCTCTGATCTCTTGACTGAGCACGCCCCCGCCACCGAAACCGAATCGCTCCTGGTGCGGCAAATGGCCCAATCCTGGTGGCTCACTCAGCGCGCCATCCGTATCCAGAATCAGGCTTTCACCGAAACGCGCGTCGATACCCACAAACTCGCTCTCTTCCTGCGCTACCAGACGACCCACGAACGCGCCTTCTACCGGGCCTTTAACTCACTGATAAAGCTGCAGAAAGAACGCCGCAAATCCCATCCCGTAGCGCCGATGCATGCATCGTCCATTTCGCAAAAACGCGAGGCCACGCGTCCCAGCCAGTTCGTTTCGCAAAAGACTCCGGTGGCGTCTTCCGGTGTGCCCCAATTTAGTCCGGCAGCTCCGCTTCACACCAACCAACACGCCGCGATGGATAGCTTTTCGAACGCCGCTGCGTGCGAAACTCAGA
>DATIMA010000257.1:0-21063 GCA_035475915.1 Bryobacteraceae bacterium
CAATAATGCAGCGCCTCATGAGTTTGCCTTTCCTACAATCATAGGGGAAACGGGGTCGAGTCAGCGACGTACTGCGGCGCGAAGCGAGCGCTGAATCGCAGCAGCTTCCTACTCCATCCTGCTCCGCACATGATGCACGTAGCTTTTTAGTGCTAACAAGCAGACGATCAGTACGGCGATGACGAGGGCGGTTCCCTTTAGCGTGAAAAATGCCGCAACAATCAGCAAGGCGTACAGGATTAGGGCCGTTCGCAATCCGATCACGCTTCGAGATGGCTCGTCGGGTGTCATTGCGCAGGCATGTTGTAGGCGAACGAAAATGCCAGGCGGATCTGGTAGCCCTTGAAGTCGGCCGGCAAGGGCGGCAATGGATTCGACATGCTGAGTCCTGCTACGGCAGCGCGGTCAAGTGGCTCCGAGCCGGATGAATCGGCCGTTACGAGCTTCGGGATATTGCCATCCCGGCTGATAATGAATTCCACTACCGTGCGCCCGCGCAGCGTTCCCATTCGAGCGCTCTCAGGAACCACGCGCCGCCAGTTAGCGCGAACAATGGCAAGAATCTGTCTCAGATACGGTTTGAAATCGGCGCCTTGCGGATCACTCTGCAATTCGACTGCGGCATGCTGCTCTTCTCGACGGCCGACCGAACCTGGAGTTCCAAGGCTCGGTTCAGAGGGCGAATCATCAGTGATAACCATGTGTCTACCGCGTGCGTTTTGGGCTAAGCCATTGATGGCCGCCTGCACCGAGGATTTCGGCGGAGCGAGTTTCGGATGAGCGCTGGGCGGTGCTTGAGTTCCGACGTTTTCAAACGGTCCCGTGGAAGGTTCCGGCGGTGGTGGAGCGTTGATCCCATTTGGCGACCCCAATGGTAATGGGCCGGACGCCTGGTTCAAGGCGACGATCGGCGCTTCAGGAAGAATCTGCGGCGCATTCTTCTGAGGGTGCGGAGCGGGGGACTGCTTCGGCAGCTCAAAGTGCTTTTTGCTCGGCCGCGGCGCGGCAGCCTGCGTGTGCGATTGCTGGGCCGCGAGCAGGTCCGCCAAATCAATCTGCTTGGAAAGCCTCTGGCGGTTAGGCGCCCTTTGTGTCATTACATCGCGCGGAAGATAGAGCGGGATGTGGTGTACGATCACCGTCTGTTGCGGCCTGGGGCGTTCCGTAACGCTCGGTATCTGGGCAGCAAAAAAGAAGAAAACAAGATGCAGCACCAGGGAGGCTGCAAAGATTCCAGCCCATTGCGGACGCGAGCGCTGAGGCCATTCGAGCAGCAGATTCAGCTCAGTGTCGGAAGGCGGAAGCAGCACGGGGTCAGCATCGCCGATGCCAGAACGCACCGCGGCGGCTTCGGCTAAAGTTACAAAGGCATTCGCCATACCGCTCGGAAGGAAACGACGCGTTCGGAGGTGAGAAGGTTGCCCGATCACCCGAAGAAGTCAGCTTCGGAGCCGGATCGTCTCTGAGACTAAGTCTGCGTGTTCCTTAATCTTAGCAAGAATAGCCTCGGCCACGCGAAGCGCATTTGCGGCCTGGAATCCGTCTACTTTCGGCGGCGTACGATTGCGGACAGCGTCAAAGAATGAGGTAAGTTCGAGTTGAAGCGGTTCGCCGTGTGCCACGGGGAACTGCTCGAACGCGATTTCGCTTCCTTTGATAGCCAGCCGAACTGCCTCCTGCCGCTGGTAATCGATGGAGATGTATTCGCCCGGTTGGAAGAGGCGCAGTTTGCGGACCTTTTCGGTGGAGATGCGGCTGGCGGTCAGGTTGGCGATACATCCGCTTGCGAAAGCAAGCCGAACGTTCGCGATGTCCACGCGCGGCGACAGAACCGAGATGCCGGCTGCCCGGATCTCTTGAGGCATGTCCTGGGTAAAGCTAAGTACGATCTCAAGATCATGGATCATCAGATCGAGCACTACATCGATGTCTAGACTGCGAGGCGTGAAAACACTCAAGCGATGAACTTCGAAGAAGAGCGGAAGGGTAACCGCATTTTCAAGCACCACTACGGCAGGATTGAAGCGCTCCAGGTGTCCCACCTGAAGAATGCGGCCGCGCTCCCGGGCGAGGCGGGCGAGACGCTCCCCGGCAATCGAAGATGCCGCTATAGGCTTTTCAATCAGTACATCGATGCCGCTGTCGAGCAGACCGGCCACGATGTATTCATGAGTAACGGTCGGCGTAGCCACAATGGCGGCATCAAACAAACCGAGTGCCTTTTCAAAGCTGGAAAATGCTTGCGCGTGGCATTCCCCGGCAAGCTGCCGGGCTCTTTCGAGATCGGTGTCGACAATCGCAACGAGTTCGATGTTCTCGATCTGTTGGATCACGCGGATGTGATTTCGCCCGAACGAGCCCGCTCCGATCACCGCCGCCCGAAGCTTTTTCATTCTTTCGCAGGCTCCGCGGGCGGATAGCCAACAATTGCGATGTTCGCCTCATTGGCGCGCCGCAGCATCTCAGGTTTGTCGAGCAGAAGGGTGCGGCCAGCGTCAACTGCGAGCGCCGTGGTCCGTGTTTCGATCATGGTCTCGATAGTCGTCAGACCGGCAACAGGAACGTCGAACAGCAAATGCGCTCGCCCGCGGGATGCCTTCACTAAGCGCAGGGGCTTCCCGCTGGTAAGCGCGGCCGCACGCCGCAGCATGGCATCGGTTCCCTCCATTGCTTCCGCGGCAACGCACGCTTTTTCGCTGATCGCGACGCTCTGGCCGATATCGATCGAGGCAAGCACGGCTGCGATGCGGCGGCCGTAACGGATATCCGTCTCTTCCTCTTTGTTTGGCTTGCGGCGCGTGAGCACGCCTTCGCTCGCCAGAAGCGGCTTTAGCAGGCGGGTGGAATCCACCAGCTCGATCCCTTCATCGTGCAGTACCTTTTGTACACCGCCGATTAACCCGGCAGTGTTCTTCTCCTTTAAAGAAGTGAGTAGCTTTAGCAACCGCCAATCGGGAGTGATGGAGGAAAAGATACTGACGTGCTTGACTTGTCCGGTCATCATTACTTCCGAGATATTCTCGCGTTTCAGAATCTCGATTAGCTTTCCGAGCTGGCCGATATTGATCCAGTGCAGGGAGGTGGCGATGGCGGCGAGCTCGGGCGTAGCCTCATTCTCAATCGCGACTACGACGACATCATGACCCTCGCGCTGAGCCGTTTCAAGCGCCAGCAATGGGAAGCGGCCATTGCCCGCAATCATTCCATAGCGCTGAGGAATAGACTTCGTCACTTTAAGAAGCCGCGGGGCGAAGTGCGGATGAAATTTAAAAGCTCCCGCACTTCTTCCGTCTGAGGAACCTCTTCTTCAATCCGCGTCAGAGCCTGAGATGTGTTCAAATTCGCGCGAGTGAGCAGGCGGAACGCATTCTGTAACGGCTCAATCGCGTCCGCACTGTATCCGTGGCGCTCCAGCCCGATTCGATTCGCGCCGTACACCTGGGCTTCATGACTGGACGCGGTGATTGAATACGGCAGCACGTTTTGTTTGATGACACTGTAGCTGCCGATCATGGCATGGCGGCCTATCCGGCAAAACTGGTGAATGGCGCAGAGTCCGCCGACATTGGCGAAGTCTTCCACTGTGACATGGCCGGCAAAGGTTACCCCGTTGGCGAGGATGGTGCGGTTTTGAATGATGACATCGTGCGCGATGTGGACGTAGGCCATCAGCAGATTGCCGTCGCCGATCGAGGTCAGCATGCCGCCACCCTCGGTTCCGCGATGAATGGTCACAAACTCGCGGATTGTGTTGCCATCGCCGATGCGCGTCTCCGACGGCTCCCCTTGGTACTTCTTATCTTGCGGAGTCATGCCGCAAGAGCAATAGGGATAGAACAAGTTGTCTTTGCCGATGGTCAGTTTGCCTTCAAGGTAAGCGTGGGCAAGCAGCCTGGTGCGCGCGCCGATAGTGACACCGCTTCCAATGATGCAGTAGGGACCTATTTCGGCTTCAGGAGAGATGTCCGCGTCTGGATCAATGATCGCTGTCGGGTGAATCGCCATCCGTTGCGCGTGAGTAGAACCTTTAGGCCATCTGCGGCTCGGGAACCTGTGGTTGCGGAGCTCTCGACGGTTCCGCGGTACGGTCGGTGAGCGTGCACATAAGCGTGGCCTCGGCCACTACCTGGCCATCAACAGTTGCAAGGCCCTGAATCTTTGCAACCGCGTGCTTCAAGCGAAGCATCTTCATTTCGATACGCAACTGATCGCCTGGAACTACCGGTTTACGAAACTTCGCATTTTCCACGGCCGCCAGGTACATAATACGGCCACGCGTGTGCGGCGCCATTTTCCCAACCAGAATGCCCGAGACCTGCGCCATGGCTTCAATGATCAACACGCCCGGCATGACCGCAAATCCAGGAAAATGTCCGGTGAAATGCGGTTCGTTCACCGTAACGTTCTTGATCCCAACGATAGAATCATCATGGATCTCGACAATCCGGTCGACCATCAGGAACGGAAAGCGATGCGGTAAAACCGCCGAGATCTCTTGAACATCCATGGATGTCATGGAGCCTCAATTATAACAGCCAATGCACCCTCTTCTTCGCTATTCAACTGAGAAACAAGCAGATATCGTCAGGTTCATTCGCGAGTTGGTGGAATGTGAATCGCCCAGCGATGCGCCGGAAGCAGTGAATCGATTTGTGGATCTGTTTACAGAGCGGAGCAAGGATATCGCATCCGCAAAGGCGGTGAAATCGAGCGGCTATGGGAAGCACTTGCGGTTGGAATTCAAACTACCAGGCCGCAAGAAGCATGGCCAGATTCTCGGCGTCGGGCATTCGGATACGGTGTGGCCGCTCGGAACTTTGGCCGGGATGCCGTTCCGGCAAGCCAAAGGACGCCTGTGGGGGCCGGGTGTCCTGGATATGAAATCGGGCTTGGCTTTCTTTCTCTACGCGGCGCGAGCGTTACGCGATTTAGATATTCCAGTGGCGCGAAAAATCGTATTGTGGCTGGTTTCGGATGAAGAAACCGGCAGCGGAACATCACGCGAACTTACGGAAGCGGAAGCTATGCGAAGCGAGTGCGTCCTGGTCCTGGAACCGGGTACCGGGCTTACGGGGAAGCTGAAGACCGCGCGCAAAGGTGTCGGGAATTACGCCATTCATATTGAAGGGAAAGCTTCTCACGCTGGAGTGGATTTCGCCAGCGGCGCGAGCGCGATTCTGGAAGCGGCGCGCCAGATCGAGAAGATCGCCAGCTTTACCGATCTGGACCGCGGCACAACCGTGAACCCCGGTATGATCAGCGGCGGCACGCGTACTAATGTGATAGCGGGGGAGGCGCGGGTTGACGTGGATATCAGGGTGGCGCGACTTAAAGATGCTGGGCGATTGGACCGGAAATTTCGAGCGCTGCGGCCCTTCGACAAGCGATGCAAGCTCCGGATTGAAGGCCGGCTGAACAGGCCCCCCCTGGAACGCACCAAAGCAGTTGCGAGTCTGTTCGCGAAGGCGAAGAGGATCGGGTCGGGAATGGGCTTGGCCGTTGAAGAGTCTTCCACCGGCGGCGGGTCAGACGGCAATTTCACAGCGGCGCTGGGCGTCCCAACGCTCGATGGACTGGGCGGAGTGGGAGAAGGAGCTCACGCTCTGAATGAGAGTATTCTTTTGGATCGGATCGCGGATCGGACCGCGCTGCTGGCAGGACTACTGAGCGCTGGCTCTGAAACCAGAGAGTGAGGCGTTTGAAAGATGAGCTTGGGCTTCTAGCTTCATGGCCTTCGTTATTGGGGCACCATTGAAATGAGGCACCATTGAATAAGGAGCACGGATATGACATCTTGCGCGCACCTCGATCAGATCAAGCCGGTTACTCCCCGGACTCCGCAGGGATGCGAGGAATGCCTTAAAGCGGGCGACAACTGGGTGCATCTGCGCCTATGCCTGGAATGCGGTCACGTCGGCTGCTGCGATTCCTCGAAGAACAAACACGCGACCAAGCACTTCCATCGCACTCACCACCCGATTATTCGCTCGTTCGAACCGGGAGAAAATTGGGGCTGGTGCTACGTAGATCAGCTCGAATTGCAATTCAATTGAGCGACGCGCAACTGGCCGGAACTTCGTTCGGCTAAAGATCGTAATAGATTGGGAGGATTGATTTATGTTTTGTAGTTCCTGCGGGATTGAAGTGGCTGATCATTTCCGGTACTGTCCGCAATGCGGAACGTCGACAGGAAAGGGAGGATTTACCTCCGATACGGGCAGGCCGGCGAGAGCCCTAAGCCGGCCGCGCGAGGATCGGAAAATAGCGGGAGTCTGCGCCGGAATAGCGCGTTATATCGGAATAGACGTAACGCTGGTGCGAATTCTTTTTCTGGTATTTGCAGTCTGGCCGCCCACAGCCGGACTGGTCGTGTATATCGTCTGCTGGATCGTTATGCCGCAGGATCCGCTGCTTTTATCGCCGCCCCGAAGCGCGCACGCGGAGAACGCGACCGCTACTTCTTAATTCGTCAGCGGCGAACAGCAATCTGCCGCTCGTTTACGCAGAGGCGCGCCTTATCTGCGCTCGTTTGCCTCCGAATGGTAAAACTCTGCGGGGCTGGGTATCGGTCATCGGCCGTACCCGCAATGGCCTCTCCTGCAAAATGAGCTCACTCGCCTGAACAAGATGGTCGGAGTGGAACCAGCGTTGAAAAGACCAGTCATGCAGCACATTGCAGATGGCCGCCAACGTCATGCCCTGATGATGCGCCATAAAACAGCGCACCAGTTCACATCTGCGGGAGCCGAACGTTCGCGGCCGCGAGGCTGTGAAATCAGCGGATTCATAGAAACCAAAATCTCCAACCCAGCGTTTGCGGACCATGATGCGGAGATTCGCAACGGCATTGGCCGGATCCACCATCAAGGCGAGACAACTCGAATAAGGAGATATGACCAGAGAACCTTCTCTTGCCACGCTGAGGGCCAGGCCGGGCACGCCGAAAGCGGCATACTGATAATTCTGTTCGGCGTCACGCTTGCTATATGCCGCTTCGGAAATGCCCCAAGGCACGCCGCGCTTGGTTCCGTAAAGCTGCTGTGCACGTACTGCGGACCGAACCGCCCGGTCGAGGAGCGTATTCGGATGAGACTTCATCCAAATCGCCGGCATCAGGTATTCGAACATTGTGCCCGTCCAGGAGATCAGCACGTTTTGTCCTTCGCAAATTGTATGCTGGCGTCCTAATCGGAACCAGGATTCCTGAACCAGTTCGCCCTTTGCGACGGCGATGAAGCCCGCCGTACGGCTTTCGGAGGCGAGCAGGTCATAGCAGGACCGAATTAATTCTCCCTTGCTGACATCGAAGCCAATCGAAAGCAGGTTGCGATGAGGATCTACAAACATTCCGAATCCCATCTCGTCGGCAAGCCGCCTGGAATCCGCAGCCAAAGCGTTCAATCGCGAGGCAAGCTCATGAAGCCGGGCACGGCAGTGTGGAATTTCAGCTTCGAGGCGTGAAGCCAGGACGTGCGCTTCCTCTGAAATAGCAGCATCGGATTTCAACAGATGAAGCTGCCGCTCCAACTCGTCATAGAATGCGCCCGAATTGGAGGGCGACAACGGAATCTTCTGAACTCCCAAGGCAGGCGCCGCGGTCCGTAAAGGCTGAAACTCCGGACCGCACCACGGCATGAAGTTTCTCGCTTCTTCTTTCAGCGCCTGAATTCGGGTCTGAACGCCAGAGTTCCACCACGAGATCTGTTTCGCTCCGAGGCTGCTCGCGGTCGCCTGATCCAGCCGGCTCTCCAGAAGTTCGGGCAGCCATGAATTCGGATCGCGAGAACTGAATTTCGCACCGTTCGTTACGGCCGCCAAGCGCTGATAATCGCGTAACCCGTCCAGGGCGTTGGGTCGGATCAGCGGTTCGTGCAGCAGGTCTTTACAGCCCTGCTCAAGAGTCCACAAGGATGCAACAAGATTGCCGCTGTCCACGCTAGATAAAAATAAGGGCTCTAGCGGTCTCATGCTGACAGTGTCATACCAATTCGAAAGATGTCCGAAATACCTTGGCAGCTTGTTTGCCGAGCTTAGCGTTAGCTCCGTCAAGGAAACGAACTCGGAGACGGTCAAATACCCGAATTCGACAGCAGCCTGCCTGGAATTCAGCAGCAGGCCGAGATTTGTGGGCGAGATGCGCTCAGCGATCCGGTAGGGATCTTCCTGCACGTTATCCGGAATGAGCCAGTGATTCCCGGCATTACTGAACTCGGCAAAATACCGCCAGGTCCTCAGGGCAGTTTCGCGCAGGAACATTCGATCATTGCTAGTGAGCTTCAGGTCTTCGGCGCGGGGCGACCGGTTGAGCCAGCTTGCCAAAGGTTTTGAACAGCACCAGGCGATCACGAACGGAAGCGCATAAGGAGCGGCGTCGTGCTTCAACAGCAAAGCCAAACCGATGATTACAGCCAGCGCCGGAACCCAGTTGAGATACACGTCTACCGGAGTCCGCTTTTTGATGCCGAGTTCGGCCTCCGTTGCAGTTTCCCATTCGAGCAGGCGGCTATGCGTAATGGTGCTGCGGACAACGGTCCTGATGATTGCATCTAGTGCTACCAGAGCCTGATGCGCAAGAAAGGCGATGTTGAGGAGGATGGAGACGTGGGAGGTGCCGAAATCAAAAAGCGCATCGCGGAAAGTTAACTTGTTTCGCCGTGCGAGTGCCCGAATACTAGCGAAGACCAGCCGGAAGTAAATAGGAAGGAATAGGAGCGCCAGCGTGACCAGCGTCCAGAATCGCGGGCCTCCTGGCAATCCGAACCATCCCGCTACCAGCAGAGCGAACGTGGCAGGCTCAACCAGGCTGCGGCGTAAATTGTCGAGAATCTTCCAGCGCGAGACCAGCGATATCGGATTCGGGGCCAGCCGGCGCGACTCGTCTGGAACACGATTGAAGATCCAGCGGACAATCTGCCAGTCGCCTCGCAGCCAGCGGTGCTTGCGCCGGTTATACGCGCTGTAATGGGAAGGATAATCGTCGATTACCTCGATATCCGATGCCAGGCCCGCGCGCGCATAAGCGCCTTCGATGAGATCGTGGCTGAGGAGAGCGTTTCTTGGAAATCGGTGTTCCAGCACCTGCCGGAGAGCATCTACATCGTAAATGCCCTTTCCAGTGAAAATGCCTTCGCTATAAAGATCCTGATAAATATCAGAAATTGCGCGCGAGTAGATATCGAAGCCGGTTTGTCCGGAGTAAATGCTCGCAAGCCGCGAGCGGGTCGCCGAGTGGACGCTGATGCCCACGCGCGGCTGCAAAATCCCGTACCCACGAGTCACAATGTTCAGGTCCGGATCGATTAGCGGGCGGTTCAGGGGATGAGCCATTGCGCCGATCAACTGCTGCGCCGATCCCCTTGGCAATTGGGTATCGGAATCGAGCGTCAGAACGTAGCGGATCTTGGGCAATCGCGTCAGGTCCCCGGCTTTCACAGGAAACGGATCGTACACCTTGCGAAGGAGCTGATTGAGATCCAGTAGTTTCCCGCGCTTGCGCTCCCAACCCATCCACGCGCCTTCGCGCGGATTGTAGACGCGGTGCCGGTGGAATAGATAGAACCCGCCGTACGGCTCTGTACTGTATTTATGATTCAGTTCTTCAATTAACTGGCCCGCCAGATCCACCCGCCGGTCCTGCTCGCCCGCGGGTTCGGCCGTGTCGGGAAGATCCGTCAGGAGCGCGTAAAAAATATTGCGATCGCGGTTGACCAGATAGCGGACCTCGAGATCATCCACCAGTTGCCGAATCTGCTTGTCATTGATCAGCAGCGTGGGGATGGCGACCATGGTCGCGCAGGCCGGATCCACTGCCTTCGAGAAATCGAGTTTAGGCAGGGCGTGTGGAGTCAGAACGGAAGTCACCAGGTAATTCATCAACTCCACGGCCGCCTGAGTCGCGGGCAGTATAAGAAGCAGGGCTCCGATGATAATTCCCCACCCGCCGTGCGCTTTAACGACGCTCAGGGTGAGAAACACCACCGTTATGAGCGTCACGAATTCGATCCCGATGATGTAGATCTCATCCGGAAATTTGCGGAAGAGCCGCTCGATGGATGAGCCAAGCGTAGGCCGGTAACCAATGCGCCGCAGCAGTTCTTCGGACCCGTCACGGTCCAACAGGTAGTAGCCGGCATGGCGCAGACGGTCGCGCAGCGCTTCGGGCGCTTGACGATCGATAATGGCCTCTTCGGCCATCGTGACTGCGATCTTTGCAGCCTCCCGTTCACTCACGTCGGAATGGACGGCAATTTTCGCGATACGCTGGCGGTACCGTTCGCGGCTCTCGAAATCCATCCGGGGATAGATGCCCGCGGGATCCAGGCTTAACACACGATGAACGACCGAAAGCCGCTCCAGCGTGCATCGCCAGTCGATCTCGCCTATCAAGCGGAGGCTTGTGATAAGGCTTCCAATGTCAAATGAGGGGGCGTTCAACCCGTCCGAAAGAAATGCTTCAAAGGCTTTGCGGCCGCGATCGGCGATAAATTCCAAAAGCACCAGTTTGAGCGCCGTAAGCATTCCCCAGAGCTCGGAGAGCCGCAGCGGTTCGGTTTCCTGCACTGCGTCGAGATAAAAAGCGAAGGCCTCCTCCGTAAGCTGGAATTGGGTTGCGGCAAGCAAGCTGCGCGCCAGCACGATGCATCTTGGGATTGATTCGTCGCTCGAAGTGCGGACCGCAGGCAAGCGGCCCAACAGCCGGATCGAATCGCGAAGCGCCTGCGCATCCGTCCGGATCAGTCGAAAGTTGTCGTACAGCCATCGGAGATCGTCCGTGGGAGCATCGAAGACTAACTCATAGAGATCATGCTCCAGAAGACGCAGTCGACTGTTTGTGTTTTTATAGAGCTCACGCGGCCGGTGGGAATGCCGGCCCGATACCCAGGCGCAGGACCGGGCCGCCTTTGTCGCCTGAGCGCGCAATTCCGGATCTTCCCGGGCAGTGGGCCCGTTAAGCGCTTCTGCGGTTTCCTGACCCACGCCGGCTTGCTTGGAAGGTTCAGTCATTGCAACGCTCTTATCGGTAGCTCGACGCTTGCAGCTCGAACATCTCGGCGTATCTACCCCCGCGTGCTACAAGATGTTCGTGGCTGCCCTCCTCCGCGATGCACCCGTCCTCGAGTACAATGATTCGTTCGGCCATCCGCACCGTCGAGAAGCGGTGAGAGATGAAGAGGGCCATTTTGCTCACGGTCAGTTCGTTGAATCGCTCGAAGACTTCGTATTCGGCACGGGCATCCAGCGCGGCAGTTGGTTCGTCTAATATCAGGACCTGCGCCTCGCGCAGGTATGCACGAGCTAAAGCCATTTTCTGCCATTCTCCGCCCGACAGATCGACTCCTCCTTCAAAGCGCCTCCCCAGCATCTGCTTATACGCCAGCGGTAAGCGTTCAATGACCCCGTCGGCTAAGCTCTTCTCAGCCGCGCTGCGAATCCGGTCCATATCGTTGAGGAATTCGATTCGGCCTACCGCGATATTTTCCTGGGCGGTCATCTCATAGCGCATGAAATCCTGGAAAATGACCCCAATTTCCCGGCAGAGATCCTCGATGTTGTAATCCCGCAGATCCACTCCATCCAGTAAGACACGTCCGGCTGTTGGATCATAAAGCCGGGTGATCAGCTTCACAATGGTTGTCTTGCCCTGGCCATTCTGGCCGATAAGAGCGATGCGCTCACCAGGCTCCAAACGGAAATTGAGGTGATTCAAGACCAGACGCTTGGTTCCTGGATAAGAAAATGAGACATCCTGAAATTCGAAGCCCTCAAGAATTGGGCGCGGAGCCGGCAATGCGTTCGGCTTTGATGTGACGGTGGGCCGCATTTGGAAAAAGGCCAGCAGATCTGTCAGGAATAGTGCTTGATCGGCAATGCTCGACAGTGTCGAGAACATCTGCGAGATGTTGTTCGACGCATTCATGATGGAAGCTGTCAGGAACACCAGGGTGCCGACATCGAACACTCCATGTACGGTCTCCCAGATGGCCCAGGCATAAGCGCCGTAGTAGCCGGCTGTGCTCAGCATCGAAAGCAGCGAGACCGCGGTCAACCGCCTGCGAAAGAGCGCAATGTTTTCATCGAAAATGCCATTCGAGAGGCTCGTGAAGCGGTCGGTAAGAAACCGGCTGAGGCCAAAAAGCTTCAATTCCTTGGCCGCTTCCTTGCTTCCCCCTACCTGGCGCAGGTAATCGAGTTCGCGTTTCGCGGGAGTCTGCCGGAAGTTCTTTGCGTAATTCAGGAAGGCGAAATGACTCTCGCCCAGGAATGCGGGGATCAGGCAGACAATAAGCACCAGCAGAAGCCACGGCGAGAAATATACCAGCGCCACCGACAGCGAAATTACAGTGATCGTCTGCTGGAACAGGCGGCCGATCGATTGGATCATGCCCAGGCGGTCGGTTGCCTGGACGCGCGCCCGCTCCAGGCGATCGTAGTAGACGGGATCTTCATAGCTTTGTAGGTCGAGCTGTGAAGCGTGGTCCATTACACGGATGCTGATATGGCGCATGTAGCGGTCCGCCAGCACCGCATCGTAATAGTCGATGACACGGCCCAGAATGCTGCCGGTGATCGCAAGCGCAAATTCCAGCGCGGTGAGCCACCAGAGATGGGACGAAAGGGTTTCCTTATGGTCGACGATGGCCTTGACATTGTTGATAATTACTCCCGTCACCCAGGCCGTGCTTACCGGTACGAGGGATACGACAATGCGGAACAAGAGGCCAAGGGCGACGACGTAGCGCCCGGATTCCCAGACGATTTTCAGAACAGGCGGGACGTTCTTCAACGCCTGCAGGCGCTCACGCCAAGCCGAAGAGCGTTTGTTGTTTTTTGCTTCGTTCACGCCAAAATAGTGTCTACGAACGGCTTTTCCAGCGAACCTGTCAGGTTCCACTGCTGCTCCTAGCCTACAATTCCCTTTTAAGAGAAGGAAAACGATTTGGCATGAAACCGATGTTCCTGAAAGACGTAGAACAGCATCACGGCCAGGACAATTACACGCGCGCCATTGAAATGATGCGCCGCGCCGGACCGGAATATCCGCAAATCCTGCATATGTTTTCTTACAAGATGAGCGCGACAGTGCACCTGGAGCGATTCACGCAGGAGGTGATGCGCGGACCGGCGCCGCTTTCGCCGGGTATTCGCGAACTGATTGCCGCGTATACATCGCACCTGAATCAGTGTCCGTTTTGAACCAAATCGCACGCCGCGGTCGCGGCGGAACTGTTGCAAGATGAGCAACTGGTTGCGAGCGTTCTGGCCGATGTGGACACTTCCAAACTGTCTGATTCGGAAAAGGTGCTGTTCCGGTTTGTGCGGAAAGTGAATGAAGATTCCGTATCGATTGGGCCGCCCGACATGGAGGGTCTTCATCAGGCCGGCTATACCGATGAAGCCATCTACTATGCCATCACCGTTTGCTCGCTCTTCAATTTCTATAATCGCTGGATTGACGCGAGCGGGGTGCATCCGATGAGCGACGAAGCGCACCGGGTTGGCGCGAAGCGATCCGCGATACATGGGTATTCGCGCAGCTCCCAACCATGAACAACTTCACGAAACGACTCCTGCCGGCTTGGTTGCTGGTTCTTTCACCTGGAACGTTCGCCGCGGATTTCCGCCCGCCAGCGGTGCCTCTCGTCACGCACGATCCGTATTTCAGCATCTGGTCGATGGCCGACCATCTCACGGATCAACCCACGAAGCACTGGACCGGAACGGTTCAATTGTTATCGAGCCTCGTGCGCGTGGATGGCAAGGTCTACCGGATCATGGGTACGGAGCCCCGGCACTCTCCCGCATTGCAGCAAACGCGCCTGGAGGTGCTTCCCACGCACACGATTTACGATTTCGAAGGCGCCGGAGTCCGGCTCACTCTCACCTTCTTCACGCCGGCCTTGACGCGCGATCTGGATGTACTCTCACGCCCGGCCACATACCTGACGTGGAGCATTCAGTCCACCGACAGCGGCACCCACAGCGCGCAGCTCTATTTCGATGCCGGTTCCGATCTCGTCGTTGATATCCCGCAGGAGCGGGTTTCGTGGGCTCGATACCGCGACGGCGATCTTCAGATCCTTCGCATGGGCACACAACAGCAGCCCGTGCTCGAAAAGTCAGGCGATAACTTGCGCATCGATTGGGGCTATTTATACGTGGTGACGCCTCCGGGCTCGGGCGGTTCCGAAATAGCCAACACTCGCCGTGAGGCAATGGGTTCTTTCATCAAGAAAGGCAGCCTCCCCGATTCCGACGAGCTTCGCCCGATGGAGCCGTATGAAGAATCTATGCCGGTGCTTGCCGCCTCGTTCGATTTGGGTGCAGTTGGTGCGACGGCGGTCTCCCGCTATCTCGTGATCGCGTATGACGATGTTTTCGCCATCGAGTACTTCGAGCGAAAGCTTCGTCCGTACTGGAACCGCGACCGGCTGGGTCCGGCTGGAATGCTTCGGACAGCGCTGCGAGATTACCACGAGCTTGACCAGCTTGGTACAAATTTCGACCAGGGCCTGATGGCCGATTTGCGTCACGTAGGCGGTGAAGATTATGCCCGGCTCTGCGCGTTGGCTTATTCGCAGACTCTTTCCGCGCACAAGCTCACCGCCGATTTAGACGGCGCTCCGCTCTTCTTTTCAAAAGAGAACTTCAGCAACGGCTCCGTGGACACGGTCGATGTCACTTATCCTAGTTCGCCGTTTTTTCTGCTGTTCAATCCTCACCTGCTGGAAGCCCAGCTCAAGCCGATTTTCGATTATGCGAGCCTGCCGCGCTGGCGATTTCCGTTCGCGCCGCACGACCTGGGAAGATACCCGCTGGCCGACGGGCAGCAGTACGGAGGACGCGAGAGTTCCGAAGAGGATCAGATGCCGGTTGAAGAGAGCGGCAACATGCTGCTGATGACGGCAGGCATCGCACAGGTTGAGGGAAATGCTGAATTTGCTCAGCGTTACTGGCCCGTGCTCACGAAATGGGCGGAATATCTGAAGGCCAAAGGATTCGATCCGGAGAACCAACTCAGCACGGATGATTTCGCCGGGCACCTGGCGCACAACGCCAACCTATCCATTAAGGCGATTCTGGCCTTGGGCGCTTACGGCAAACTGGCGGGCATGCTTGGCCATGGCGATATTGCGAGCGAATACACTGCGCTGGCGCGAAAAGACGCCGCGTTATGGGTGCAGAAAGACAATGACGGCGATCACTTCCGCCTCGCTTTCGACCGGCCTGGGACCTGGAGCCAGAAGTACAACCTGGTCTGGGATAAGCTGCTGGGCCTGAACCTCTTCGCTCCAGATATAGCGGAAAAGGCGCTCGCTTTTTACGAAAAGCACCTGAACCGATACGGCTTGCCGCTGGATAACCGGGCAGATTATACGAAGCTGGACTGGCTGACCTGGACCGCTAGCCTGGCGCGCTCACAGGAGCAATTCCAGTTGTTCTTCGAGCCGGCGTACCGCTTTGCGAATGAATCTCCCAGCCGCGTCCCCCTTACCGATTGGTATGACACCAAGACCGGTAAACAGGTCGGATTTCAGGCTCGCTCGGTGGTGGGCGGAATCTTCATCAAGATGCTGTCCGATCCGGAGATCTGGAAAAAGTACGCTGGCGCGGCATTGCGCCAATAAGCGCTCAAACGCTCTGCGCTTCCGGATGCACCCAGGGCCGGCGGTATGGCCGAGTCAGCAGTCCGTTCGCCTCTTCATCCCCGGCAACTTGCTGTTTCTGGAAATCCAAGTTCAAAGCACGGCCGAGCCGCATGGAATCGTTTGCCAATATGCAGGATGCGGTGGAAATGTATCCCTGCTCGATATCGGAAACCGGCTTCGTCCGCGTGTCGATCGCATGCAGAAAGTTCTTCATGTGATAGCGCTCCGCAGGCGCGACGTGACGCTCCAGATCCTTTTCCGTTTTGTCTTCCGGATATTGCTCCAGTTCGTACGTCACATCGCGGTGCACGGGTTGTCCGCCGCCCAGCGGGACGAAATCGTAGCTGAAGACGCTGGCCTTTAGTGTTCCCTTATCGCCATAGAAGGTCGCGCCCCACGGGTATTTCGGGTCGGCCGATTCTCCCCAGCTCCGGTGCTGCCAGACCACCCGCAGATCCGGGAAATCGAACGTTGCGGTCTGCGTATCGGAGATATTCGCTTTGCTGGCTTTATCGACGAAAATGCCGCCGGTTGATGCCACACGCGAGGGCCATCCAAGCCCCATCATCCAGCGGGTCATGTCGAACATGTGGACGCACATATCTCCTACAATCCCGTTCCCATATTCCATGAAAGCCCGCCAGCCGCGCGGATGAACCAGCGAGTTGTATGGGCGCATGGGCGCGGGCCCGGTCCACATCTCGTAATCGAGATAAGACGGCGGAGCGGTATCGGGCGGATTCGAACTCGCGCGCATGTGGTAGTAGCAATAGATCTCGACAAGCGCGATTTTGCCCAGCTTTCCTGTGTCGATGAACTCGTTCTTGGCCTCCACCAAGTGCGGGGTGCTGCGCCGCTGCAAGCCGACTTGCACGACACGGCCGTATTTCCGGGCGGCGGCAAGCATCGCCTTCCCTTCATTGACATCGACGCTAATCGGCTTCTGCACGTACACGTCGAGCCCCGATTTCACGGCTTCGATCATCGGCAGTGCATGCCAGTGATCGGGAGTGCCGATCAGGACGATGTCCAGGTCCTTGGCCGCCAGCATCTCGCGGTAATCGCGGTAGGTACGTGGTTTCTTTTTTGAAAGCTGCCTCGTGGACACGATAGTGGCTGCTTCCGCAAGCATATTGCTATCGACGTCGCACAGCGACACCACGTCAACCGGCGAAACCTGGATCAGCCGGAGAAGATCGATCTTGCCGTACCAGCCGCAGCCGATCAGGCCCACGCGTCTGCGCTTCTGATCGTCAAACTCCCCTGCATAGGCCTTCAGCGCTCCTGCGGCGGCAGCGGCCCCCGCAATCTCCAGGAATTGGCGACGATTCATGGCTTCCAGTGTATGCGGAAGGGCTGCTCGGTTTGCCGTGCCCGGTTTTCGGTTCAGCCCGAAGTATGTTAGTATTCGCGCAATCAGGAGGAATCATGAATTCGAAAATGCTGCTGGCCATGCTGGTGATGTTCACGACGGGCATAGCCGCCTCTGCGGCCAACGCCCGCAACTGGCAACAGGGCACCTTGACGGAGACCGAGCAGTCGAAGGTCAAAGAGGGCAGCACAAAAAACAGCAACACCGATGGAACCGCAAAAAACCGCGGGAACAAGACCGACTATTCTCAAAACACCACGACAACTACTACCGATAACTACGAAACCTACCAGACCTACACCATTCAGGGGCACGATAAGACATACGTCGCCCGCGAGCATCTTCTGTTCCCCTGGTCGAAGCCGGCGAATGTAGCGGTCGGAGCCCCGGTGAAGTTTGCTGTCGAGAAGAGCAAGCTCTATCTGATGGATGAAGACGGCAAAGAGCACAAGGCGACTGTGGCGAAGGTGAGTTTGAACGCGGCACATTAATCCCTGCCGTACATGCAAGCCTAGTTGCCGCGGAGAATAGCGTGATCCAGCTACGGGAAGCCGCCGCTTATTTCGTACTGTCGTATATTGCTGCGCTGGCTGTTATCGTTATCGTCAAGCTGCTGACGCGCAGAATCAACACACACGCGTTGCTATACGGCCGAACGGCCGAAGGCAAACTCTATTTCAGCCCGGAGCGCGTACAACTGCTGCTCTTTACCCTCTGGACCGCCCTTACCTTCTTCATGCAGACAATCCAAAACAGGCGATCCGGCAAACTTCCCGACATACCAGATATGACGCTGGGCCTTCTGGCCGGCAGTCACATGGTTTACCTGGGTGGAAAGGGAATGGCCATGATTCGCTGGAAATCCAATAAAGGAGAAAAGTGAATGCCAATTGCTTCAACGCCGCTGACGCTGGCTGCCGGATGGGTGGCGCTTGGGTTTCTCGCGCTGCTCGGAATTGCAGTGCTCTGGTACATCTTCACCGAGCGGATCGATCTTCGCTTCTTGATCAGTGAGCCAAACGGCGATGCCAGCATGGCGCGCTTTCAATTACTGATCTTCACCTTTGTCATTGCCGCCAGCCTGTTCCTGATTATTGCCGCCCCGAACCCGCCGCGGTTCCCCGACCAAATCCCGCAAGGCGTGCTGATTCTGTTGGGCGTGAGCTCGAGTTCCTATTTGGTCAGCAAGGGAATCCAGTTCAGCCGTGACGAGGGCGTAGAAAGCCGCGCCCCGGAGGTAAAGATAGCGCCGGCGATGGCGCAAACCAGCGCGGGCGGCAGTCCGGTTCAGTTCAAGGCCGATGTGCTGCGGTTAGCGAATACTGCGGTCATTTGGAATATCCGGTCAGGACCGGGGACCGTGGATCAGAACGGCTTTTATACTCCGCCGGAGAGTCCAGCCGGGGGGCCGGTCCTTACGGGTACAGTCGTCATTGAAGCTGTCAGCAAGGCCGACCCCGCATTGTCGGATCTGGCGACTATCACGCTGATCTAGGCGATCCGATGCCGGCACGACGCTTCCCAATAAACCAGCGCGCTAGTAGAGGTTCGAGGCGTCGGCCTTTAATGGGATTGGCTACTCTGCTGCCCGTAGCCGTATCGATGATTCCTTCGGGATCGGCGCTGCGAGTGCCCCGGCATGGTTTGCCCGTTGCTTCGCCAACCGCTGCACAACCGGCGTGCGGAATCGAATGCGGTAAAGAAAGGTGGGCCGTTAAAACGATGAGCGATCCGGGCGCGAGTATGGTCACCTTGACTGCGGTGCCGACTACGGTGGGGGCGTTGGTCACGACCCCGGCGCCGACCATCGCGGCAAAAGACATTCGAGTGAACCAAATCGAGAAACAGGCATTTACGGTTCATGCCAAACTGATTGGGTTCAAACAGGAATTACAGGGGACTGAGGGTGATCACGACTTTCATATCGTTCTGCAAGATCTCAACTCGGCCGACACGATGATTATCGAAATTCCAAGCCCGGCGTGCCAGGGCGTCTGCGACTCCACAGTGCAAGATCGCATCCAGACGGCCCGGAACCAGTTTTCTGCTGCCTTTCCGAAGAATCCTCCCGGGCCGGAGTTCCTGCTGGTCGATGGCGCACCAACGGTTGAAGTGACTGGCGTCGGTATGTTCGATTTCTTCCATCGCCAAACCGGAGTCGCCAGAAACTGCATCGAGCTGCATCCCGTCCTGGACATTCAGTTTCCGCCGCCCGGCACGTTCAATGCGCACCATGACTCATCCCATGACCCGAAGCCCGGGCCCGATTCGGATTATCACTGCATGCCGAAATAGCCGCCCGGATGAGGAAAGCCATTCATTCCATAGAGAGTTAGCCCGCCAGCGGCTCGCATAGACCGCCGGTGTCGAAAGAAAATATTCGGGAATCGCAATTTCTGCTACACTAGGGTTGTCTTTGCCCGCATCCGTTCTAACCCTTCGAGTGCCTTCCGGCCGCAATTCCTCCTTATTCGTTAAGTTGGTTCCAGCGCTGTCTGACAAAGATAATTTCAAGCTAAAAGCTATAGAGGACTAACACTGTGACCAACATTTTTGTCGGAAATCTCAGTTATCAAACTACTCAGGACGAACTTCAGACCGCATTCTCAGCATACGGGGGTGTGGAACGGGTGAATATCGTTACCGATCGTGACACGGGTCAACCGCGTGGTTTTGCCTTCGTCGAAATGACGGATTCGAAAGACGCGCAAGCCGCAATCGCTCATTTGAACGGAGCCGAGCTCCATGGGCGAACGCTTAATGTAAATGAAGCACGGCCGAAGCCTACGGGCGGCGGCGGTTTTGGAGGACGGCGCAACGATTCCGGCGGCGGCTACGGTGGCAACCGCGGGCGCGGATCGCGCTGGTAAGGCGAATTTATTTTTCGGCAATCAAGCCGTCTAACACCCTAATCGGGCCGCCCCCAACCTGGATTCCATACCCAGGCCGGGCGGCCTTTTCATTTTTGAGGAGCAACTATGCCGGGTCGTGGACCACAAACATTTAAGAAACGTCAAAAAGAACAACAGCGCAAAGAGCGGCAGCAGGAAAAAATGGCGAAACGGCTGCAGCGCAAAGACGCTCACCGAATATCTCCCCAAGACGACGACAGCCTGCAACCGATGGAGCCAATAGAACCGTTCGACCTGCCGGAAGCGGCAGAAGGGGATAACGACCAGCCCTAAAAGCTGCCGTGATGTCCCGGGTCGTTGTTCCATTTGGGAGAATAGCTCCCATGGAAATCCGGTTGGACAGATATGCCATCGAGGATACCGGCAGCGTCGTGACACCCGCGCTTCTGATCTATCCCGAGATCGTCGATTCGAATATCGAAACCACGCTGCGGATGGTGGGTAGCGATCCGAACCGCTGGCGCCCTCACATCAAGACTGCCAAACTGGGCGCAATCGTCCGACGGATGCTGAATCACGGTATTCGCAATTTCAAATGCTCGACTACGCTGGAATTGCTGACCGCCTGCCAATCGGGCGCGGCCGATGTGCTGCTTGCCTTCGCCGTCACGGGGGCGAACGCGAAGAGGGCCATTGAAATTGCCCGAGAATACCCGCGGGCGCACGTTTCCGTGCTGGCCGAATCGCCGCAGCAAGTCGCCGCCTGGCGCGATGCTCCACTCGGTATCTTTATTGACGTGAATCCGGGAATGGACCGCACCGGGGTCGATCAGGAGCGAGTCAGCGAAATTGTTGAATTGGCGCGCGAAGCTGGCAAAGCCTTCCGGGGTTTGCATTATTACGACGGACAAATGTCGGGGGTTGCGCCTGCCGAACGCGAGGCCAAGGCGCACCAGGGCTATCACCAATTGCTGCGCATCGTGGATGCGCTTGCTTCAGCGGGACTGAACCCTGGCGAAGTGATCACGTCCGGAACACCCGCCGCACCCTTCGGCTACTCCTATCCCGGCTTTAGAGCAGGGCGTTTTGTCCATCGCATTTCGCCCGGCACGGTTGTCTACAACGACTTCACCAGTCTGGAGCAATTACCCGGTTACGAATACGCGCCCGCCGCCCTGGTGCTTTCAACGGT
>DATIMA010000258.1:0-68606 GCA_035475915.1 Bryobacteraceae bacterium
CGGGCGGTGGAGCAAGTGTTGCCCCTCGTGCGAACCTGAAGCCTACACGGCTGTCATTTCGCGGTTGACATCACCTTAAAGTCCATCTGAAACGGAACGTTGAGGGTATTGCGATATCGTCAGCCGTAACTCTTCGAACTAACTGGGGCCGTTCACATAGGAACACCTAATACGTTTCCGGAGAACGGCCGATAGAGTTTCTGGAGGCAGGTGTGTCCCGCTCCACCACGCTCGACGAACCGTGCGACTTATTACTGTAAGGACCTTGGCCATCCTCGCCGTTACCGGCGCTGGCTGCCTGTGCCCTTTCAGCCTGCAGGCCGGTCTGGATCCCTCAAAATCCATCACGCAATATGTGCATGATGTCTGGACAACTGAGAGCGGGCTGCCCCAGAACTCCGTGCTTGCGATCGCCCAAACGCCCGATGGGTATCTTTGGCTCGGTACGGAAGAAGGCCTTTCGCGTTTCGATGGCGTACGCTTTGTCACCTTTGATAAGGGAAACACGCCAGGTCTTCGCAATAACGAGGTTGAGGCTTTACTAGTAGACCATCGCGGCGGCCTCTGGATAGGGACCCACGGTGGCGGTCTCGTCTCGCTCAGCCACGGCGTGTTCAAGAACTTCTCCAAGAAGGACGGCCTCTCAAACGATTTCGTCCACGCTCTCTATGAGGACAGGAGCGGAGATCTCTGGATCGCGACTGACGGAGGCGGACTGAACCGTTTTCGAAACGGAAGGTTCCAAACCTTTACCCGCAAAGATGGTCTGGCTGACGATGCTGTTTTCAGCCTGTGCGGTGACCAAAAGGGTGGTATTTGGATAGGAACACACGCAGGCTTGAGCCACTGGACTAAGGGCCGGTTCCTCAATATGACCAAGAAGGATGGCCTGCCAAGCGATGATATTCGTTCCGTCCACTTGGATAAGACAGGCGGATTGTGGGCGGGAACCAGCGGAGCAGGTGTGGCTCACCTGACTGCGGCTGGCGTGACCACGTACACAACCCGCGACGGCTTACCGGATAACAACATTTGGTCGATGTTCGAAGACAGTTCTGGCGCTCTGTGGATCGGCACAATGGGTGGGGGTCTCGGCAGGCTTTGTGATGGCAAATTCTCGCGCTTTACCGCTAAGGAAGGCTTTTCAGGCGATGATGTCTGGGCAATAACACAGGATCGCGAGGGCAGCCTATGGATCGGGAGCTCTGGAGGCGGACTCAACCGTTTAAGAGATGCGTCGTTTACAACCTATGGCAGGCAGGAGGGCCTCTCGAGCGATACCATCCTCGCCGTTTTTCAAGATCACGAGGGCGCGCTTTGGATTGGAACTAGCGATAGCGGGATAAGCCGGATGCTAAATGGCCAGATCATGCACTTTGGGGTTCGTGATGGCCTGCCCGATGATCAAGTGTTTTCGATTGCCGAGGATGGACATGGCGATCACTGGTTCGCCACGCGGCGGGGCTTGAGCCGCCTCAGCAAAGGCCGGTTCCAGATCTATCGGGCCGAGAGCGGATTGCCCGGCGATGTGATCCTATGCACGTACGGAGACAGCAAGGGGGATTTGTGGGTGGGTTCTCGCGCGGGACTCAGTCATTTCGATGGCCGGCGCTTTAGAACTTACAGCACGGGAGCCGGGCGGTCTCTCGGAGTGCTGTCCATTTATCAGGATCCTAAGGACAACACACTCTGGGTCGGTACCGGCGGCGGCCTCGCGCATTTTGAGAACGGCCGGTTCCACACTTATACGACCGGCGATGGAATGTCCAGTAATTTCGTTCGGGCCATTCGTGGCGATTCCGATGGAACTCTTTGGCTCGGCACCGATGGCGGTGGACTCGACCGGTTCAAGGACGGCAGATTTACCAGCTTCACTACGCGCGACGGAATCCTCAGCGATGCCATTTGGCAAGTCCTCGATGATGGTCGCGGCAATCTTTGGATGAGCTGCAATCGAGGTATTTTCCAGGTAGCCAAGAGCCAACTCAACGCCTTTGCGGAAGGCAAAATTCATCAGATTTCTTCGCACTCTTTCGGTGTGGCTGACGGTATGAGGAGCAGAGAATGTAATGGCGGATTTCAGCCCGCGGGATGGCGGCTGAAAAATGGCCAGCTGGCCTTCCCCACCATGAAGGGGCTCGCTATGGTCAATCCAGGCCGGCTGATTACAAATCAAATTGAACCGCACGTCATCGTGGAAAGAGTTCTCATCGATACTCACCCGATAGCCGGGGCAGCGTTGTCCAGCGTTCCACCGGGCAACGGTCAACTCGAGTTCCAGTACACGGCCACCAGCTTTATCGAGCCGCAGAAGATTCGCTTCAAATACATCCTGCAAGGATTCGATAAAGATTGGACAGATGCCGGATCGCGGCGCACCGCGTATTACACCAATATCCCGCCCGGCGAGTATCAGTTTCGGATCATCGCAAGTAATTCCGATGGCGTTTGGAACCGTACCGGAGGTTCTGTCTCGTTTACACTCCGGCCGCATTTCTACCAAACCTGGCCTTTCGATGCTGTTGTCGCGCTCACGATCATCGGATTGTTCGCGGGCATCTTTCGAATCCGTCTTGGCCGGCTCCGCGTGCAACAAAGAAGATTGGAAGCCCTGGTTCGCGAGCGGACAGAGGCTTTGAGCGGAAGCGAAAAGAAATTCCGCCAGCTCGCGGAGCACATCCGAGAGGTGTTCTGGATGATGGATCCGCAGACCGGCAAGTTTTTGTACGTAAGTCCCGCATTCGACGAGGTGTGGAGCATTTCTTCCGACCAGGTCCTCCACGATCCGGAGATGTGGTTTCAGCCTATCTGTGCTGATGATCACGAGCTGGTCAGAAACCTGCGCCGGCGGCAGCTCATGGGAGAGCGAGTTGACGGCGAGTACCGAATCGTGGACGGAGACCGCGTCCGCTGGTTGTGGGATCGCGCATTTCCGATTCTCGACAACTCAGGCCGCTTGCATCGAATCGTGGGAGTCGTTGAGGAGATCACTCATCGCAAAGAAGCTGAGCAGGTATTACAGCGTTCAAATGACGAACTTGAACAACGGGTCCGGGAGCGCACGATAGAGCTGACGAATGCCAAAGAAGCTGCTGAAGACGCAAGCCGGGCTAAAAGCGAATTCCTGGCAAATATGAGCCATGAGCTCCGGACGCCTATGAATGGAATTATCGGGATGACCGGTCTGGCGCTGACTTCGGAACTGGAATCAGAGCGGAAGGAGTGCCTCGAAGTTGTGCAATTTTCGGCCAACTCGCTGCTCACGATCATCGATGACATACTCGACTTTTCGAAAATTGAAGCGCGCAAGCTCAACCTGGAGACAGCGCCTTTCAATTTGCGGCAATGTCTCGCGCAAGCGATGAATCCGTTCTTCGTAAAAGGGCGCGAAAAGGCGCTTTCCCTTACCCTTGCTCTCGATTCCGAAGTGCCCGATATCCTATTAGGCGATTGCATCCGCCTACGCCAGATTCTTATTAATTTGATTGGAAACGCTGTCAAGTTCACTGCGCATGGGACAGTGTCGATCCGTGCACATCTTGTCAACCTGCAAAACAACTCCGCGACACTGAAATTCTGTGTGAGCGATAGCGGCATCGGGATTCCAAAGGATAAGCAGGCCGTTATCTTCGACGCGTTTACGCAGGCGGATGGATCTTCGACTCGGCTATTCGGTGGCACCGGTTTGGGGTTGACCATCAGTTCGCAATTGGTTGGCCTGATGAATGGAAAGATTTGGGTCGAAAGCGAATTCGGCAAAGGAAGTGATTTCTATTTCACGGCCACCTTCGAACTTCCCGAAGCCCGTGATGCAAACGCCGCTCTGCCTGCCGGTCAAACAGGAATCCCGAACGAGGACCAGGGAAGCGCCGCTAAGGAGAGATCGTTGCACGTCCTTGTAGCGGAGGACAATCCAATCAACCAGCGGTTAGCAACGCGGCTGCTCGAAAAGCATGGTCATCGGGTTAAGCTTGTTGCAGACGGCCGGGAAGCTATTGAAGCGCTGCAGCATTCAGACTGGCAATTCGATGCCGTGCTCATGGATATACAGATGCCCGGAATGGACGGGCTCGATGCAACTAGAGAGATCCGAAAAATCGAATCCGCCGGTCACAAACACATACCAATCATCGCCCTGACGGCGCATGTTATGAAGCGCGACCAGGAACGATGCCTCGCGGCCGGAATGGACCGCCACTTACCCAAACCGATTCAGACCGAGCGGCTACTCGCCGCGCTACGCGAGATCGCGAATGAAAAATTTAAGAATGCCGCGTGAGGCACTCTGTGCGGCTTCCACTCGCATGAGCATCACTGCGCAGCCAGGCCCAATCGCGCGGCTGTCAGTTCCACTTCCTGCTCGGTAGTGAGCGAAAGCTGTACTTGCGCATGGCCGTTTTCTTCCACATCGACGCTCGTTCCTTCCCTCTGCATCTCCTGCAAAAAGTCGGTGTTCTGCCAGACGCTGTTCCATCGTTCTAAAGCGTAAGCATAGTAGTGTCCGGGAGGCACATCCGCTACCGCGAAGGTTCCTGTAGTAACGGGACCGGTCAGCGTTCGATAGGCATCGGACGCGAGGTTATCAGGTACCAAAACGACGACGGCCGCGCCTGTAGATCCCGCACTGTCTCCCTGAATCCGACCGCTCACCGCAGCCGCGCCCGCACGAATCACTACCTCAATCTCTCCAGCTCCGCCGTAAGAAAGATCCAGCCCGCTGAGAGTAATGTCCTGACGGTTGTAGGAAACCTCCTTCACGTACGTTCCGGCAGGGGGATTGTTTACGCGCACCGCATACTCGCCTGGCGCGAGGTTCTGTGCTGCAAAATTTCCCGATCCGTCAACCGCGACGCTCTGGAAGCTCCCTACCATCACCTGACCCGCTGGGACAAAGTTTACGCGCAGCCGCGACAGCCGCTGCGGATCGATCCCCTCAGCCGTGACATGTCCCGTCAGGTTCACCGGAGGCGTAAGCGACAAAACGACACCGCCCAGATCGCTGGCCGTTACATCGACATCTTGCCGGGCCAGCAACCGGAACCCACCGTGCCGGTGCGGAGCCGTTTCTCCAGGTGCGTAGGTCCCGATCAGCCAAAGCGTGTAGTCCCCGGGCAACACTCCTTTCATTTCGAATGTGCCATCCTTCGCCACACGGCTGCTCGTCCCGAGCACATTGGAATCCAGCGTGCCGTGCGGCGACAGAAGAACCGTCGCATGCCCTACTGCGCCGTCGGCCTGCCCAACGCTACCGCGAATCTGATAAGTGGCTGCCCGTCGCAATAAAATGTTTGCTTCGGCAACCGGTTGACCCGGCACAATCTCGAAAGGAGTTGCCGATTGCACATCCAGGGAGCCTGGGTAGAAGGTCCGGACGAATCCCAACCCGGGTTCCGGCATCTCTGCTCGCTCCGGCGATATTGGCTCAGCTGCGGTTGGCTGGGTTTGCCCTCCGGGCCGCCTGGCTGGCCGCGCCGGTTCCGCGCTTAGATAATAGCGACCGGGATTCAGGTTTTTAAGGACATATTCACCTGCTTTGTCAGCGCTTGTTGATGGGCCGCGTCTAAGCTGCAGCCTTCCACGCATCGCATATGTAGCGTATGCGCGAACCCGTGCGCCTGGCATTGGCCGGCCGTTCTCATCCAGCACTTTTCCTTGAATCGCCCCTTGAGGATTCAATTGAACGATCACGTCCGTGATCTGTTGGCCGCTATCCACAGCTAGCCGTTCCGCGCGCCAGCGGCCCCCGGCTGTAACGAAGCCGCTTGCCTCGGCGGAGAGAAAGTAATTCCCTTGCGGAACGGATTCGAACCGGAAAATTCCGTCCTGCTGCGCTGCCGCTGTCTGTGCCTGCGAAACCATACCGCCGCGGCGGCCCAGTGGATAAAGATGCACGGCCGCGCCGCCGATGGGCTCACCGGTAATAGCGTTCCAGACTCGTCCTTCGATTGTTCCCGGGACGCCAGTCGGGGCACCGCTCTGCCCGAGCAGCACCGCCGCTTGCAGAGCGATCAGTAGGGCCCAGTAACGCTCGATTCGAAGACCAGCCATTTCTCCCGCCATCCACCAGCAAAGCACAAATCGAGGGTATTTCTGACCGTGCCAGAACGGATCCGCTGATTTCAAAACGAAACGCTGCGCGTTCCAGAATGGATTCCGGCTGCGCCAGCCCGCTTCCGAATACCTGCATTTTCAGTAGCTTACATTGACCTCGGGTGCGGCGGGACGCGTGCGAATACCAGAGCATGAGCTTCTGGTTAATCCTCTTCGCCGCGCAAATCGTCGTTACCGTGTTCGCTCTCGTCCGCGAATCCGGCAAAGACACCCGCTTCGAAGGCGAAAAGCTGGATTTCCGCAGTTAAGCAGATCAGCTACTTCACACCGAACCTTCGTCCGACATCGCAGCGATATATTTGCAGAGATGCTTCTACGCTCTGCAGGGATCGCTGCACTCTTCGCCTTCTTCCAATTGGCGTCAGTCTTGTTCGCCCAGGATGCTCCCGCTTCCTTAAAATCACCGGACGGCCGGATTTCCGCAACCTTCGAAACGATCCAGAAAGATCAGCCTTCGGCCACAGGGCAGTTGGTGTACTCCGTTAGCTTTGAGGGAAAGCCGCTTCTCGATCGATCGAACCTTTCGCTAACTCTGCAGGGCCAGCGTCCCCTCGGCGCCTTCGTGCGGATTGTGTCGCAGACACCCTCGCAAAGCGATTCGACCTATCGGCTTGTGACCGGGAAGGCGAGTACCGTGCGCGATCACTACAACGCGCTTCGCATCAATCTCGCTGAAGATAATTTCCCTCATCGCAAGCTCGCAATCGAGGCCAGGGCATACGACGATGGTTTCGCGTTTCGCTACCTTGTTCCCGATCAATCCCCAATCCGCGAGTTCCGCGAGACCCAGGAGGCGACCGAGTTCCGCATCAGTAAAGACGCCATCACGTACGCTCTCGTTCTCCCGCATTACCGGACCATGTATGAAAGCGAGTACATCAAGCTGAATGCCAGCGCCTTCGCGAACGCCAACGGGCTTTCTGGCAAAGTCCTCATCGGCTTGCCTCTGCTCATGCAGGTTCCCGGCGTGGGTTGGCTCGCTATCACGGAAGCCAATCTGCGCGGTAACAGCTCCATGTACCTGGTGAATCCGTCAAAGGAGTGGGGCGGTCATTGGTTCGAATCACGGCTCGCGCCCGGTGACGATCCGGAAGTCGCCGTCACCGGAACTCTGCCGCATCACAGCGCCTGGCGCGTTCTGCTGATTGGTGAAGAGCCCGGCAGATTGATCGAATCGAACATCATCACCAGCTTGAATCCGGAATCGGAAATAAAAGACACATCCTGGATCCATGCAGGCCTGACCGCGTGGGATTGGTGGAGCGGGAGCATCGGACCCGATGGCAAACGTGCATTCACCACGGCAACGATGAAATACTACGTCGATTTTGCCGCCAAATCCGGATTTCCCTACATGCTCGTCGATGCCGGGTGGTCCGTGCCTTATGACATTACGAAAATGAACGGCAAAGTGGATATACCCGAACTGGTGCGTTACGCGGCTGCGAAGAACGTAAAGATCTGGATCTGGCTGGCTTATCGCGATGCCGACGCGCAGATGGCCGAGGCCTTCCCCTTATACGAAAAATGGGGCGTTGCAGGGCTGAAGATCGATTTCGTTGAGCGCGACGATCAACGCGGCATCGACTTTTACTATCGCGCGGCGCAACAGGCGGCTGAACACCATCTGATGGTGGATTTTCACGGCGCCACCAAGCCGACGGGAATCAGCCGCACATTTCCGAACGTGCTTGGCTACGAAGCTGTGTTGGGAATGGAGCAGTCCAGGGCAGGCGGTCGCGACAATCCCGGGCATCGCGTCACTATTCCATTCACGCGCATGCTCGCCGGACGTATGGATTACACGCCGGGCGGATTCGACAATGTGACTGAAGCTGACTTTGTAGCGCGTGCGCCCCACCCCATGGTGATGGGCACCCGAGCCGCCCAGTTAGCCATGTATGCAATTTACGAAGCGCCTTTTCAGATGGTTTCCGATACCCCGAAAGCGTACGAGGATCAACCCGCTTTCGATTTCATTAAGCATGCTCCCGCTACCTGGGATGAAACCAAGGTGCTGGATGGCTTGCCGGGTGAGTTCATCACGGTGGCGCGGCGCAAGGGTGATGAATGGTTCCTGGGTAGCATGACGAACTGGAGCCAGCGTGAATTTGACGTTCCACTCACATTCCTCGGTCCCGGACGATATACGGCGGAAATCTACGCGGACGCACCCGATGCGGGACAATATCCGAAATCTGTGAGCGTTCGCAAACAAACGGTCGATCGCGATACCAAACTGAACGTGAAAATGGCTCCCGGCGGAGGATATGCGGTGCGGTTCGTTCCGGTGAAATAGCTTGCCGCTTTATTTCAGTGCCGCTCGCCGGTCTCCGCCGATTTTGTTGGACCCGTATCCGCGGCCCAATCGTCGGGTGGCACGTCATCGATATCGGTCAGTCCCAGGCTTCGGTCACTCGCAGGCACAATTTCAATGCCGTCGTGATCGTGTAGTTCCTCCTCGGGATCGAACTTGTCTGACGTGGAGTGCCGGATCGAAGTAGTGCCGCCGAAACTGGTCGGATCGACCGTCGGCGTGGCATCACCGGAGCTCATTTCATCTGGCCGGGCTTCATTGTCTCCTGGCAACAGGTTCCGTTCGGGTGTCACACCTTGTGGACCCGCCCCGCGGCAATTCCGTTTCGCCGGCCGGATTTGGGCCGGGCCGTGATACAACAACATCGGGGCCCGAGATCCGCTACGTCGTACCCTAAGCAGCTACGCGCCATCCCGTTCCTCGCGGTGTCCCTGTGCCTGCCTGGCCTGGCTGCGGACGTTCAGCAGCCTCCAGCTCCATCTCCCGCGCGCCAGAAGGAAATTCTCTCCGCCGTCCGGCAGTATGCGGAACGGTATGTCCAAAATCTGCCTGATTTTATCTGTGAACAAGTGACCCGCCAGTTCGAAGCCGGTAAGAAGCCGAAGCACTGGCACAAAGGCGACACTCTTGGCTCCAAGCTAGTTTATATCGACGGCCGCGAGAAGCGAACACTGCAGTTTGTGAACAACCGCCCCGTCAGTTCGCACCCCGGGTTCTGGCGGCGTCCGCTGGTAACGGAGGGTGAGTTTGGCATGTTAATGGAGCGCGTTTTCGGCTCCATTACGGATGCCGACTTTTCCTGGGCAGGCTGGGAGCCCGTTCGAGGCAAGTGGCTTGTCGTTTTTGATTATTCGATTGACAAACAGCATTCGACCCTGAGCCTGACGCTCGGCGATCTCGCTAAAGCGGTTGTTCCGTACCATGGCTCGATTTACGCGGACCCGGCGACCGGCGCAATCTGGCGAATAACCAGTAACCCCAGCGATATTCCACCGCAACTTCAGACCAGGAGTATTTCTACCACAATTGACTACGCTGATGTTGTCATCGGCGGCCAAACCTATGTGTTGCCGGATCAGGCGGTTGTTACTCTCGTAACCCCGTCGAACCACATCCGCAACGAGATCAGTTTCACCAATTACCGAAAATTCGAGGCCGAATCGCGCATCACCTACACTCCGAATTCCGAAGATGACCCAGCATCGCCGGGCAAAACTGCCCACCCGAAGCCTCCACCGCAATAGCAGGAAACTTTCACCACACGCGGCAAGCCTTCACTCGCATCATGGGTTGACCCGCTTTGCATCCGAACGCCTCTCCAAATTGGGGAAGGTTGGCGACCACGCCGTTGATGCGGTATTCATCCGGCGAGTGCGGGTCGGTGATCGCGTGCAGCCGCTTGCTTTCCGGGCGCTCGTCTCCGCAAGCCCATTGCGCCATGCCGACGAAAAATCGCTGCTCCGGCGTCAGCCCGTCAATGGAGTGAAGGTCCTGGCCTGTTGTCGCTTGCTTCCAGGCAATATAGGCTAGCAGCGTACCGCCTAAATCCGCAACGTCTTCCCCCAGCGTCAAACTGCTGTTGATATGAATGTCGTCCATAGCAACGTATTTTCCATATTGATTCCGCACGCAGGCAACCCGCTCTTCGAACGCCTCTGCGTCTTTTGGCGTCCACCAATCCCTCAGATTCCCCTGCGCGTCAAATCGTCTGCCTTCATCGTCGAAGCCATGGGTCAACTCGTGGCCTATCGTCGCTCCCGTATTGCCGTAATTCGGCGCTGCATCCAGCTTCGGGTCGAACAGCGGCGGTTCCAGAACGCCTGCCGGAAAGTTGATGTCGTTCATCTGCGGGTCATAATACGCGTTCACTGTCGGCGGTGTCATGAACCATTCGGTGCGGTCCACCGGTTTGCCAATCTTGTTCAACTCACGCCGCTCTTCGAATTCCGCCGCCTGTGCCACGTTCCCTGGAAAATCGTCCGGCTTGATTTGGACGCTGCTGTAATCCTTCCATCTATCCGGGTAGCCGATCTTGTTCACTACCGCGTGCAGTTTCTCCAGCGCGTGCTGCTTGGTCGGCTCGCTCATCCACGTCAGTTCCTTGATATCCCGGCCCATCTCCTCTTCAATCTGGCGGGTCACCTGTAAAGCTTCGCGTTTTATCCCAGGCGAAAACGTCTTCGCCACAAAAACCTGGCCGAGCGCGTCCCCCAGTTCCCGATCTACCAGTCGCGTACACTTTTTCCAACGCGGCGGCAGCGCCTTAACGCCTCGCAGATACTTGTCGAAAAAATCGAAATGCCCCTCCGCGAAAGCCGATGATAAATACGGCGCTTGTGAATTGACCAGATGCCAGCGCAGATACGCTTGCCAGACGGGCAGTTTCTCGCCGCCAAGCTCCCCGTTCAGCTTCTCGAAGAACTTCGGCTCAGTCACGTTTATGGTCTGAAATCCCGGCGCGCCAAGCGTGTTCAAGTAGGTGTCCCAGTCAAACGCAGGCGTCATCCGCCTCAGGTAGGCACGGGTCAACTTGTGTTTCAGGTTGTATGGATCGCGCTTCTCAACCCGAGTCAAAGAGGTTTTCGCCAGGGCGGTTTCGATCCTGATCGCCGCTTGCGCATCAGCCTCTGCGTCAGGCCCGGATTCGCCCAGCAACTCGAGCATGTGCTGCACGTGCTCAACGTACTTCTGCCGGATCTCCTGCGACTTTGCATCCGTCTTGGTGTAGTAATCCCGATCGGGGAGACCCAGACCGCCGGCCTTCGCCACCGCAATCATCTGCCCTGCACCGTCATAATCCTGCTCCGAGCCGAAACCGAACAGAACTCCCCGGTCAATGCCGCTGCGATGTTCTCCCGCCACGTATCCCGCAATGCCGTTAACGGACTTCAGATTTGCGATCAACTCTAACGTCGGCTTCAGCGGCTCAATTCCGGCCTTTTCGACTGCCTTTTCATCAATGCACGCGTGGAAAAAATCGGCGGTCTTCTGCTCGTTAGACGAACGCGCGCTCTTCGGCTGAGAGACTTCCTGCAGTAATCCCCATAGAAACCACTCGTTCTCGTTCGTCAGCTTCGAGTACACGTCCCAGCGCGCCTGGTCTGGTGGAATTGGATTCAGTCTATTCCAGTTTCCGCAGACATACTTGTAGAAATCCGTGCAAGGGTCTACCGATCTATCCATGAAGTGCGTTTCCAGCACTGGTGTGTAGGGCAGAACCGTTAGAGGTGTCTCCTGCGCAAACAGTAGTGGCGAGCTCGCCAGAATCAACAGCAACGAACCAAGCCGCATGTATGATTCGATTAGAACCTATACGTTTTCGCCTATCCAGGCGAGATACTTCTCTAGCCCCTCAGCTATTGGGACTGCGATAATTTCGGGCGTCTCGTAACTATGCAGATGTATGACTCGCTCCTGCAGTTCTGAAAATCGTTCCCGAAGCGTTTTAATCAGAAGCAGCACTTCATGGGCACTCTCGACCTGGCCCTGCCATCGGTAAATGCTCTCAATGGACGGCAGAATGTTGACGCATGCCGCCAGCCGGCACTTTACCAGTTCATGCGCTATGCGGCGCGCTTCCTCTGCATCGCGGCAGGTACAGAAAATGACGATCGCATCGCTCATGGAGATCTGTTTTCGCTGGACCTTTCTTTCAAACAAGTTTATAAAGAGATGTAAGGAAGATTATTCGTGATGCTAGGTTCCTTTCTTCGGCCGATCGCAGCAGTTGCGGCTCTTGCCGGGCTGGCCGCCTACGCCACAATTATGCTGCGCGGACCGCAGGGTTTGAGCGCACTCTCGGAGAAGCGCCAGGAGATCCGGTCTCTGGAGGAACAGAACGCGAACCTGCAGCGGGATATCGATGCGAAGAAGCTGCACATCCAGAAGCTGAAGACCGATCCGAGCACCCAGGAGGTGGAACTGGAGCGCCTGGGCTTCGTGCACCGGCACGACACGCAGTTCAAGGTCACCGGTCAGCGGATAGGCTCGGCAACCGGCGATGCGTCCGGTACCGACCCGGCAAAGCGCTGATTTCCTTTCGCCGCGCAGCGAATCACCGTCGCCACCTGGCGAATGGTCTCCTCATCGGCCAGCAGAACCCGGTGCGGTAACCAGAAGGCATCCCGTATGCAGTCTTTCGCAACAGGGCACGGCATCACGCGGCAGGCCGCCTCTCGATAGGCCGGATTCTCGTAAAGCGTATGCGGGTAAAAAGGCGTACAGGGCACGCCCGCCTCGGATAGCGCCCGGCAGAACTCATCTCGTGATCTGGAATCGCGAATTCTTCCCGCCAGCAGATAATGCGGATTCTGCGTCATCGCCGCAGGCTGCTTCTGCCAGCTAATCTCCCGAACATCATCAAGCAGACATTTCAACAGTTCTGCGTTCGCTGTGCGCCGGGCGATCTGATCGGGCAGACGTTCGAACTGCGCCAGCAAAACCGCCGCTTGGAACGCCGAGATTCGGAAGTTTGTTCCTATCCGGTAATGCTCGTAAAAGCTCCGCCCCGCGATGCGGCCGCAGTTCGCGATAGAGTGCGCGCGTTCCGCAAATTCCGCGTCGGAAGTTACCAGCATGCCGCCCTCCCCGCAGGAAAGCACTTTGCCATTCTGGAAGCTAAAGGACCCGGCGACTCCAAAGGTTCCGGCGCGTTTCCCATCCCATTCCGCGCCGTGCGCGTGCGCCGCATCCTCCAGAAAAGCCAAGCCGTACTCACGGCAGATTTCGCCCAGTTCCCCAACTTCGCATAGCGCTCCCCCGAAGTGAACCCCAATTACTGCCTTTGTTTTCGGCGTAATCGCCTGTCGTACGCGTGCGGGATCAATATTGAAGGAGTGCGGCTCGATATCCACAAACACCGGCTGTGCGTCTACTCTTGAAACCGCAGTAGCCGTCGAAACAAACGAGATGGCCGGAACGATGATCTCATCCCCAGCGCCGACTCCCAAAACCTCGAGCGCCAGTTCCAGCGTCACGGTCCCGTTGAATGCGCTGATTCCGTACGACGACTGCTGATAGGCCGCGAAGCTCCGCTGAAACTCTTCAATAAACGGATGGAATCCGCCCCATTGTGGGCTCTCCAGTACCATCCGGAGCAACTCCGCCTCGCGTTCGTCAGCCTGAGGCCAGTTTGGAATGTTCATGGCTGAAGCTTTTCCCAGTTTAGAGCCCGCGAAGGAACGGATTCCGCTCCTTTTCTCTGCCTATGGTTGTCTTTGGCCCGTGGCCCGGTATCACAGCCGCATCCTCTGGCAAATTCAAAAGCTGAGTCTTGATGGAGGAAAGGATCTGGCGGGAGTTGCCGCCTGGCAGGTCGGTCCGGCCAATTGAATCGCGAAAAAGCGTGTCGCCTGCGATCAACTTGTTCTCTTTCGGAATCCAGAGCGACAGGCTGCCTTGCGTATGACCGGGCGTTGCAAGAACCTGAAACTCGGCAGTGCCCAGGCGCAAAACCGTGCCTGCGTCTGCCGCGACATCCACCTCCGTCCGCGGCGGAGCCTCCACCCCGAGCCACTGTGCCTGCGTCGCGAGCGCTTCCAGCAGCTCTCTGTCGCGCTCATTCATATACACCGGAGCGCCTGTTAAGGCCCGCAGCTTGTGCGCGCCGGCGACATGATCGATGTGCGCATGCGTAATGACAATCGCCTTTACCTTGAGCTGATGCCTCTCCAATTCCGCCGTGATCTTCTCAATCTCGTCGCCCGGATCGATAACGATCGCTTCGCCGCTCTGCTCATCTCCGAAAATGGAGCAGTTGCATTGCAGCAGGCCAACCGGCAGAATCACATGGATCATTTCCTTCATCTTCGCAGCGATGGCGTCTGTGATGAAATGCCCCACTATATGCCCGGACAAAAAAATCGGGAGGCGCCTCTTCAAGCACCTCCCATTTGGGGTTTTTAGCTTTCCACCTGCAGAGTCTGCAGGCGGTTCAGCCTTTCACGCGCTTTCGCGTAATCGACGTTAGCGGAAATCAGATTGCGCACCTGATCGGAATAGTCGGATACGTTCCCGATCGACTCCCGGTATTCCGCCACATTCATACGGGCCACGTTTGCATTCAAGCCTTCGATGGCATCCGTTGTATGCTCTGCGAGGCCGGCCAACATCGGTTCAAGCCGGTTGATGACCATTTGCTGCCAGGGCAATGCCTCGGCCCGAAGTGCCTGCAATCGGCTCAGGTCAGTCCCCATCGCGTTGATAGCGCCCGCCGCCCGATTCAGCTCGTAAGCGTGCGTTTGAAAGCCTACCTCTCGCCCGCGTGCGAACGATTCCAGCTTCGCCGCGTGCTCCGAGGTCGCTCGCGCTCGGGTTTGTATCTGCTTCAGAAGCGCTGTCACTTCCTTTTGAGCGGCTGTTGACGGTGTCGTCTCAGCGAACACTGCGCTTGCATCAGGTATGCCGGAGCTTCTGGAATTCACTGCGGCGGTTAACGGGATCGCCATCATTCCGATACCCAGTAAAGCGGCCGCGCTTTTCAAAGATTTTCTCATCGTTTTGTTCTCCTGCACCGATCTTACGAACATTGCGATACATAGGCAAATAGATACTTTAAGCACAACCCATCTATTTTAGCGATGTATCCTAAGCTGTAAGAGACCCGCGATGGACTGGCTCAACTATCATCATCTGCTCTATTTCTGGGTGGTTGCAAAGGAGGGCAGCATTGCTCGCGCCTGCCAGGAACTGCGTTTAGCGCAACCTACTATCAGTGGTCAGCTCCGCGCTCTCGAGGACAGCCTGGGAGAAAAGCTCTTCACTCGATCAGGCCGGCGGCTTGTTCTCACGGAAACAGGCCGGCTCGTGTTCCAATACGCGGACGAGATCTTTGGCTTAGGGCGGGAGTTGACGAATGTGCTGAAGGGCAGGCCCCGCGGCCGCCCCATTCGTTTTACGGTAGGCATTTCGGATCTTATTCCCAAGCTCATCGCATACCGCATCTTGCAGCCCGTGTTTGCCCTCAAAGATCCGGTCCAACTTGTCTGCCATGAGAACGAACCGGAAGAACTGCTCGCCGGTCTGTCGGCCCACAAACTCGATCTCGTTCTCACCCACACGCCCGCTCATTCCGTGCGCGTCCGTGTTTTTAGCCACCGGCTCGGATCGTCCGGCGTTTCCCTCTTCGCCGCCTCTGCCATGGCCGCGCGCTATCGGAAGGATTTTCCGGCTCGTCTGGACGGAGCGCCTTTCCTCCTTCCCATGGAAAGATCGGCGTTACGCCGTGACCTGGAGCGCTGGTTCACCCTGCATGGCATTCGTCCCCGCATCATCGGCGAGTTCCAGGACAACGCGCTCTTAAACGTGTTTGGCCATTCCGGAGTGGGGATCTTTGCCGCGCCAAGCGCGATAGAAGATGAGGTGAAACGCTACGTTCGGGTGGTGCCCATAGGCCAGTTGGATTCCGTGGCGGAAGATTTTTACGCCGTCTCGGCGGAGCGTAAGATTAAGCATCCGGCCGTTGCTGCAATCACAGAAATGGCTCGAAACACGCTCTTTGCTTCAGACTAATTTCATCGGTAAAAACGATGGATGGTGGCGAAACTTTCTATTTTTCGTTAAGGGCGTATAGATGCTAGAACTGAGGTTGGAGGCATCATGTTGTTATTTGTCGGCAGTCATGGCATAGAAGTGAAGAAGCGTCTGAGGAAGCGAATTGAGTACCGGTTGCGCTTTGCCGCCAATCGCTTCGAGCAGCACTTGCGGGAAATTGCAGTCCACCTGGTTGATGAGAACGGCCCTCGCGGCGGCGTGGACACGGTCTGCCGGCTCACCGCCAGACTTCACGATGGCTCGGCCATTCGCATTGAGGAGAAGGATACCAACATCATGCTCGCAATCGGCCGCGCTGCCAAGCGCTTCCGGAACGTGATTTCGCGGCGGATCGGTCGCATCAAAACCCAGGTCCATCGCGGCGCTCCTCCCGCAACCGCTACCGAGATCTGGATCGGCTGACCTTATCGAGTGCGGTAGCCGTCCTCACCCAATCTCCAACACCCCGTGATACCGCTCCGGCAAACGCGCCGGGCGCCAATCGCGGTTCAGCCAGATATGCCGGGTCGAACCCTCCGCCAGGACTCGATCCGGCTCGGCCGAACGAATCTCGTACCAAAATTCAATGACCCGGGTACTGGACCGCACCACTTCGGTTCGAACCACAATCTCCTGGTCATAGCGAGCCGGGTAAAGATACCGGCAGCTTGCCTCGATAACGGAAAGATACAAACCCTCGGTCTCCTCCAGTTCCTTGTAATCGAAACCACGGGAGCGGACCAGCTCCACCCGCCCGATCTCCATCCAGACCAAATAATTCGCGTAGTAGACTACGCCCATCTGGTCGGTCTCCGCATAACGCACCCGGAAACGCGTTTGATGTTTTGGCATCTTGCCCAATATAGCCGCGCCGGGCAGATCTCACGAATTGGGGCGTTGATGAGGGGAGTTACTGCTCATTACGCTTCGGATAACGAGAATCGATCAGGACTCACTAACAAAAGGCATGTTTTTTCGCAACAGTCCGGTCGTTTTACGATTTGCAAGGCGGCCCGCATGGCTTTCATCCTCGCCGGGAAACCTGGAGGCATAAGCCAAGGCTGTGCCTTCAACGAAATCGCTCGGATCATCATGTTGACCCGGAAGCTTTGCCCGAATAGTTGCATCCGCTCCGTGATCGAGAAGTAGTCGCGTAACTTCCAATCCTTTGTCACCAAACTGCGATGCCGAATGGAAAATGGGAGTTTGCCCTCCTACACCCGCATCATTCACCGCTGCACGAGCGTTTACTCCAGCACCGCGATCGAGTAAAAGGCGGGCAGCATCCGCATTGCAATATTCCGCGGCAACGTGCAGCAGCGTCCCTCCCTCAAGGGTCAGCCTGCGCATCGCCGTCGTGCCAAAATCGAGTTCCGCAAAATGCCGGTGCACCAGCGCAGTATCGGCATCAAGATGCTTTGCAAGGAGATCCAGCCGGTTTCGCAGCAGATCGAACACAGCGGGTACGTTGTATTTCGTCGTCGCTCCCGCCCTAAGCAGAATATCAATGCAGGTCGCGAGTTCCTGGTTTCGCGAATAGGATTGGATCACGTAATCGAGCGCTGTTCCCGGATACTTACGTGCCGGCCTGGCGCAATTCGGATTCGCACCGTGATTCAGTAGCCACTGCAGCGCGACCGGGTCTACCGTTTCGCACGGGCTGAAAATGATTGGGAAATCGCCGTTCCATTCTGCATTCACGTCGGCGTCGCTCGCAACCAGCAACTCCATCATCGGGATGCGATCGCCAAAGAGCGCGGCTCGCATCAACGGACCATCGCCGCCCTGGTGCACATTGGATCCGTTGTCGATCATCCATTGCGCCATCGCGAGCCTGACCCACCCGGGCCGTTCCCACGGGATTCGGCATTCAGCTACCCAGGTGAGCGGCCCATTTTGGTTAGAGCCGAGTGGCGCCCGGTGCAGCTCGGGATTGTTGCTCATGAGCACTCTAACCCGCTCGAAATCATTCGTGTCGATCGCTTGTTTGAGTGCGCCGGTCTCTTCGAGAGTTTCGATGTGCGCTCTTAATTTTGACCAGCTTACGAACCCATACATTCGCGCGATCTTGAACTGCGCATCGGTAAGTGACTTGGTTTTTCCAGCGTTGAAGAGATCTTTCGCTTGGTCCTTTAAGTGGCGAAGATTGGGATGTTCAGGCAGCGAGCGCGTCGCGCCTTCAGAATTGGCCGGCATAGCGATCTCCCTCCATCGGTCGCCCGCTATCCGCATTATCGGGCTGAAAGAAGTTCGCAAAAAACGAATGGAATCGAGTGGGCTTCTACCCTTTCCGCGGACCGGATGCGCCCCTTGCGCTTGCCTTTTTATATCATGACCGCACCTCCTATGTGCCTTTGGCTTGCCACGGAGACTCCGCGCGGTTTTCCCAGAACCCGACAGATCGGAACATCACCGGGTCTTTCCATCCTTGTTAGCATTTGGACATGCGCATCAGGGTGCTCTTTTTCGGGGTCCTGAAAGACATCATTGGGCGAGCCGAGGATACGATTGAAATTGGGGCCGGCGCCACCATCGGCAGCTTGTTCCAGAGCTACGCGGAACGGTTTGCAACCCTGCGCGACAAGCGTTCGTCGATTGTATTTGCGAGGAATCGGGAATTCTCGCCGCTGGATACAGTGCTTAGGGACAACGACGAGGTTGCTTTTTTGCCGCCAGTGAGCGGCGGTTCCGGTCCTGTCATTTGCGATCCGGGCGGGCACCTATTCGTGATTACACGTGAAGTGATCGAACCGCAACGGCTCGCCACAGCCCTACAGCGGCCCGAAGACGGAGCCGTCGTCGTTTTCGAAGGCATTGTTCGGAACAACACCAGCGGACGTGCCACCGTGTACCTCGAATACGAGTGTTACGAACAGATGGCGATCCAGGAAATGGCGCGCATTGGCAGAGAAATCGGTTCCTCATACGCCATCGGACGCATCGGAATGATTCATCGCTTGGGCCGTTTGGAAATCGGGGAAGCGAGCGTTGCCATCATCACCACAGCGCCGCACCGCAAACCAGCGTTTGAGGCCGCGCTGGAGGGTATCAACCGGCTCAAGCGCCAGGTGCCTATCTGGAAGAAGGAATTCTTCGCAGATGGAGCAGTCTGGGTTGACGGCGAGTGGGACCAGCGCATACTCGAAAGTTCAGCGCCGCAATGATACGCGACCGTTTCTTCAGGCTGCAGCGCGCGCTTTTACTCTGGTGCATCTGCATTCCCTGTTGGGCTCAGTTTAAACCGGCGGATTCTCCCCGCGCGGCAAATCCTCAGCCTCATGCAAAGAACGCGCCTGCTGCACAGCCTACATTCGGCATAAAAGTAAATCTGGTCCGCCTGCTGGTCTCCGTACGTGATAATGCCGGCGTGTTGTGCACGAATCTCAAAAAGCAGGATTTCGTCGTGCAGGACACCGGTATTCCTCAGGACATTGCTGTGTTCGAGCGCAATACCTCGCTGCCGCTCTCGGTGGCCATTCTGATCGATACCAGCGGCAGCACCGAAACCAGCCTGCATTACGAGGAAGACTCCGTATTGCGCTTTATTCCCACGCTGCTCGACGCCGGTAATCCGGATGATACTTTCGCGGTATTCAGCTTCAATTGGCGCACGAATTTGGAGGTGGACTATTCACGGAGCCGCCGCCGGGCCCAACACGTCCTTCGCGCGCTGCACGGTGAGGGCGGAACCTCACTCTACGATGCCGTCTATCTTGCGAGCGATACGCTCTCAGGCCGAGATGGGCGGCATGTTTTGGTGGTTGTCACCGACGGCGGAGATACCACCAGCTATAAGCGCTACCAGGATGCGCTCGCAGCCGCCCAGCGGTCCGATACCGTCATCTATCCAATTGTGGTCGTTCCAATTCCCAATGAGGCCGGAAGGAATATCGGAGGCGAACACGCTCTCGCCACGCTGGCTGCCTCTACCGGTGGCCGCATCTTTTACCCGGAAGGGTTCGACCGCTTGGATCAAGCCTTCGTTGACATTCTGAAGGAACTGCGGACACAATACCTGCTCGGCTACTACCCACATAATGTCTTAGAGGAGTCCGGCCGGTTTCATCCCGTTGCGGTTCAGACGCATGATCCGTCTATGAGAGTATCGGCGCGAAGCGGCTATTACGAGCCGTGAGCTGACGTAAGCGACCCAAATCGGACTGCTCAAGTCAATCCCTGTGCTGAACTAAAAGATATATGGAAAATTTTCTGGACGCCGCGATTGAGATCGCGCGCCAAGCCGGACAGGTGCTGCTCGCGCACCGTGGCGTCGGTTTCGAATTGAAGGGCGCTTACGATCTAGTTACCGCCGCCGACCGCGCCAGCGAACAGCTCATCGTTAAGCTCCTGAAAGAGCGGTTTCCGCAGCACGGCATTGTTGCCGAGGAGGGCGGCCGTGCCGAAATGGACGCCGAACTTCGCTGGTATGTTGACCCGCTCGATGGAACCACAAACTTTGCCCACGGCTTTCCGATGTGGAATGTGACGCTGGCGCTCGCCCGGAAAGGGGAGGTGATCGCTGGCGTCATTTTCGATCCGCTCAATCGTGAATTATTTGCAGCCGAGCGAGGAGCGGGCGCCCGGCTGAACGGCGCTCCCATTCGTGTAAGTAGTGCTCCCGTGCTGAATGATTCCCTAGTCGCAACCGGCTTTCCCAGCCGCAAACGCCACCAAAATGTGAACATTCACTTCTATTACCAGCTCGCCATGGTCACCCACGGAGTGCGCCGGGGCGGTTCCGCGGCGCTCGACCTGGCATATACCGCCTGTGGCCGACTGGAGGCCTTTTGGGAGTTCGGTCTGAACCCTTGGGACATGGCGGCCGGCACACTGCTGGTGGAAGAGGCCGGCGGCAAAGTCTCGGGAATGCGGGGTGAGACTTTAGATCTGCATGGAAAATATCTGCTGGCGGACAACGGCCTGATTCATCAGCAGACCGTGGATCTGTTCGAAGACATTTTCCAGGGGCGTTATCGTTATGACATGCCCGGGTTACCTGCAGTCGAGTGGGAGATGCAACGTGGCTGAATTGCCCGCCGTTCCGCTAACACTAGAGGGTTCATACGCGCTGCATCAGATGTTTCGCATCCGCCGTCCCGCGTGGCGTACGCTCTCGGCTCCCCACCGGGAACGTATGCTCGAAGAAGCGCTGCCCCGCCTCTGCGCGTTCGAAGCGGGGGCCAGCGAAGGACATCCTAATCAATCCGCTCTCTACTCGCATATCGGGCACAAAGCGGATCTAATGCTGCTTCATTTTCGCGACTCCCTGGAGGATCTCCACAGGGCGGAGCTTGCGCTTGCCCGCTTACCTCTTTTTGATTACCTGGAACCGGTTCACTCCTATATTTCGGTTGTCGAGCTTGGGTTATATGAATCGTCGGCCAAAACCTACGGGCAGCTCTCCGAGCAAGCCCTTGAACCGCATTCCCCGGAATGGAGGACTGCTATCGCGGAACTGACGGCGCGTCAGTCCGCCGCCATGGCCCCGCGCCTGTTTCCGGAGATTCCGAAAGCCAAGTATCTTTGCTTTTATCCCATGGATCGGAAGCGAGCGGAACAGAAGAACTGGTACACCGTGCCGATGCCGGAACGCCAGCGCATGATGCACGAGCACGGAATGATTGGCCGCCGCTACGCCGATTGCGTTCGCCAGATTATCACCGGGTCAATTGGACTCGATGACTGGGAGTGGGGTGTAGATCTCTTCGCCGACGATCCACTCGTCTTTAAGAAGCTGATCTACGAAATGCGCTTTGACGAAGTGAGCGCCGTCTATGCGCTCTTCGGATCCTTCTATGTAGGGTGGCGAGTCGCCGCCGGAGAACTGGCCAGCCTGCTGGCGGGTGAGTTGCCGTAAACCCCTATTTGGGTTCTGTTTCGGGAGTTTTTCGAAACGTTCAAACCATTGAGAATGGTACGCTTAGTATTCGTAAATGCGTACTGTCGACCTGATTCACCGCAAGCGGGACGGAGAAGAACTCGCCGTCGAGGAACTCCAGTTCCTCATTGATGGCTATACTCGCGGCGACATTCCCGAGTACCAAATGTCAGCCTTCCTCATGGCCGTTTATTTCTCCGGAATGTCCGATCGGGAAGTAAGCGCCATGACGGAATCGATGCTAGGTTCAGGCTCGATCGTCGACCTTTCGTCTATTCCGGGCATCAAAGTCGATAAGCACTCAACCGGCGGTGTCGGTGACAAAACCAGTTTGATCGCGGCCCCGCTCGCCGCATCTGCAGGCGTCATCGTGCCTATGATTTCCGGACGCGCCCTCGGCCACACCGGCGGAACCCTCGACAAGCTCGAATCCATCCCGGGCTTTCGCACGGATCTCAGCCTCGACGAGTTTCGCGCCCTCTTGGAACAATACAATCTGGCATTTATCGGCCAGACGCCAGAGCTAGCGCCCGCTGATGGCAAGCTGTACTCCCTACGTGATGCAACTGCCACGGTGGAGTCCATTCCCCTCATCGCCACATCCATCATGGCCAAGAAACTGGCGGTTAGTCTGGATGCGCTTGTGCTCGATGTCAAGGTCGGCTCCGGCGCATTCATGAAGAAGCAGGTGGACGCGCGGCGTCTGGCGCAAATGATGGTCGGAATTGGTCGCCGCATGGACAAACGAGTCCAGGCGCTGATCACAGACATGAGCCAGCCGCTCGGTTACGCGGTTGGCAACGCGCTTGAAGTGATGGAGGTTTCGCAGACGCTCCAGAACGCCGGTCCGGCTGATCTAACCCGCATCTCTCTTGAACTCGCGGCGCGAATGATCTATCTTGGCAAAGTCTCTAAGAGCCTCGATGAGGCCCGCGAGATAGCGCAAGCCAATCTCCTCGATGGGTCCGGCTATCGCAAGCTGAAGGAAGTCATTCAGGCACAAGGCGGAAATCCGCAGGTTTTGGACCGCTTCGATCTGCTGCCGAACGCAACCGGCGCGCAGGAAATCACCACTGCCCGGGCGGGCTATGTTAGCGCGATTGATGCTGAACTAATCGGCCAGGCCTCTTCCCTCATCGGCGCAGGACGGAATACCAAGGAAGATTCCATTGATCCGGCCGTTGGCGTAATCCTTGAGGTGAAGGTCGGTCAAAAAATCGACGCTGGCAGTATTCTCTGCCGCATCTATTACACCCGCGAAGAGCATCTCGAAGAAGCCGCGGAACTGGTGGAAGACGCATTCAAGATTTCCCAACAGACCGTGGATGAGCGCGACTTGATCTTAGAAGTCGTCAGCTAATTCCCGCCCCTGGATGGCAAGATTCGACGGGATCGTCGGCCTGATCGCCATCCTCCTCTGCGCGTACCTTTTTTCAACTCACCGTTCGGCAATTCAGAAACGAGTCTTGCTGTGGGGCGTCGTCCTGCAGTTTGCCTTCGCCTTATTAATTCTCAAGACCGCCTTCGGCAAAATTTTCTACGGTGTCAGCTTGTTCGTAAATGCCCTGCTGAATTACACGACCGCGGGATCCAGCTTCGTGTTTGGCGACAAGCTGGGCATGAAAAGCAGCCAGTTCGGGGTCATCTTCGCGTTTCAAATTTTGCCCATTGTTATCTTTATCTGCTCATTCTTCGCCATCCTGTACTACCTCGGCCTCATGCAGCTCTTTGTGAAGGCTATGGCCGTCTTCATGCAGCGCTTCATGGGAACCAGCGGCGCGGAAACCACCTGCGTCGCCGCTAGCATTGTGATGGGCCAGACCGAAGCCCCCGTAACAATCCGGCCATATCTGGAAAGCCTCACCGAATCCGAACTCTTCACCGTAATGGTCAGCGGCATGGCCCACGTATCCGGAGCGGTTATGGCTGCTTATGTCGCTATCGCCGGTGTGTCTATCGCCCACTTACTCACGGCCGTAATCATGACTGCACCCGCTACTCTAATGTTGGCCAAGATGTTCGTGCCGGAGACCGGCAGCCCGGTAACTCGCGGCACCGTGAGTATCGAAGTGGAGCGCCAGGGTGTTAATGTAATCGACGCGGCCGCCCGCGGCGCATATGACGGCCTCTACCTCGCCCTGAATATCGCCGGAATGCTGATTGCCTTTCTCGCTCTTATCGCGATGATGAATGGCGGATTGGCATGGGCCCATTCCTATCTGCCTTGGGTACCCCCGTCCATGCAGCAGATTTTAGGTCTTCTATTCGCGCCGGTCGCCTGGGCTCTCGGAGTGAGTTGGAACGATTGCGCTACCGTCGGCAATCTGCTAGGGACGCGCATGATCCTGAACGAATTTGTCGCTTTCGTAGACCTGGGCAAAGTGGGATCGCTGCTCCAGCCGCGGTCGTTCGTCATTGCGACGTTCGCCTTGTGCGGATTCGCAAATCTCGGTTCCATCGCGATCCAGATTGGCGGAATCGGAGCCTTGGCTCCAGCACGAAAATCAGACCTGGCCCGTCTCGGCCTGAAAGCGATGCTCGTCGGCACCCTGGCGAATTTCATGTCAGCCTGTATCGCCGGAATGCTACTGTAAGTCAGCCTGACGTACATCGATACTGGAATGGCGCCTCACATGATCGAGCCTAAGCTGGAAGTGTGGCTCTCTTGTGTCGATTGGTTCTGTTCGCTTTTATTCTGACCGAAATAGGAAACGAGTCCCTCGCCGCCCAGCACGCGGGGAATGATTGGATCCAGTTTGGCTGGGACGTGGCCAGTTCCAGCGCGCCAACCAGCCCTACGGGCATTACCGCCGCCAATGTCGCCTCACTCAGCCGGCGTGAAGTCAAGCTCGATGGCACAGTGGATGCTTCCGCTATCTATCTCCATGGCGCGACGGTAAAGGGCTCGAAGCGCAATGTCTTTTTCGTGACCACCACCTACGGGAAAACGATTGCCATAGACGCCAACGATGGTGGCATTCTTTGGGAGTATACGCCACCCAAGTACTCCTCATGGGCTGGTACCCGCCAGATCACGAACAGCACCCCGGTGGCCGACCCCGACCGCCAGCACATCTACGCCGCATCGCCTGATGGCACCGTTCAGAAGCTCGCCGTTTCCGACGGCCATGTGTTGTGGACGACTCCGATCACACTGCTACCCCAGCGCGAGAAAATCACCTCGCCATTAAAGGAGTTTCGCGGCCGCATCATTGCGGTTACTGGCGGCTATGTCGGTGATCGGCCGCCGTACCAGGGCCACGTCGCCATTCTCGGCGCGCAAACCGGCAAGCTGCTGCATGTATGGAACTCGCTTTGCAGCAATCGCGCTGGGTCGCTGGAGCCAAGCTCTTGCCCGGATACCCAATCCGCGATTTGGGGGCGCGCCGGAGCCGTGATCGATGCGACAACCGGCAACATCTTCGTGGCCACGGGCAATGGCCCCTACGATGGCAAGACGAATTGGGGCGATGCCGTCCTCGAACTCAATTCGGATGCCACCCGTATGCTCGGCAACTACACTCCAACGAATAATGCCGAACTCAATGATCGCGACCTCGACATCGGCTCCAGTTCACCGGTGCTCCTGGGCGGCGATGCGTTAGCGCAGGGCGGTAAGGACGGGCTGATACGACTGCTCAGCATCAAGGGCATTGCTGGAACTGCTCCCCATAGGGATCATGAGATGCAAACTGTGTCGACACCTTCGGGTGCTGATTTGTTCACCGCTCCGGCGGTCTGGCATCATAACGCGGAAACGTGGATGTTCGCCGCCGACGCGAACGGCACTGCGGCCTGGATGCTTAAAAGCGGCAAGCTGGTCGCGATGTGGAAGAACGGCAACGGCGGGACCAGCCCGGTAGTGGCGGGCGGCCTGCTCTACATCTACAATCCTCGGGGCGGCCTGCGTGTCTACGATCCACTGAAGGGGACTCAGATTGCCGATCTGGAAAGCGGTACCGGTCACTGGAACAGCCCGATTGTCGTGGATGGCAAGATCGCTCTCCCAGAAGGCAATGCCAATCAACACACTTCCAATGGCGTCCTCGACATTTGGAGCCCGTCGGCGGCGCACTAGTTCCCCTAAGTTCGCCCGCACGCCCTGCAGGGAGCACGTCGGAGCTCGGGCTCCCGCAATAGAGCACTAATCAGCCAGCGCGAATGAGTAAAGCGAATCCCCCGCACCCACAACAAGGTATTGCTTGCCGTCAAGCATATACGTCTCCGGGCCGTTGCTGACATTTGCGCCGAGACCGGCGTGCCAAATGATCTTTCCGTTGGCGGGATCGAAGGCGATCAGATGATCGGAACCATCGCCGGAAAAAAGCAGCTTGCCGGCCGTGGACAGAAGACCGCCGCCTCCGCCTCCACCGGGATATTCATGCTTCCAAACCGTATTGCCGGTTTTATAGTCTATGGCCTGGAGTGCGCGACCGAGTGAGCCGGCACCGCGTTCCGCTGCACCATAGCCCTCCGGATGCGGATCGGTGTCGGTCAGATAAAACATGCTGAAAGAGTCCGATGAGTTGACGTAGAATAACCCAGTTTCAGGATCGAAGCTGGGCGGCGGCCAATTCGTCGCGCCACCGGAAGGCGGGGAAACCAGGACGCCCGCGACTTGCGGTTCTTTCTCGGGATTCGGAATCGGGTTGCCGCTGGAATTGACGCCTTTCGACCAGTTCAGGGTCGGCAGGTACGATTTGGTCAGAATGTTTTTGCCGGTTGTGCGATCAAGCACGAAAAAGTAGCCGTTGCGATCGGCCTGCGCTAGCAGTTTACGTGGTTTGCCGTCGATCTCGCCATCGAACAGAACCGGTGTCTGCGCTGAATCCCAATCGTGCGTGTCGTGCGGCGACGCCTGGAAATACCACGCCATCTTACCCGTATCAACGTTTAGAGCAACAATCGAGCACGTGAAAAGGTCATTGCCCTTCCGGCTTTGGCCGGCCATTACCGGATTCGGATTCCCGGTTCCGATGTAATACAGGTGCAGGTCCGGATCGTAAGTTCCCGGAATCCAGGTCATGCCGCCGCCGTGCCGCATGGCGTACGCATCCGGCCAGGTGTCGGAGCCCGGGTCGCCCTTCTTCAAAGGCTCGCTCCACCACTTCCACTGAATCGCGCCCGTCTCGGGGTCATGCGATTCGAGAAAGCCAGGCACATCCAGCGAATCGCCACCGGTCCCGACGATCACGTGATTGCCGACAATGATCGGGGCGGGTGTCGAGAAATACTCCTGCTTCACGTCTGCGATCTCGACATGCCAGCGCTCTTTGCCCGTTTTCGCGTCGAGGGAAACAAGATAGTTGTCCGGAGTTTCGAAGAACAGCCAATTGCCGTACATGCCGACTCCGCGATTGCCGATGTGAATGCCGCCCTTGGTGCGCCAGAAATAGTGCCAGAGCTCGCGGCCGGAACGCGCATCCACCGCCCAGGTGTTATCCGGAGTAGTGAAGTAGAGAATCCCATTCACCATCAGCGGAGTCGATTTAATCGAAGCGCCAAAGGGATTTCTCGCTTCCGAGCCTTCCTTTTCAGCCGGACCTTCGCCCCCCACGATGGACCGCGGAGTGTCACCGCCAACCGCGTGATGGACCCACGCGAGATTTAACGTCTTGATCGTGAATTGGTTTATTTGCGTAAGCGGGCTGAAGCGGCGGCCTGAATAATCGCCGTTATAGGTGGGCCAAGCGTCTGTGGGCGGCTTCGTCAGCAGCGCGGGATCAAGCATCTGCGCCCCTAGCGCGAGTGGGAGAATGACAAAGCAGATGAAAAGCAGTAAGCGGCGAATGTTCATTTCAAGGTAATCAAGTAAGCGGTCAGATTGTGAATGTCGGAATCGGTGTACTTCGTCAGCATCTCTGTATGCGCCTTAAGCGGGTCCTTTGTTTCAACTTTCGGAATATCTCCGTTGCGGGGAAACGAATGATAGTCGCCATGGGCATCGGTAAGGGCCACCGTGAAGTCGTCGAGGTGATCGAGTTTCCCGGAGAAGGTCTCGCCGGAAGGCATCGAGACCGTCACGGCGACAGGAGCTGTTTCCGGCGCGTTGCCGCGCGCGCGGTACCGCTGTTCTCGCGGCATGACGATCTTTTGCTGAATAGTTACGGCGTCGTACTTCGACCCGATATGGGCCAGATCGCCCGAGACGGAATGGCAGCTCGTGCAACCGCCCGCGCCGTTGAAGTAAGCCTCGCCCGCTTTCGGATCGCCCACTACAATGTTCAGGATCTGGTACGTTCCGCGCAGCGCGGCCGCCCGGATTCGATCATGTAAAAATGCCGCGATCTCGGAGATCTGCTCCGGCGTCATGTTGAATTTTGGCATGCCTTTATCCGGCCGCCCGTTCAGAACCACCTGCCCGATCTTCTCGCCGTTTTCGTCATCGAGAACAATAACGGACCGCAACAGATCCGGACCAGTCTCCCCGCCTTTGGCGTTTGCTCCGTGGCAGAACGCGCAGTTTTGCGAGAAGATTTTGTGGCCGTTCTCAAGCACCTCTGGAGGGTACTCTTTGTAATTGCCGCCGCCACCGCCAAAACCCCGGCGCGGAGCAGGAGGACGCGCTTGTGTGCTCTTGCCTCCAACGGCATTCTGTGTCTGAGCGGGTATTTGCAGGCAGGCCCCAAGTAGGAGAACCAGAGCCGCCGAAACAGGCCTGGAGCAGTACATCGAAGTTTGCATTTGTGGGCTAAAACAAAGTGTATTACGGTCATCAAAATCGTGCTGTCGAATGCGCCGAAATATAATCGCAACTGCTCTACTTATGCAGGAACACATACAATTGGAAGGTACTAGCCGGCGCGCGCTTCTGAAACGGCTGGCAGGTACCGCCGCAGGAGCCGCGTTGCCGGTTCTGGGCCAGAACCCGCCGCCTGAAAGTCACCACAGTTCGTCCCCGGTCACAAAACAAGAAGCCACTGCATATCGATATCGGTATTTTGATCCGGAAGAAGTGAAAACTCTGGACGCGTTGTGCGAGACAGTTATTCCAAGCGACGGGCATTCCCCCGGAGCAAAGGCGGCGGGCGTATCCGAGTACCTGGACATCATCATTGCGGACGCGGCTCCGGACACAAAGAAGCTATGGCGAGAGGGGATCGCCGCGGCCAATGAACTCGCGGCGAATAGCTTTCGAAATCCGTATGCGGGCTGTTCGGCCGAACAGCAGGTTGCGATCATGAGCGAACTTGCCGGCAGCGAAGATCCGCACGGCACGATGCAGGAACGATTCTTTCACGCGCTGAAGCGAGCGACCATTGACGGTTATTACACATCAAAGCTCGGCATTCATCAGGATCTGCAATACCAGGGCAACGAAGCTTTGCATGATTTCCCCGGTTGCCAGCACACGGAGGCCTCATAATGCAGCGCCCCGAGGATGAGGTTTACGACGTCTGTGTGATCGGCTCCGGGCCCGCTGGCGGCGTCCTGTCCAAGGAGCTTGCCGAATCTGGCGCGAAGGTTGTGCTGCTGGACGCAGGCCGCCTGCTTGCGTACAAGGACTTTCATTTTCACGCTTGGCCCTATGATTTTCCGAAGCGGGTGAAGCCCACACCTGGATATCCGAAGGAAGTGGTCGAATCCATCTACTACGAGGACAGCGACGCGATTTCAATTGACCGCATTCGTGCGGTGGGCGGGCGCAGCATCCACTGGAACGCCGGGTGCTTTCGATTTGCCGAATGGGATTTTCGCGAGCGCAGCGTAGCCGGAATCGAAGAAGACTGGCCGATCAGCTATCAGGAGATTGCGCCCTACTATTCCTATGTCGAAAAGATGATCGGAGTCTGCGGGTCGCGCGATGGACTCGCGGTTTTACCCGACGGCGAGTTTCTGCCGCCGCTTAAAATGCGCTGCTCGGACTTGATAGTAAAGCGCGCTTGCGACAAATTGGCAATTCCGTTCATCGTGACGCGCAAGGCTCTGCTGACAAAAGCGTACGATAACCGCCCGTCCTGCCATTACTGCGGGCATTGCATGGAGGGCTGCGACGTAGGCGCAATCTTTAGCGTGCCGGCATCTATGCTGCCGAAAGCAAGAAAGACCGGAAATTTCACCCTACTGCAGAACCAGATAGCGCGCGAAATTCTGGTGGATAACGAAGGCCGCGCTCGCGCAGCATCGGTGATCGATACGGTAACGCATCAGGAGCGCGAAATCCGAGCGCGCCGTTTCGTCGTATCTTGCGCCAGCGTGGAGTCCGCCCGCTTGTTGCTGAACTCGCGGTCGCCGCAGTATCCAAATGGATTGGGGAATTCGAGCGGACTCGTCGGACGTCACCTGACCGGTCATGTCGTGGCCCAATTCCTTTCCTACCTGGATGAATTGGTCGGAACGAAGCCCGTGAATAACGATGGGGCGCTCGACCATACATACATTCCGCGATTCAACATGGACCGGAAAAATCAGCCCTACGTCGGCGGGTTCCAGTTCCAGAACCAGTTCTATGGTTTTCGATACCCCTATCAGGCACAGTACCTGAAAGGCTTTGGACCAGACTTCAAGAGGCAGGTTCGCGATCTGCAGCCCGCCTTTTTCCAGACCGGCGTGTTCGGCAAGGTGGTCTCGCGACCCGATAATCGAGTCACAGTCGATCCCAACCGGCCGGACGCATACGGCATCCCGAGCCCCGTGGTTCATTTTAAATTCGGCGAGAACGATATCGCGCTATGGAAGGACATGAAGGTGAAGACGCAGCAGATTCTGCATGCCGCGAAGGCGCGCATGGTGGTGGATACGGCTGCGGTTCCCAACGGTTTCGCCAGCCACGAGGTAGGAACGGCACGCATGGGAAACGATCCGAAAACGTCAGTGCTGAACCCATTCTGCCAATCGCATGATGTGAAGAATCTTTACGTTGTCGATGGCAGTTGCTTTGTGACCTTCCCGGAGAAGAATCCGACGCTGACAATTATGGCGCTGGCCGTGCGCGCGGCGCGGCAGATGAAAAGCGAATCGCAGGGGCTGAGTACAAGTCATCTCTGAGTCCATGTCTAAAACGTTCCTATTCTTCGGCATCCTCCTTTTGCTAGCCTCGGGGCTCTGGGCAATCAGGCGGCCCGGCGACATCGCTTTCCGCAAACATGAGATTGATATCGGCGCCAGTGAAACCTGCGCGCTTGCGGATGTGAACGGCGATGGCAAGCTCGATATCGTGTCCGGGGAGAACTGGTATGAAGCGCCAAACTGGAAGAAACATGAATTCCGAAGTCTTCCGTACTCGAATGGATACGTCGACAATTTCAGTGATCTGCCGCTGGACGTCGATGGCGACGGACACGTTGATATCGTAAGCTGTTCCTGGTTCCGCAAATCGCTGCGCTGGTGGCACAATCCTGGACGAAGTGGCACATGGCAGGAGCATTCCATTCAGGAAGGTTTCCCCATCGAGTTCGCGTTTCTGGTGGACCTGGACAACGATGGAAAGGCCCGTGAGATCCTACCCGAGTTTGGAGATCCGAAGGCCCCGCTCGCCTGGTTCGAGGCAAAGGGCGGCAAATTTGTAAAGCATGTCGTCAGCGATTCCAGCTACGGTCATGGAATCGGAGCGGGCGACGTAAACGGAGACGGCCGTAACGACATCATTACCCCGAAAGGTTGGTTCGAAGCGCCGCAAGATCCGCGCTCGGGAAAATGGATCTGGCATCCCGAATTTGATCTTGGCACGACGGGGTTCATCTACGTGCTCGACATCAACGGCGATGGGCGCAACGACTTGATCACGACCGCGGCGCACGATTACGGCATTTTCTGGATGCAGCAGGGTGCGGATCACCATTGGACGAAACACGTGATCGATGACACATGGTCCCAGGGGCACGCGATGACGATGGTCGATCTGAACGGCGACGGCCAACCCGATTTTCTGACGGGCAAACGATACATGGCCCATGATCATGACCCAGGCGCTCGCGAGCCGTTGGGGATTTATTGGTACGCATTTATTAAAGGTGACGACGGAAAGCCTGACTGGGTGAAGCACGTGATTGACTACAGCACGCGAACGGGCGGCGGGATGCAGATTCCGGTGGCTGACCTGGATGGCGATGGCGACCTGGATTTCGTAACACCGGGCAAGACCGGCTTGTTTCTGTTTGAGAATCTGACCCGCAGCGGAGGGAAGCATGAAATTCGGCGCTAACACGTTCATCTGGGCCGATCATTTCGGGCAGGAGCAGATTCCGCTGCTTGAAATGATTCGGCGAGCCGGCTTCGATGGGATCGAAATTCCGCTCATTGACCCGGAACAAACCCGAGATCCGAAAATTGCGCGTGCCATCGAAGCGCACGGCCTGCAGTGTACCGTTTGCTCGGTTCTGCCTGCCGGATTGAACGCAATCAGTGCCGATGCGGAAGTTCGCAAGAGAACTTTGGAACATCTACGGATCTGCATCGAGACAACGGCCGAGATGGGGAGCAGAATTATCGCCGGGCCGCTCTATTCCCCGGTGGGATGTTTTTCCGGCCGGCGACGCAGCGCCGATGAATGGCTGCGCGCCGTGGAGTGCTTTCAGCAGCTCGGGCCCTCATTGGATGAATTTGGGGTGACGCTGGCGCTTGAACCGCTGAACCGCTACGAAACCTATTTCCTGAATACCGCAGCCGATGCTGTTCGGCTTTGCGGCGAAATCGGTCATCCGCATGTCGGCATTTTGTACGATACGTACCACGCCAATATCGAAGAGAAGGACGTTGCGATGGCGATTCGCGACACGGGGCCCCATCTGCGACATTTCCATTCCTGCGAGAACGACCGCGGCATCCCCGGAACCGGGCACATCGATTGGCCCGGCGTATTCCGCGCCCTGCGCGATGTGGATTACGCTGGTTGGCTGACGATCGAGAGTTTTGGTTTCTCCCTTGGCGCTCTCTCGGCCGCTGCGTCCATCTGGCGGGATCTTGCCCCTGCGGCCGGGGACATCGCGATTGAGGGACTGCGATTTTTGAGAAAAATGAACGAGAACCGCGGTGATTGACCCGCTACCATGAATCCCGGTTAGAGATCGTCACGCGGTAATACGGTTTGTCCTTTTCCGCTGGATCCATCGTGAACTCTTCCGTTGTTTTATTCGGATCGTAGCCGCGCCATAACCAAGTCAGCGATTCCGGTAAATCGATGGCTGCCTGCGCCGAATCGTGAGTCGCCAGCCCGAACCGGAAGTGGAAATCATACTCGCGCATCTTCAGCGAGTTGGCTAACTGGATGTTCTGCAGCGGCCAGGAGCCGTGAGCATTCTCCAGATCGTCCGCTCCGTCACTCATCCAGACCCGGATATTTCGCTTGGGCAGTTTCCGAACCATATAAGGGTAAATATTGCCGCCGTCCAGCTTTTGTTCCGGATGCCATTGGATGGAGGTATAGCTTCCGATAGTGGAGTGCACCCGTGCGAACTTATCGGGATTGAACCACGCGGAGTTTAGAGAACAAATGCCGCCCGACGATTCGCCGGCAATACCGCGGCTGTAACCATCGGATCGAAGCTTGTAGACTTTCTCGACTTCTGGCAGAACTTCTTCCAGAAGAAAACGATTGTAACGGTCGCTGACGGTATCGTATTCAAGCGAGCGCATCGGCTTGCCGTCCGGAGAGAAGCCAGGAGCGATCAGCACGTGAACCATGGGCGGAATCAGTTTCTGGGCGACAAGATTTTCGGTGACTGTGAACAGCCGCAATTTGGAGAGATCGCCGGCAATGAGCGTCTGGCCGTCTTGCCAAACCATCAAAGGCGCCGGAATGTTGGGATCCACACCGGGGGAAGCGTAATACCAGTAATCGGCTTTCATGCCGTCGTAAATTTTGCTGGTAATGGTGTGCTTCTCACTCAGTTTGCCTCGCGGAACGCCGGGCTGCGGGTAGGAATCGGGATTATAGCCCGCGACATCGCTGCGATTCGCAAGGGGCTTTCCGTCTGCATAGAACTGATACGCATGCGTCACCCCAACCCGCATCTTCACCAGCCGCATCCAGAGATTCGAGGTGCCGATCTGAGCCATGGGCAAGGCAGGCTGCGCATCGATGGAGACTGAAGCCGGAGACGTGGAGGGCGTGATAAACAAGTAATCCTGGCCCCACACCGCGACCCCGCCTTTTGGGGATAGAGTCTTGCTTGCGAGGTCCTGCAGGCCGGGCGTAGCCGGACCCTGGCGCGCTGCAACTATCAGTTGAGCCAGCGGGTGATCCTGCGCGTAAGCAATCGTCCCTAACGCCAGGCACACAGCGAGAATCGTGAATTTCATTTTAGAATCGAAGGCCGGAACGGCCAATTATGTCAAATCGCCGAGGAACTGAAGCCTGTTCTGACTATCCCCGAAATGATCCGTTGCTACGCCCGCTGCATCCAGAACGCTGAGATAAAGGCTCGAGACCGGCTCGCTCTGTGCATAACGCACATGCCTGCCCGTCCTGAAATTGCGCGAGCCGCCCGCAAGTAGTATAGGCAGGTTGTCGTGATTATGCCGGTTGCCGTCACTAATTCCGCCACCGTAGAGGATCGTGGTGCTGTCGAGAAGGGAGCCATCGCCTTCGTTGGTCTTTTTCAGCCGGTTTAAAAAATACGCAAACTGATCCATGTGGTACTGGTTGATGGCAGCTACTTTGTCCATCAGCACCGGGTCGTTGCGATGATGCGAAAGGCCATGGTGTCCTTCGGGAATGCCGATTTCCCGGTAAGAACGATTGCTGCCCTCGCGCGCCAGCATGAAGGTAGCGACGCGGGTGGTATCGGTCTGCAGCGCGATCGCCAGCAGATCGAACATGAGCCGGGCATGAGGGGCAAACTCGATGGGTATACCGTCAGGCTTCGCCATGGAAGGAAGCGCTATGGAGTTGGTTTCAATCTGCCGTTCCATCATTTCGACTTGCCGCTCCACTTCACGGACGGCAGTGAAATATTCGTCGAGCTTACGGCGATCCGTGTTGCCCAGGCCCACTTGGAGACGGCGAGTGTCATCGGCGACAAGGTCGAGAATGCTTTGCCGCGCGCGAGCGTTACGGGCGCGCGCCGCGGGATCACCGGCATTTTCATCGTTTCCGAAGAGGCGTTCGAAGACGGCTCGCGGGTTAATTTCAGGCGGATTAGGCACGGTGGCCGATCGCCAGGAAATGCTGTTCACATAAGCGCATGCGTAGCCGGAGTCGCAATTGCCCGCAAGATGACCGTCCTCGCAGCCTAGTTCCAGGGAAGCCAGTCGAGTGGCGGCTCCGATTTTTTGCGCCGCAAGCTGATCTACTGAAATGCCGGCGGAGATGTCGGAGCCCGCTGTCTTCTTTGGGTGAACGCCAGTGAGAAAGCTGGCAGAAGCTCGCGCGTGATCGCCCGGCCCATCGCCGAGCGCCATGCCGCCGTGATCCATCAGCCCACTGAGCACCAGCACGTCGTCCTGCACGGGCGCGAGCGAGCTTAGAATTTTCGGAAGCTGGAAGGCTCGTCCTTCCGCGGCAGGGGTCCAGTTCCGCATGTCGATTCCGTTGGGAACATACACGAAAACCATGCGATTGGGCGCCACTTTCCGCGTGACAGCAGAAGCGGCACTTAGCGCCGGCATCATGGCATCGAGCACCGGCAGAGCAACGGCCGCTCCAAGGCCGCGCAAAAGCGTACGCCGCGAAACATGCTTCCGAGTTAGGATCACTTGCCACCACCCGCATTCTTTGTTGACTGGGACGTAGTCACTTCCGTTCCTCCGTCTCCCCGACCCATCTGGAAGGGGATGCTGTTGACGATTCCCGAAATCAAAGCCGAGAACCGGTAGTTATTGGCCGAGAGGTCTTTCACGATCTGCTTGACGGCCCGTTGATCATATCCTTTCAGCCCGCGGCCCAGAGCATAGATCATCATTTTTTCCGTCAAGCATTCTGCGAAAGTGTTACTGTTCGCGGCGAGGATCGCTTTGAGTTCGGCGCTGCCTCGGAATGATTTCCCATCGGGCATAGAGCCGCTGGCATCTACCGGCTGCCCGGCGTCGCGCGTTCGCCACTGTCCGATCGCATCGTAATTTTCAAGCGCGAAACCAAGCGGATCCATGCGCACGTGGCAACTGGCGCACATTGGATTCGCGCGATGTTTTTCCATCTGCTGACGCATGGTTCCGGCCAACGGGCCACCCTTCGCGTCGATAGACCCGACACCGGGCGGCGGTGGAGGCGGAGGAGCATTCAAGACATTTTCGAGGATCCATTTTCCGCGCAAAACCGGCGAGGTCCGCGTAGGATATGAAGTCACAGTGAGGACACTCGCCTGGGTAAGAATGCCGCTTCGTTGCGTGCCGTCCAGATCGACGCGGCGGAACTGATTTCCTGTTACCCCTGGAACGCCGTAGAACTTTGCCAGCCTCTCGTTTAGAAATGTATACTTCCCATTCAACAAGTCGATGACGCTGCGATCCTCACGCACAATCGATTGAACGAACAGTTCCGATTCCGTGTACATGGCAAGGCGTAGTTGTGTGTTGAAGGCTGGGAACTCGTCCGGATCGGGGCGGATGCTGTCCAGGTTGCGAAGCTCCAGCCATTGCCCGAAGAAATTCGAGATCAGCGCATCAGATTTTGGGTCCTGCAACATGCGCTTGACTTGAGCGGTGAGAACGGCTGTATCGTGCAGTTGACCAGCGGCTGCGCAATTGAGCAGTGGTTCATCCGGCATGCTGCTCCAGAGGAAGTAGGAAAGGCGGGAAGCCATCTCATAGTCATTGACAGGATGAACAGCGGAAGGGTCGTTGGGTTTCGGATCGCGCTCGATGCGGAAAAGGAAATTCGGCGACACAAGTATCGCCTCGACACCGGCGCGCATGGCTTGCTCAAAGGTCATGCCGTCGTTCTGCGCACTCGCTACCAGGCCTGTAAGGCGCGATACCTCATCGGGTGTAACAGGGCGGCGATAGGCCAGCCTGGCAAGCTTTTCCAGATCAAGCCGGGCACAAGCTGCATTGTGTTGCCCAGGGGCGTGCCCGCACACAAAAATGCGCCGGTAACTTTCCGGAATGGGTGGACGCAGGGCGTTATAGGGACCACGTATTTCGAATGCGTCGATGAATGTCGGAGGATTCGAAACAGCACGCTGGAGTGCAATCTCCTTCGCGTCTTCGGGGTGCTTTGACACGGCCTTCCGATAATCAGCGTCTTCTTCGCTCTTCAATCGCTTCGCCGTAGCCACTTCCCCGCGCGATGGCGTCCTCGGCTCCATAGTGGAAGACAGCAAGTGGCCGCCATAGAGGACATGAAGTCGAACTTCGTAGGAGCGCGGCTTATCTTTCTCAACCAGAACGTCTGCTGTTTTGATTTCCTTGCCATCGAGCGAAAGATGCAGCCGAAATGGTGCTTTCCGGCCGCTCACGACTACCTTGATGTCGTAATCTCCTTCGGCTGGAAAATCGAACCGGTTCTCGAGCGCCATGCCGTCATCGTTCGCGTTGTGTTCCGGAGAGTAGCGTAGACGAGTAGGACGGGGGAGCGCGTCGGTTGGAATGGCTCGGTTCGCGATAGCGGTGGCTGCGTTCAGATATTTTTCCATCAGAACCGGCGAGACAGACAATACGTCGCCTACGTTGTCAAATCCATAGCCGGAATCGTCTGCCGGAAAATCAGCCGCAGGCTTGAAATTGACGGCCAGCAGATCGCGGACCGTATTGTTGTACTCGACCCGGTTCAGGCGATGAGCAGTCAATCGTCCGGGATCGGCCGGCATGCTGCGGTCAGCCTCGGCGAACTGCCGTTCGATCCAGCCTGTAACCGCGGCGATGGCTTCCGGTTTAGGGCGGGGCATGCCTTTCGGGGGCATTTCACCCGCACGCACCCGGCGGACGACCTTTTCCCAAAGATCACGATCACGCAAAAGCGAAGCCAAATCGTGATAGTTAGTGAGCGCGAGACCTGCGGTTTTCAGTTTTTCGTTGTGACAAACAGCACAATTCTGCTGAACGAACGGCGTCACCACCTGACCGTAGGAGAGTTCAGGCCCGGAACGATTTTCAGCGGTTTGCGAATTCCGGCCGAGAATGCAGCCGCCCGAAACGAGGCCAATTACGCTCAGCCAAAGGCCCGAGCGACCGAAATGGCGGAGCAAGATATCGAATCGCGGCACTGATGTTTCTCAAAAACCAGTAAAAGGACAACCGGCTACCGTACCGCTTGGCAGCCGCAATCAACGTCCCTTATATATCAGATCACGTTTTAAAGCCCGGGCGGTGGACGATTTACTGGAATGGATAGAACCCTCGCCTCGCCTTTGCAAAAATGACGGAATGGCCAGGCAAAAGTTAACCGACACAGAATTGCAGTCCGCCCTTGGGCAGCTTTCCGGATGGACAGTTCAAAGCAGCAAGCTACATCGCGAATACAAATTCCCTGATTTTGCGCACGCATTCGGCTTCATGGCGACCGCAGCTGTCCTGATAGAGGAAATGAATCACCACCCCGAGTGGTGCAACGTCTACAATCGGGTAACCGTCGATCTGACGACCCATGATTCGGGTGGGATCACCCAAAATGATGTCGAACTCGCGCGAATTCTGGAGAATATTGCCGGTAAGTTAGCCTGACTACTTGGCAATGAAACGCATCCTTTGGGCTCTGCTCGCAGTCGGCTCTATCTGTCTGGCGCAGGCCCCACCTCCACCTCAGCAATTCCCACATTTGGGTTCGGCGATCCAGGAGGCTGTCGACACCAGCCTGATTCCGGGCGCCGTGCTGATCATCGGCCATAACGGACAGGTTGTCTATCGAAAGGCCTACGGCTGGCGGGCACTAGTGCCGCACCGCGAGATCATGACCATCGACACCATCTTCGACGCTGCTTCACTGACGAAGGTCGTCGCTACGACACCCTCGGTCATGAAACTGTTCGAGGAAGGTAAGCTCCGCCTGGACGATCCGGTGACAACGTATTTGCCGGAATTTCAGGGCGGCCACAGTCCCATTACTGTGCGGCTGCTGATGACTCATTTCTCCGGAATGCCGCCGGACCTGATTCTTGAGCCGCGCTGGAGCGGTTATCAGACAGGTATAGAAAAGGCCCTCACGACAAAACCGATTGCTCCTCCCGGCGCACACTTCATGTATAGCGATATCAACTTTATCCTGATGGGTGAAATTGTGCGGCGGCTCTCTGGAGAAAGTCTCGCGCGATTCGCGCACGACCAGGTTTTCGAACCTTTGGGTATGCACGAGACGGGTTTCCTGCCCTCTCCCAAACTCCTCCCCCGCATTGCGCCAACCGAAGTCAATCCCGATACCGGCCTACCGTTTCGGGGCGTTGTTCATGATCCAACCTCGCGATACATGGGCGGGATCGCTGGACACGCTGGGCTGTTCACTACCGCCGACGACCTTGCAAAATATGCCGAAATGCTGCTGGCAAGTGGCGAGCACAATGGCGTTCGCGTGTTCGATCCCATGACCGTCAAGAAATTTACCGAGCCAGCCAGTCCCGCCGATCAGCCGATCCTGCGTGCGCTGGGTTGGGATATCGATTCGCCATTCTCGAGCAATCGGGGCGAGCTTTACCCGATTGGATCGTATGGTCACACCGGCTTTACCGGAACTTCGATGTGGATGGATCCGACGACGGATTCATTCATCATTTTGCTGACCAACGCAGTGCATCCGAGGCGCGGCCATTCACTGAGTTCACTGCGCTCGCGGCTTGCAACAGCGGTGGCCGCCGATTTCGGGGTTAATACCCCCGATACAGTTGCGCTTACCGGTTATAACGAAACCATCAGCGGCGCCGGGGTGCATCGCAAGGTAGATCGCAATGCGGAAACGTACACCGGCCTTGATGTTATGGAACAGTCCCGTTTTCTTCAATTCAAGGGCAAGCGTATTGGCCTGATCACAAATCAGACCGGAGTGGACCGGCAGGGGCGTCGAAATGTGGATCAGATGCTCGCCGCGGGAATCAATGTTGTCAAGCTCTTTTCGCCGGAGCACGGCATTTCTGGCACACAGGACAGCGCAGTGAACAGCGGAATCGATCCCACAACTCACCTTCCCGTTATCAGTCTTTACCAGCCGAAGGAACGCCGCATGACCGCAAACCAAATGCGAGATCTGGATGTCATCGTCTACGACATACAGGACGTTGGCGCGCGGTTCTATACGTATTCCTGCACGCTGCTTTATGCGGTCCAAGAGGCCGGCAAAGCCAAGAAGCCCTTTTTTGTCCTCGATCGTCCTAACCCGATTACCGGAACTCACGTGGAGGGGCCCATCCTGCAGAGCGATCTGCAATCGTTCGTCGGGTGCTATGACATCCCGCTCCGGCACGGTATGACGTTTGGCGAGCTAGCCACTATGGCGAATACGGAACAGCACTGGGGGGCCGATCTGCACGTTGTAAAAATTCAAAATTGGGAGCGCGGTGATTGGTTCGATTCAACTGGCTTGAGCTGGGTAAATCCCTCGCCGAATATGCGCAGCTTGAACGCTGCCTTGCTTTACCCGGGGCTCGCGATGCTGGAAGCGAATAAGAATTACTCGGTCGGACGTGGGACCGATGCTCCGTTTGAGCAGATTGGCGCCGATTGGATCCAAGGAGAAATTCTCGCGCGATATCTGAATGCACGATTCATCCCAGGCGTGCGTGTCTATCCAACAACCTTTCGCCCGAATGCGTCGAATTTCGCCGGGCGTATGATCCAGGGAATCCGGTTCGTCATTACAAACCGGGAAGCGTTCGACAGCACTCGCTTGGGAATCGAGCTTGCAGCGGCCCTGCAGAAGCTCTACCCGGGAAAGATCGATTTTGAAGCATGCCGGTTCCTGATCGGCAATCGGGATATCATCCGGAAACTGCAATCCGGTGAGGACGCAAGCGCCATCTGGTCTGAGGCCCAGAAACAAGCCTCTCAATTCGACGAGCGGCGAAAGCAATACCTGCTGTATTGATTAACCGGACCTTCCCGAGTGGGCAACACGTCCGGTTATCAGAAATAAAATGCGCGCCTTTATGAGGCTTCAGCCTGGGCACTCTGCTTCGTTTTACTGCCCGGGGGCCGGCCGCGCCGCTTGTGCTCGGGTGGCTCCCCAGTCTCACCCGGGGCCGCTTCCCCTAGAGATGCGGCTGCATCCTTCAGCCAGGAGGGAGGTCTTCCGCGTCTGCGGCCCCGGCCGCGCGCCAGGCGCTCCAGCGTTAGTATCGCCTCTTCTATTTGCTCCCGCTCGAGTCTCAGCTCGGCGAGCATTTTGTCGACGTCCAAAATGGCCAACCTCCCTACACTATCCCGCAGAATTGTGGCGCGATGCCGGCCCAGCCCAAAAGGCCGAACCTCTAATGCGATCACGCGAGATTTAGACGAAGTTTAAACCGTATTTGGAGGTAATTCAAGGTAACGAAAGCGGCGCTAGGGGCGAATAGTTCTAGTAGTACCATCGCATTTTGCAATCATAACTGAAATCCCGCGCTGATTCACGAAAACTCAAGAAACGTTACGACGCTTCCAATAAAAATAGAAGGGAACGCTAAGAGCCATAAGCCCTAGGCCCATAAGCGATTCTCGCGGACGTGTTTGCAGCGTGCTAATCAGAAGCATCAGGGCAACACATACAAAAAGTACTGGCACAAAAGGATAACCGGTCACCCGGTACGGCCTAGGCAAATCCGGCCGCTTCCAACGCAGCACAAAGAGCGAAACCGCAGTCATTAAGTACAGAATCCAACTTCCAAAAATTACAAAATTGTAGAGATCGTCAAACCAGCCGCTCAATACCACTACCGAAGACCACAGGCAAAGCAAGATCATGGAGTGGCCGGGCGTCTTGAATTTCGGATGGACCGCCGCCGCCGTGCGGAAAAACAATCCATCTCGCGCCATGGCATACGGCACGCGCGAGCCGGACAAAATGGAGCCGTTCAGCGCGGCAAAAATGGAAATGAGCACCGCGATTGTGACGGCGCCCGCGGCCGCATGGCCATAAATATGCGACATCATTTCCGCGGCAACCCGGTTGCTTGCGCCAACCTGAGCCGGGCTCAGAACATAGAAATACGCCACATTGATGAGCAGATAGGTAACAATCACCGCTGCGGTGCCCAGGATCAGAGATCGCGGCAGATTCCGCTGCGGATTGCGAATTTCCGACGACACCATGCTGACATTGTTCCACCCGTCGTATGCCCATAAGGCGCTCACCATCGCGGCGAAGAAGCCCGCCATGCCTCCTACCCCGGCCACTGCGCCCCCAAAATGCCCGAAATCTCCCCTGCCGAACACAATGCCGACCACGATGATCCCGGCAATGAGCGCCATTTTGATGACGGTCACGAATACCTGCACATTGCCGCCCGATTTCACTCCGATATAGTTGATGGCCGCCAGTACAAGGATCAACGCGATCGCAACGAGTTGGCCGTAATGAATCTCCAGCAGACTGCCTCCCGGCCCGATATGCAGCGGGACCACACAGATGGAAATTCCGAGTACCGGGAAAAAGGCAGCCAGATAAGTATAAAACCCAGCAGCCAACGTCGCAATCGAACCGCTCTTCGCCACCCAGAATTGAGTCCAGCCATAAAGGTATCCCCAAAATGGCCCATAAGCCGCGCTGAGGTAAACATACTCACCACCAGCCTCCGGCATTGCCGCGGCAAGCTCTGCGTAGGTCAGTGCCCCAAAGAGACTCAGGAGCCCGGCGACAATCCAGACGATGAACAGTAACCGCACCGATCCGACAAAATGGATCATGGCGGAAGGAACCAGGAAGACACCGCTTCCAATTACAGTTCCAATGACAATGGAGATGGCGCTCCATAAGCCCAGCACGCGCTGCAAGCTGGGGCGGGTCGGGCCGGCTGTAGTTTCGACAGCGGCCGGGTCGAGTTCGGAAGGGCGCTGTGGGCGCATCATATTTCTAAACCGTGATCTCGGGAGTCAAATGCCGCTCCGTGCGCTGCGGCAGGAACACCCCAGCCGCCAGGCCGACAAAAAACGTGGTACAGGATCCGATCAACACATACCACGTGTACGCAACGTGATTGCGAACCATAAGGGTCACCAGAAAGCCGGCGCTCATGCCAATAATGGCAGCCCACTCTCCGGCCCGCTTCGTCAGCACGCCGAGCAGGAAGACGCCTAGAAGTGCGCCGTACAAAACCGAGGCGATGGAAAGTCCAGCCTCGAGTACCCGCCCCCAGTGCCGAGCCGCCAAGCCGACCGAAAACAAAATTGCGCCCCAAACCACAGTTGCCCAGCGGGCAAAGCGTAGATACCGCGCTTCCGCATAGTGCGGGCGCAGAGGCTTCAGAAAATCCATGATCGTTGTGGATGCCAGCGCGTTCAGAGCGGCACTTAGATTCGACATGGCAGCGGCTAGAATCGCCGCGATTACTAGTCCTGCAATACCCACCGGGAGATGATGCCAGATGAATTCGGGATAGGTCCGCTCCGGCACAGCCGGAGCCGGCTTTCCGGTGCTGTTGTAATACACGTACAGTAGGAGCCCGATCATAAGGAAGAGCGCAAACTGAAAGAAAACGACGGCCCAACTGGCGAACAGCGCCCGCCTGCTCTCGCGCTCATTGCGCGCGGCCAGAAGCCGCTGGACCAATAGCTGCTCGGTTCCGTGGCTGGCAGTCGTCAGAAAACAGCCGCCTATTAGGCCGGCCCAGAAGCTGTAGTTCCGCTGCAAGAAAGCCGCGGAGAACGAGAAGCGAAAATCGAACATTTGGAATTTGTGAGCGGCTTCGCCAACTGCGATGGCATGGGTCCAGCCGCCCGGCGTCAGATGAACGATCAGGAAAAAGCTCACCAGTGCGCCGCCAATGTACAGAATCATCTGCACAACATCGGTCCAAATCACCGCCGTCATGCCGCCTTCGAAGGTGTAGAACAGCGTAAGGCAGACAATCAGAACGATGGAAGGGAGTTCTCCCCATCCAAGGACCACTGAAATCACAATGGAAACCGCAAACACCCGAACGCCTTCGGCGAGCGCTCTCAGCACCAGGAAAGTACCGGCCGTGAACTTACGCACGCGAGGTCCGAAGCGTCGCTGCATCAGTTCATATGCGGTGAACATCTCACCCCGGAAATAGTGCGGCAGAAACAATACCGCTACCACGATGCGGCCCAGCAGATATCCCAGAATCAACTGGAGAAATGTAAAATTTCCTGCAAAAGATAACGCGGGAGTTCCGATCACGGTCAACGTGCTGGTCTCGGCGGAAACGATGGAGAACGCGATCGCCCACCACGGCGCGCCGCGTCCGCCCAGGAAATAATCCTTAAGAGTGGATTGTTTTTCCTTGAACTGCGCTCCGAACCAGGTGATGAACAGCAGGTACGCAACAATAATCGCGAGGTCCGCAATACGCATGGACAGGTGGATGATAGCATGCGAAGAGCCGATTAACATTTATTCGCCCGGAGCTGCAAGGGGAACAAGTTTCCCGATCACCGCATCTAAGATAGTAGGAAGGTTGCGAGTGTGGATTCATTTCGTTATACTCCGGCTTTGCGGCATTCAAGGTATCTTGAGCGCCAGACTGCATTACTTGTAGTTGCCTTCCGCCAGTGCAAAAACGCGGAGGGATCCGCTTCCAGAATTTAAGACGTAGAATTCCTCTGAAGGAGGGTTGTCGTGGAGTTTTGTTTTCCAAGCGCACGAGCCGCGGTGGCGGCCAGGATGAGACCGGCAAACGCAGCCAGGGCGGTCGGGTGTGCGCGTTTGCTTAAGAGAGCCAGCAGGTGGATGGTTGCGGCGAGCACGCTTGCCCTGTTGAGCGGAGTGGTTCCATCGCCGTCAGCGGCGCAGGAACCCGCACAGCAGCCGGCCGCCGGCCAGTCAGCCGCTGGACAACAGACCAAGAAGAACTGGAAAGATCGTGCTGAATACGACCTTTTCATCAAGATGAGTCAGACTAAGGACCCCACTGCCAGACTCGACCTGCTGAAGCAATGGGAGCAGAAGTATCCGCAGACTGATTACAACCAGGAACGCCTCATCTATTACGTCAATACTCTCAACCAGCTCGCGCCGAAAGATCCAAGTGTGAGGCAAGAACTGATCCAAAAGGACCAAGAACTCCTTAAGATCGATCCCAGCAACTTCCAGGCAATGTACTTTACAGCTCTTTGGGGTCCGGCTGTTGGGGGCGCCACTCCGCCTGCCGATCTCCAAAGCCAGGTCGAAACGGCTGCAAACGGCGTGCTCAGCAATATTGATAAGGCTTTCGATCCCTCAAAGAAGCCATCAACTGTCAGCGAAGCGGATTTCACCAAAGCAAAGGGCCAAGCCCAGGCTGTAGCGCACAATGCGCTCGCTTGGATTGCCACCTCGAAGAAAGATACTGCAGGCGCGGAAGAGCAGTACAAGCAGAGTCTGCAGGCAAATCCCGACCAGGGCAACATTTCGGCTCTCTATGCCAAGCTTCTTTACGACGATAAGAAGTTCCCCGAGGCGCTCTTCGAGTACGCGCGTGCCGCCCAATACACCGGACCCGGACCGGCTCTGCCCGAAGCGACGCGCAAGCAATTGACCGATTTCTTCAACAAAGCGTATAAGGATTACCACGGAAGCAGCGATGGCGCCGACCAGATGCTCGCCCAAGCGAAAACCGATGCGCTGCCACCGGCGAACCTCAATGTCACAAGCCAGGCGGATATCGCCAAGAAAGAAGCCGCCACGCTCCAGCAGCGCATTGATACCGATCCGGCCTTCAAACTCTGGTACTCAATCAAGCAGGGCTTGACGGGCGACAACGGGGATAGCTTTTTCACCAACAGCGTCAAGGATTATGAAATTCCCGGGGGCGCGGAAGGAGTCAAGACTTTTAGCGGAACCGTGATCTCCATCAACCCTCCGGATCATCCAACCACGATTGTCCTGGGCATCGAAGATCCAACCAAACCGGACGCGACGCTCACGTTCTCCAAGCCTCTTCCCGCCGCCGCGCTGGACAAGATCAAAGTGGGCCAGAAACTCGATTTTTCCGGAGTCGCAGACAGCTACACGAAAGATCCCTATATGTTGACGTTTAAGGATCCAACTATTCCAGGCGTCCAAACTACTGCGCCTGCAAGGCATCCTACCCGTAGACGCCGCTAATCGCCTACAAAAGCAAAAGCCCCGAGGATTTCTCCCCGGGGCTTTTTTCGTATCTGCTCCAAATCACATTTTGTAGCGCCCGAGATCTTCGTCGTTCAGGTTTTCAAGCCATTTGCGCAATTCCTCATTGCTTACCTTCTCGGAAACCGTGTTCGAATTCTTCGATAACTGCAGCACGCGATCATCTACATAGATTGGACAGTCGTGGCGCAGCGCCAGGGCCAGTGCGTCGCTGGGACGGGAATCGATACTCATCAGCCTGCCCTCGCGCTCCAGCCAGATCAAGGCGTAGAACGTGTCGTCTTTCAGCTCGCTTACAACAACTTTCTTAATCGAAGTGTCCAGACCCATCAAAAGAACCTTGATGAGGTCGTGCGTCATGGGCCGCGGCGTTGTCACCTTCTCAATCTCCAGCGCGATCGCGTTTGCCTCGTAAATACCAACCCAGATCGGCAAGACCGAATCACCCGTCAGGTCTTTCAACACCACGATCGGCATGTTGGTCATCGGATCCATCATCAGACCACGGATCTTCATTTCTACTTCCACGTTTGCCTCCAATCCCAAAACTTCATTACTTCTGCGGCGTCGGCACCCGCCTACTACCACGCTACTGCACTCGGGCCGGTTGTGATATTCGCCGTTCTCCCGCCAAACTGTTCGGACCGGCTCGAGTCACCAGCACAGTCAGATATTGACCTATCAGTGTCCCCGCTTCTCCCGGACAGGGCAGCTCCGCGTCATGAAAATTCAGGGTCTTGTTCTGTGCAGTACGCCCGATCCATTGACCGGTTGCACGGTTAAAGCCCTCCACATGCACCTCTTCGCTGGTTCCGACGTAGCGGGCATTGCGGCGCATCTGAATGGCGCGCTGCCGCTCTTGCAATTGCACGAAACGCGCCGTCTTCTCTTCCTCTGGAATATGATCTTCATATTGCAGAGCGGACGTATTCGGTCTTTTCGAATACTTGAAAATGAACATTGAGTCGTATTCCACGTCCTCAATCAGCCGAACGGTCTCTCTGAAATCCGCCTCCGTTTCGCCTGGAAAGCCGACGATGATATCGGTGGTAATTGCGATGTCGCGCTTGGCGTTCTTCATCCACTCAATGCGCCGCATGTACTCGTCTTTTGAATATTGGCGCTGCATCCTTCCCAAAACAGACGATGAGCCGGACTGCACCGGCAGGTGCACGTGATTGCACAGCGCGGGATTCTCATCGATTGCATCGATAATTTCCTTTACAAAATCGCGCGGGTGAGAGGTTGTGAATCGGAGGCGGCGAATGCCCGGAATTGCCGCGGTGTTAGTAATTAACTGTGCGAAATCCCAACCGGATGGCGAGGGGTCGCGGTAGCTATTCACGTTCTGCCCAAGCAGCTGGATTTCCGTATAGCCCAGTTCAGCCAGGGACCGCCCTTCTCGCATCACACTCTCACTCGTGCGGCTCCGCTCGGGCCCGCGGGTGAAGGGAACCACACAATAGGCGCAGGCCTTATCACAACCCTCAATGATCGTGATGTAGGCGCGATGAGGGTTATCGCGGCGAGTAAACGGGGTATCGAATGTCTCGTTAGTATCGAGACTCAGACCCGTAACCCGGCGGTTGCCCGACTCAAGCTGCACGAGTAATTCCGGGAGCCTGGTATAGCTTGCGGATCCTGCCACCAGGCTAACGTGGGGTGCGCGTTCGAAAATGCGCTCGCCTTCCTGCTGCGCAACACAGCCAATTACGCCGAATACTTTGCCCTTCCCTGCCTCTCGCTTGAACTGTTGCAGCCGGTTGAAAACCTTCTGTTCCGCTTTATCGCGGATACTGCAAGTGTTATATAAAATCAGCTCCGCCTCGCCGGGTTCCTGTACCTGCCTGTATCCCTTTTGCACCAGCGTGCCCACAACCTTTTCCGAGTCGTGCGCGTTCATCTGGCAACCGAACGTCTCAATGTAAAAGGTCTTCATGCGAAGTACGCCGTCCTGGCTCTTTCAGTCATCCGTGCAGCAGACGCATGACCCAGCCGATCCCGAACAGCGCCAGCATGAAGCAGCCGAAGCAGTACAGGCCGTAATGTACTCTCGCGCGGTCCGTTCGCTTGGTAACCAGGCCGAGCATCACGCTCGCAAAGAGCGCGAAGAGGAGAGAAAGTTGAAGATGATTGAGGCTGAGGGTCATGTCGGTTTCTAGTCCTTCTGCCCCGTCGCGATCTCATAGGCATCCACGACGGCCAGGATGTTCAGCAGTCCGGCGGCCACCAGCAGCTTCGATCCGTAATCGCAAGTGTGTGTCGCAACATCAGGTGGAGCGTACCCGAACCAGACCGCGAGAAAGTACGGCAAGCCATTGGCAAGGTCAGCAATTAAGCCTCCCCATTGAATGGCTCTCGAAAGCACGTCGCCCGCGCTCGTCGGCTGAAACATGGGACCTCGCATTAACAATCCCAGAATGAATGGAAGCAGAACCGTTGCGAACACGATCACCGCACGCCATCGTCGGCCCAAGAGGAAATGGCCCGATCCGGGAATCAGCCATGCGAGAAAAACATTAAGCCAAGGTGAGCGGGCGGGTGCAGATGCACCCGTGCTGGTGGAAATTGCCGGCATTGATTTAATTTTAGCCGGACGGCTTACAATCGCTTCAATCAACGTTAGAAAGCTGTCTGCTGCGCGCCTGTTTCGGCCGGAATCGTCTGCGGAGGCTCGCTGACCAGATCGGCAATGAGTTGGCGAATACGGCTCACTTGATCCGGTTTCAGGATGAGGTATCTCCTGTTGCCCTGTGGATCCGGTGTGAAGACGGTCGTATTGTTGGGGCCTAGCGCAACTTGTCCAGGCGCGGAGAGGCCGAAATAACCGCGGTCTGGCTCAATTGCGTCAAGTACGGCAGTCGAATCCCAGTTTGGATGGTCCTCGGGCTTCTTCACGTAGAGGCGGTAGGCTTCCGCGATGGGATGGTGAGGCACGTACGAAAAATCCCTCTGTATGGCTTCGTAGGGGAACGTTATGTGCAGTCCGATCTCAAATCCGCTGAAGATCATCGGTGTCGGCCAATTTGCGAACAGCGCCTTGGCCGAGGGCGGGTCGGTATACACGTTGTATTCCGGTTCCGTATTCTTGAAGTTCCCGGCCATCAGATACAGGGTTTTAACCTTTCGTTGCGCCAGTTCACGTCCGTCGGGCGTTTCGATTAGCCTTGCGAGGTTCGTGCTGAATCCAATCTGCGCGATGGTCACGGAATGGTCCGGCTGCTTCGAAAGTATCGTGGTCAGGAGCTGAACTGCTTCCGGGGCTTGCGATCCATCCTGGAGGCGATGCGGGTACACTGCTTTTCCGTTTGCATCGTGTTCTTCAGCCGGCATCTTCAGCATCGCCGAATCCTCCTTCGCCTTGCCGTCGTGCACGACGCCGATCGGAATATCGGGCCGTCCGTAGAACGTATTCACCAGGTCTACGAACGGGGCAGCATAGCGGTTATCCTTGGTGATGGTCACCGCCAGCAAGCGCACATCGCCCCTGGTTTCGAGCGCATGAATCATTGCAAGGGCCAAAGCATCATCGACGTCGTTTCCGATATCCGTATCGAGAATCAAACGGACCGGTTCCGCGGCGCGGGCCCGCAGAGCGAAAACGCAGAGCAAAATAAAGAACAACGAAACAAAATTCTTTCGAAGCATGATCTGCGCGTGATCGTAGCACGCCTGGATTACAATGGTGAGCGACCCACCCATCTTGCGGATGTGGCGGAATTGGCAGACGCGCTAGATTCAGGTTCTAGTGAGGTAACACTCGTGGAGGTTCAAGTCCTCTCATCCGCACCAATCACTTAGCTGAATCTCTCCTTTCTTTCAGCTTTATTTTGTGCACCTGTTTGTGCACTTTCTTCGGAACTCAGGAAGCTCTCCGTCTTGCGGCCGGCCTCGCGGATATCGTCCTCGTCGATTATGTTGTACCGTTCGAATACAGACCTCGTCTTGTGCCCGATGATTTTCATGATGAGCGATTCGGGAATACCCGCCCGACGCATATTTCGAACAGCCGTCCTACGAAGGTCATGAAAGAGCAGTCCCGGTATGCCAGCCCGTTTGCAGGCTGCTTTCCAGGAGCCGCGGAAGTCTTTGATTGGTTCTGATCCGCGTGCGAATAGGTACTCACTACCATGCGGCTGCATCTCGATGAAGGCGGCCATATCACCATAGATGGGCAGTACGCGTCCGACGTGTTTGCCGGATCGCTTCTTCTCCATATAAACGAACCCCGCCTCAGTATCGACCTGCTCCCATTTGATTAGTAGTAACGCGCCCTTACGGACACCAACGTGGTATCCAAACACGAAGAGCAGTCTCAGTTCTTCGGGCAGTTCAGTCAACAGTTTCCGATACTGCTGAGGCTTAAGGTACCCGGTTCTGATATTGTGCTCTTCCAGTTCCGGAAAATGTGGGATGCGAACAACCATAGGTGGATCGGCTTGAAACCCGAGCTTAAATGCTCGGCGGAGCAATGAGATCTCACGATTGATCGTAGCTGCGGCGGCTTCTCTTTCCGAAAGGCCGCGAATACTTTTCGAAGCAAGGCCGGTTGGGGCTGCACAATGCTATCGAATTCCGGGGCATGCTTGCGGTCTTGGATCGAGACAAGTTTTACGACGCATTTCGCAGCGGCATCGGATCCGCTAAGGCATTCGGCTTCGGGCTGTTGATGCCTGTGCCGATCGGATGAGAAACGAATCGGAAGCAACAGGAGAGACAAACCAGTGAAGTTGATCGAGTTGCACATCTTGCAGTCGTTCCCGGTAACTTGCCTGAACCGAGACGACCTGGGATCGCCGAAGTCGGCGGTGTTCGGAGGCGTAACGCGGGCGCGGATATCGAGCCAGTGCCTCAAGCGGGCGATCCGGATGCAGGCGAAGGAGATTTGCCCGGATCTCTTCAAAGGCGAACGCAGCAGACTCATCGTCGAACAGATCAAGAAGGCGGTTACGAAAAAGGACATTGAGGAAGCATTAGCCCTGGACGCCGCCAAGAAGCTGTGCGACCATCTGGCGAAGTTCGACACGCAGGCCGAGAAATCAAAAGGCATGCTCAAGGTTAAGACGTTGATGTTTCTCTCGCCCGCCGAGATCGCGCAAGCTGGCGAGGAGCTTGCGGCGGCGGTCCAGAACGGCGCCGTGGATGACAAGAAGATCAAAGACACCGCGAAACGGATGAAGGACGTCAAGCTGAAGGACGCCGCCGACATTGCGCTGTTTGGCCGCATGGTGGCGTCCGACCACTCGCTGAGTGTCGAAGGTGCCGCTCTGTTCAGCCACGCGCTTTCCACTCATCGAGCCGAAAGCGATGTTGATTTCTTCACCGCCGTGGACGACCGGCAGAAGGAGGATCCATCGGTGATGGATGAGGACAGGGCCGGGAGCGGGATGATGGGGACGCTCGAGTATAACTCCGCAACGTACTACCGCTATGTCGGGCTGAACGTCGACATGCTGTGGGATGAAGATCATCTCCGGCAGATCCAATCGAAAGAGGACCGCGAAAGGATTCTGAATGCTTTCCTGCGCGCCTGTCTGATGGCGGTGCCCTCGGCGCGCCGAAACTCGATGAACGGCAGCACTCTTCCGGGTTACGTGCTCGGACTTGTGCGCGACAAGAGTTACCCGCTGCAATTGGTCAACGCCTTCGAGCAGCCAGTGAGGCCGAAACAGGACGGCCTGCTTGAGCCTTCGGTCAAAGCTCTCAAGGACCACTTCGAGCACATGAAGAAGAGCTGGGATCTCAATTGTGCCGGGGAGGTGGAACTTCCGCACGTTCCTCTGCCGGAATTTTGCAAGACACTGCTGAGCCATGTCTAGCGGCACCGGCTACGTGGCGCTGTTGCTGGAAGCGCCGATGCAGTCGTGGGGCTTTGGAAGCCAGTTCGAGCGGAGGTCGACGGGATTGTTCCCATCCAAGAGTGGGATCGCCGGCCTGTTGTGTGCGGCTCTCGGATGTGCGAAAGGCTCGCAGTCGGAAAGAGCGGCAATGGACGTCCTGCGCAGTTCCGCGATGCTGGCGATTGCCATCCCTAAATCGCGGGAGGTTCGCCGGATGGAGGACTTCCACACGGTTCTGGACACACGTATCGCCGAGGACAACAAGCGCAACAAGAATCCCGTGGTCACCAGGCGCGAGTACCTTCTCGACGCACGCTTCGGCATCGTCCTGAAGCTGCCCTCCGACTGGGCACAGAAGGTCGCCGCCGCAGTTGAAGACCCGGTTTGGGGCATCTGGCTAGGCCGCAAATGCTGCATCCCCGCCGGGCCTGTTTGTCGCGGTGTGTGGCAAACGGAGGAGGATGCCGTGCGCCACTTGGTCGGGGACAGCGCGCTCCGTTTCTTTACGACGGTTCGGGATGTCGACAACTTCGACTCGGCGACCGATACGCTGCGCGACCAGCCCATCTCATTTGGCAGTCCCGAAAGCAGCGGCTCGCACTTGCGCGAGTACGCTGTCCGCCGCATCCGTTTAACCCTGGCCGAAAGCGAGGTTCCCGATGAAAGACCTGCACCTGCTTCCGAAAGTTCGTGATAGCTGGAGCTATCTGTACGTCGAACACTGTCGCGTTGACCAGGAAAGCAAGGCCATCGCGATCCATGACGCCAGCGGAAGAACGCCGGTGCCCTGCACGATGCTGACGCTTTTGATGCTCGGGCCTGGGACGACGATCACCCAGGCGGCGGTTCGGACCCTTGCCGAGAACGGGTGTCTGGTGATGTGGTGCGGCGAAGAAGCGGTGCGGTTCTACGCGGTCGGCCTGGGCGAGACCCGTTCGTCGAGGAACCTGATGGCGCAGGCGCGGCTTTGGGCGGACGAGCAAAGCCGGCTAGGGGTGGTGATGCGGATGTACCGGCAGCGATTTGATGAAGTGTTGCCGGAGAGCCTGATGATCGAGCAACTGCGGGGCCGCGAAGGCATTCGTGTGCGGCGAGCCTATGCCGAGCTTTCCGAGAAGACGGGCGTGCCGTGGAAGATGCGCGAGTACAAGTCGGCGAACTGGAGGGGCGCGGATCCGATCAACCGGGCGCTGTCGTGCGCCAACAGTTGTCTGTACGGCCTGTGCCATGCGGCCATCGTGGCGGCCGGGTTTTCGCCGGCGCTGGGCTTCGTGCATACGGGGAAGATGCTTTCGTTCGTGTACGACGTCGCGGACCTGTACAAGACCGAAGTGACGATTCCGGTCGCGTTTGGGACGGTGCAACAGGGTGACGGAATGATCGAGACGCGGGTGCGGAAGAAGTGCCGGGATGTGTTCTTCGAGACCAGGCTGCTGGAGCGGATTGTGCCAGACCTGTACCAGGTGCTCGGGATCACGGGGGCGACGCCGGTGGCGGAGGCGGAAACGGACCTGCTCGACGAGGACGACGCTGTACCGGGCGGGTTGTGGGATCCAGTGGCGGACACGGCGGCCGGAGGCGTCAACTATGGCGACGAAACCTCGCCGCCCCGCCAACCACCCGGGCGGCAGGTCGATGGCTCCCGTGGGCTGCCCGAGGCATCGGAGGGCTGAAACGGGATGGTGGTGATTATCCTGGAGCGCATACCAGAATCGCTGCGGGGCGAGTTGACTCGATGGTTACTCGAGCCGAAGGCGGGCGTGTTCGTCGGTACGGTGACGGCTGCGGTTCGGGAACGCTTATGGGAGCGAGTTTGCGGCGCGATGGGCGGCGGGGCCGGGATGTTGGTCTACAGCGCGCGAAACGAGCAAGGGTTCGAGATCCGGTTCTGGGGAGCCACTCGCCGTTCAGTGTTGGACTGGGAGGGACTAAAGCTGGTATCGGTACCGGAGGACCCATAAAAGGCAGTGTTTTCCCCACGCGCGTGGGGATGGTCCGACTGGATCGTTACTCCGGCCTGGATGCAATGCGTTTTCCCCACGCGCGTGGGGATGGTCCGAAGGGCCAGATGCGGAAGATGGCATTCCCCGCGTTTTCCCCACGCGCGTGGGGATGGTCCGCAGTCGCCGCTTCCGCCGCCAGAAGCCAAATGGTTTCCCCCACGCGCGTGGGGATGGTCCGCAGCAGAAGCGGCCTGAACTGGCGCTCAAGGCGTTTTCCCCACGCGCGTGGGGATGGTCCGAGACCGGTTGGGCTGATCGAGCCGAGGCTGGCGTTTTCCCCACGCGCGTGGGGATGGTCCGGTGATTGCGACTGCGGCCTGATTCGTCGTTAGGGTTTTCCCCACGCGCGTGGGGATGGTCCGTCAAACGGATGCGTTGCATCACGGCACGTGAACTCAGGCCGCATAACATCGCCGACCATCGCGCTCGCCCCCGTGTTCATGCGGACTGAACGTGTGGCCGCGGCCTTTGAGGGTATGGGCAATAAGGAGTATCTAGAATGCATGGAATCGCCCGAATCCGTCGGTCGGGCAGTGGTCGCACTCGCTTCTGACCAGAACATTGTGGACAAATCCGGCAGAATTTTGGCAATGGGCGATCTAGCCGGTGAATACGGGTTTACCGCCATCGACGGCCGTCGAATTCCGGCATTCAGAATGCCGGATCAGGAACGAGTTCGCAGGGAGACGTCGTAGGCGTGTTCCCAGACTGGATCAGCGGAACCATCAATTCTAGTGCTGATGCGACGTAGCGAGAGTATGACATACTGTTCCGGCATGTCACGAAAACGAATCGCGTATCGGTACCGATAAGTCGGCTTCCGGCCGTTGATGCACGCCGAGAAGTGCATCTCTACAACTCAGGTCTACCGTACCGCAGCTTGAGCGCATCTCTCACCGCTCAAAACGGCGATTGCCGCGATCATCTGTTGGTCAATGCCTGAGTTCAGCTCGTTTGGATCGACCTCCACAGCAAAGTCAGGCGCGACTCCCTTGCCTTCCACGCATTCCCCTTTAATGCTGTACCAGCCGAATACTGGCAATCGAAGGAAATATCCTCCGCCGGTTTTAAAGTTCACGGCTCCGAGGACGTTGCCGGCAGTCTTCGTTCCGATCAGAGTTGCCAACCGGTTTTCAGCGGCGAAACTGACGAGCATTTCGGCTGCACTGTTCGTCCACCGGTTAACGAGCATGACGATTTTTCCATGGAACGGCTGGTCCCCTAAACCCTGTGTCATCAGAAATATAGATTTGTCGCGAACCGCGAAGCGGGTTAGGGCCGCTGCGAAACCGAATCTGCTGTCGGGATACACAACGCGCTCGAGATCCTCAGTCTTGAAGCCTTTGCGAAGGCGCTTTGGAGTCAAGCTGTACCCGATTGGAATGCCGTTTGGACACAGATAACTGGCAAGGCGCGCGAAGCCGAGGCCGCCGCCGATGTTGCCGCGCAAGTCAATAATCAAATGATCACAGCCGTGTGCCTTTAAATCAGCGATGGCGCTGTCCAAAGCACGGGCAAATTTGAGGCCTATTGCTCCCGGAAACCAGGTGATGCGCAGGAGGCCGATGCCGGGCGCAATCTCGGAGTGGGTCATGCTCTTGGGCGGAAGAAGCGGCGGAAGTTCTTTCGTAACTTTTCTTCTGGGCAATTCGAGAGTGATCTCTCGGGTGTTCTTGTCGTGAGGTTCCGATACAACCAGCGTGTGAGTATGGCCGGTCCTGAATGGTGGCATGTCAGGTGCGATGTAAGGAACTCCATCGACCTGATGCAGTTTGTGTCCGGGTTTAATTCCGGCTCTGTCAGCCGGACCTTCTGGAAAAACATCGAGAAAATACCAGGGGCCGCCGTCGCCCTCAGGTGGCCAAAGACTGGCATTAATAGTATGCTGTGGGAATAATCGGTTAGGCCTCTCGTGGTAGAACCCGGTATGGCTGCTCTTTAGTCCGCGAAGAATATCTTGTAATTCCGTTTCGAACTCGTTTTCGGGCACGGTAAGTAACTGGGGAGTGCGGACGTCGATTAAAGTGATCCAATCCGTGTAACTCACACCCGCGACGTTGAAATGATTTTTTAGCACGCGCTTCTTCACGGCATGGATGATCCTCTGACGTTGTCTTGCTGTTGTCATTCCTCAATCTCCCTTTGTCTTCGCTCTGGCTTAACGACCGGGCACGCCCTCAAAGGTGTACGCCGCCCAATAGTAGGGGACGGCGGCTTTGCCAAAGGTCTGGAGCATTTTTCTCTTTGCCGTTTCCAGTGCTTCCGCAGGTGACTGATGGGCGGCCACCCGCGAATAGAACTGCTCCATCAGGAATACGGACGCGGTATCGTCAATGGACCAAAGAGTGGATACGACAGACCGTGCACCTGCCAGCAGAAAAGCCTCGGAGAGAGCTGCTATGCCCTCCTCGCCCTCGATCGGACCTATTGCGGTATCGCATGCAGAAAGCACTGCTACGTCAGTATTCAGGTGAAGCATTACGACTTCGGATGCCTGTAACCGGCCATCCTCACCAGCACCCCGATCGGGCGCCAGGAGCAGCGCCGAGCTGTCCGGATCGTAGGGTGCCGTCACTCCGTGGACAGCGAGATGGATGAATCGATACGGGTACAGGGCGGCGTGCTTGAACGCTGATTCCGTTGCGTTCGCACCCAGTAGCGGCTTGCTTGGATCGGTATGAAGAGCGCGGGCGATAGCCAGTACTTCGTTCCGCGAGTTTTGGAGGTTTCTGGGGACGGCGTCCGTCCTATCCGCAGAAAGACTGACCCCTTTGACTTTCGCTTCTTCGTACGGAACACCTCCAAGAGCGAGTAATGTTTGCGCTTGAGGGGCGGGCTGATATCTTTCGCGAGACATCAAGTAATAGCTGGTCGCGGACGGAGCATAACCGACGTTGTGAGATTCGAGGACGTACTGGCCTGCTGAATCCTCGAGGGCGTCAAACGGAATCAGATGAAGCTGCCCGTCACGGACTATCACCAGTTTTTGTTTTTGTTGCGCTTCCCTTATCGGCTGGAGAAGTAAGCCGAAAAGACGCTTTCCCTCCGCGTGGGCTGCCAATTTGCTCCTGACTGCAATTAGGTACTTGGCAATGCCAGTTTCGATTTCCGCTTGGGGTGCGAGTGGGACAATGCGGTACGAGTTACGTGTGATTGCGAGGCAATAAGATTGCTGCTCTCCCATCACGTATTCCAGAATTGCTGTAAAACGGTCCAGATGCTGCTGAACAAGTTGCAGCGTGACGGTCTCCGGTGACCGCCTCTTCAGAATATTCATATCTGGAGTGATCCAGCGCGATTCATTGAGACTGAAAATTTGGTCACGCAGGCGCCGCACCTCCTCGGTTGTGCCCGCCGCCGTGAGCTTGAGCTGTAATTGGGAGATCTTGGATTCCGCATTCCGTGCCGCTGGAGAGTTGATGGAACCCGCCATGAGCAGATCGGTAATTACCCGCCCCCGCACCTGCTCCACGATCCTGTATGCCTTTGACGAATCGTGCAGCTTTGAAGCTACCAACGAGAAATGCTCGGCGTACAACTCGCTCGCGGGCTTAATCAGCGCGTTTTTTTCCAGAACACTGGATGCATTAGCGAGACCCGTATCGACGAATGCTGCTGCGCGATCAAACGTGCGGTCTGCCTCAATGTATTTGCCTTGGCGAACCTGAAGTTCAGCAACAATCTTCAGGCGTTCCGGGATCGACCACTTATCGCCGCTGGCCTGACTATCGGAGGCGGCCTGAGTTGCGAACAGTTCCGCCTTCCTCAGATCGCCTTTGCCCTGGTCGATTTCAGCGAGAATCTGCTCGGGCTGTGCTTGGAGCTGCTGGAAACCAGCTTTTTTGCAGATTCCAATACTCTCTTCAAGCTGCATTATCGCTTTACTTATGTCACCGCGGGCGAGCGAGATCTCGGCGGCTAGAACGAGCGTCTGCGCTCGTAGGCCAGTTCGGCGCTTGCGCTTGAGTTCATCAAAAAGGTTGTCTGCCAGACTTTCAGCTGCGTCGTACCGCTTGAGCCCTATTAAAGCTTCCAGACGGGACTGGTTCGTAAGGAATTGGTAACCCGAATCAGGAATTGCCTTTGAAATCTCAAGAGCCTGATCGAAATAGGGCAAGGCTTCGGCATACATCTGCCCTTGAAGGTAGGCAATACCCAGGGCCGTTGTGTATCGGACCTCCGCGGCGATATCGCCTGTTTTCTTTGCCACGGCAACAGCGATGCCCACATCCCTGGAAGCGGTCTCCAGATCGCGATCGTAGAATGCCGAAATGCCGATCTGTGCAAGCGCGCGATTCTGCCAGCGTTTATCGCCGATCTCCTGTGCAAGTGACCGCACCTGCTCCCAATCCCGCCGTCCGATACGAGAATCAATCTCCTGGTCGATATCGCCCTTGATCACAAGACAGAACAGTCGTAATCGCTTGTCGCTCTTGAGAATTGAATTGCTTTGAAGATCGGCTCCGAGTCGCGCGGATGTGAGCGGTAGATTGTAGCGCTCAATTGTTCCGCGAATTGTACCGAAATGAGCATATAATGCGTTTCGCTTGTCTCCGGCGGCACTGAAGAGTTTCTCCGCTTGCTCAAACTCGGGCGCCGCTTCCGACCAGTTGTAAAGATCTGCCAGGTAGAGCGCGTGCGTAAGCAGTTCTTCCGGTGAGGCGGACTTCGGAGGAATGCCCAGCAGCGCTATTGGCCCTATGAGAAATGCTATTACCGTTAAAACCATACAGAAATTGCCAGTTTAGCCTGCTGAAGGATGCATTCCCGGCAATCGGCAGAGTGCCTTGTCGGCTTAGGAAAATCAGCGCTTTGCAAGCCACTGATACGCCGTGACTTATATCGCTCAGAGGAATGATAAAGGACGTTATCATTCATGCGCCCGACATCGCCCAGATAGGCGCGCCGCGTGTTCCCATTGCGGATATTGGCTCCGAAAAAATTCGGCGGAGCGCTGCGCCAGGTGCGGCTCGGCCGCAAACAGACGCCGAACCGGAATGCCGGCAATCGTGACGACTTCCGCGGGAACCAATTCAGAGATCTCGCCCGCTTCCCCGCACTGCACCAGCTCGGCCGTGATCCACTCGCCGTTATTCATCGCCTGCCTCCGCTTTCCTCTCTTCTACCTGTGGTCCGTTTGCTCGAAGTTTGCAGCAATTCCTGAACGCGCCGCTTGAGAGCGGTGATGCCGATCGTCTCGCCGTCTCCGCGGCGGCCGAGGCAGTCGACGAGCTGGCCGGCCCGAACTGGAAAGGTGGCTCCGGGCTTGTGGACGGTAACCTCCAGGGAATCGAAACGGCAGTCGCCATTCTGGTGCAGCTTTTCAAAGCCCTGCTCGGCGGCCTCAAACAACGAGTGCGCCTCGACCAGGACGGCTTTGGGGAGCCCGCGCGTATCGACCCCCTTGACCGTACAGACCTTGACGCCCACACGGTGAGCTTAGCAGAAAGATTCGCCATTTGTTCGCCGAGTGTAAATGAGGTCAGCGTTTCAAACCCGCGCACCGCGCCACTGTTCCCAGACCGCTTCGATTTGCTTTCTTGAAACCCAGATCGTCCGGGTAGTGATGCACTCCCGAATCAGCCGCAGCACGGTGAGCATGTCCTCGGCGATCGCTGTGTCCACGTTCCACAGATCTACCGGATCCCAGCCGCCGTTTTCCTCCGCGTTGTGCCAGGCGAGCAGGAAATTGGCGACGCGGCGCGATTGCCCGGTATCGCGTAAGGCGACCCGGAACAGGCGTTGAAGCGCCTGGAGCCCTTCTGTTTTTTGGTCCATGTTTATTCCTCTCCCTGTTCATCGCTGGCTTGCTCCTCGTGACCGGCCCGACTGGTCGGAAACCCGATGCGGCGTTTTGGCTCGTCGGCCGGCGCTTCGATCAGATGCTGGATCGTCTCAAACACGTACTTGCACCCGGCCCTCTTGTTCACCCTGCCGCCACCCCAACTTGCTCTTGCAATTTGCAACCTCAAGTTTTCGAATTCCTCCTTGGTCAGTTGGAACATGAAATCTTTACGGAACGGTCCTTGTTGCGCCGGACCGCCAGATTCAGATTACCGGTCGTCACCTGGTACAGTTCGGCCAGATCCGCATCAAGGGAGGACCTTGTGACCTCGGATGAATCCCACCATTGGGCGCGATTCGTTCATCGGCTTATTTTCTTCCCCTGATCGAGGAAGTGCTTGGTCTGCAAGTCGCCCCGGATTATTTCCAATATCTGCGCCGGAAAGTCGAAAGCCTCGCGTCCCCACGATAGGCCCCAGGTCTCTCACTACCCCGGCGTGCGCGCCTCCGGCGTGGATGATGAGAAAACTCCCACGCCTGCCGCGTGGATGATACTGTCTCGCCCGCATCACCTGACCACTGCCTTCAGAATGATGAGGGACTCGATATGCCCGTGATGGAGACAAAGAAGAGCCTCCGAGATCCGATGGAGCGAAATCTGCACGAGCCAATGCGCCGCAGAGCGCTTTGTGTCCGATTTCCTGCGCGATCTCGATCCAATGATCATTGGCTCGACCCCAGCTTTTCAAGTCGTAATGCCCTTCAATCTCCAAGGCGAGATAGCGTGTCTCCACTCCCACTCGCGTTTGGAGCCGCTCCATGAACACGAGATTGTCTGGTCGGCGCCCCAAATTAGGGTAATTATATAGTTGACTAAGCGGGTACGATTGAAGCTGACGGGCGATATCGCGGTTACTTACAAGCGGATGCCTACGGCGGATTTGACGCTTTCTTCAAGGACCGGCACGCGGCACTCTTGCTCTGACGACCATTGACATGCACGTGCTGGATCTGCTCATTCACGACAAGACCACCCACCCGGCGGCGTAAGGCTACTCTTGCGCCTTACCTCATGAAGATTGCCCGGCTGCGCGGCCATCTCGCACGCGCGAAAGATCCTCCGCCCGGCAACCCGTCATGTGGCGCGGAGTGTCCCGCCTCACCGATATCGAATTAGGGTTCGCCAGGGGTGCTCAACTTGTGGGTAATTGAAAGGATTCTCGGACGCTTACGTAAAGCCGCACTCCGCACCATGAACGAAAATGGGTTCGCGCGAACTAGCACATAAGAACACCGAACGGCTCAGAAAGGTTTCTCACATAAAAACCGGGGTTAAGCCCTATACAATCTCGCATATACGTCTCGCCATTCCAGTGCTTGCCCAGCGACCTTACTTCACTCGAACGGCAAGGTTCGGCCGAGTTTGTGAAATATTCCCCAAATACGTGAAAAGTTCCTTGACAAATTGCATGACTGTCTTTATAGTTCTTGACGTGTCCTGATAGTTCCTGACAAATGTGTTGCTGCGGGAGGCTGGTGATGACCATTCAGCGGTTGCAAAATTTCGGACTACTTATCAGCACGATGATGCTGGCATTCGTTGCCCCAGCAACCGCGCAAATCGGAACCGGCACCATCAAGGGGGTTATCGTAGATTCTTCCGGTGCCGCGATGCCCGATGTCCAAATCACAGCGCACAACGAAGAAACCGGTGCTCTTCGTGTGACTCGTACTACCGGTAGCGGTGACTACGTAGTCTCGGGTCTGATGCCGGGACATTATGCCGTTTCAGCCAATAAACCGGGTTTTCGCGTGATGAGTGTGCCCGAATTCGAACTTCGCGTAGACCAGACCGCAGCAGTGAACCTGACTATGATGGTGGGCAATGTGACGCAGTCGGTAGTCGTGACTGCATCGGCGCCCCTACTCGATACCGACACCGCCGACGTCGGCCAGGTGATCGATACGAAGCGCGTCGAAGATCTTCCCTTGAACGGGAGGAACTATCTCGATCTGGCAACTCTTACTCCCGGCGTCACGTTCACCAAGGATCCTAATTACAGCTTCGAAGAGGTTCGGGAAGTCGGCCGGAGGGTCACCACCCAGTACTCCATTGGCGGCAATCGCGTTCAGGACACAGATTTTCTGCTGAACGGAGACACGGACACCGAACCCAACTTCAACACATTTGCCGCAGTCCCCTCAGTGGATGAGATTCAGGAATTCAAGGTGCAAACGAACTCTTACGACGCTCAGTATGGAAGAGGCGCGGCCCAGATCAATGCGACCACGAAGACAGGAACGAACAGTTTTCACGGTACAGCTTTCGAATTTCTGCGGAACTCGGCATTTGACGCGAAAAATTATTTCGACGACATTCTGAACGGTCCCGGATCTCCGAAGCCTCCCTTTCGCCGGAACCAGTTTGGCGGCGCCGCTGGTTCCAAGATTCTCAAAGACAAGCTATTCTTCTTTGCGGATTATGAAGGGCTTCGGGACCGGACGAATACAACCAGCGCAGCATCAGTTCCAACGGCGGCCGCTCGGACCGGAGACCTGTCAGGTTACGGCACTACCGTATACATGCCCCACAGTACGGGACTCGATTCGAACGGGAATGTCGTGCCGCTCTTTGCATCCAACAATAGTCTGCCGTCGGGTTGCTTCAATCCCAACCCGACGACAAACGTCCCGTTCGCCGGTAACGTGATCCCATCGGGGTGCATCAATCCGGCTATCGCCAAATTCCTGAGCACGCCGTACGTTCCGGCGCCGAACAACTCTTTTCTTAAAGACAATCTGGTCAGAGTGCTGTCGGTGCCTACGAACTACGACCAGGGCGCGGGCCGGCTGGATTACATACTGAATTCGAAAATGAACCTGTGGGGGCGCTATTCTTTCGGAACCGAAGATGCGGTCAACCCGAGCGTATTACCGGGCGCCGGGGCGACGGAAGAGGTTCGAACCGTGACCGGCAGCCTGCATCATCTGTGGGCCATCAGTCCCACGATGACGAACGATGCCAGATTCTCTTACCTTCGTTACGTGGACTCGAGGATAGGCGAACTGGCCTACAAGCACAACGTGGCCGCCGAAATCGGCATACCGGGAACTTCGCAGCTCCCGCAGGATTATGGGATGCCACAGTTCCAGAGCGATGACGGTTATGTGAACCTCGGACAGAACGCGTTTGGCAATCCACTAAAAAATGCCGACAATGTCTTTCAATATGGCGACGACTGGTCATGGGCCAAGGGTCGGCATTTGATCAAAGCGGGTGTGGAGTTCCGGCGCGAGCAGCTCAATGTGTTTGCAGACAACGTGCCCAGGGGGTATTTCAATATCTTCGCGTCGGCCACTGCGCCGGTAATGATCAACTCGGATGGGTCCACGTCTCCGGGAAACGGCGGCCTCAGCATGGCATCTTTTCTTCTCGGCATCAGCCACAATTCTTCAGTCTCGTTCGGGGACACAAATGTCTACCTTCGCCGCTGGACCCAGGATTACTACATTCAGGACGCGTTTAAAGTATCCCAGCACCTCACGATAAATATCGGGCTGCGCTACGATTACATGCCCTATTGGTACGATACTCGGGACGGTATCCTGAACGTCGATTTCGGGCCGAACGGACTTGCGACGATCGTGCGTCCAGGAACCGGCGATCGCTACCAGGGATTCCCGCCGGTCTTGCTGGATGAGAACCCGAACTCGCCCACCTACCTTCCCTATGTGCGCGACAACCGCTTCGGGCGTTCGTTGGTTTTTCCCGACCGAACGAACTTTGGTCCTCGCGTGGGGATCTCATGGAGCCCAGCAGCGCTACATGAAAAGACCGTGATTCGGGCCGGAGCCGGTATCTTCTATCCGCCGCAGATCGGCAACACGTGGTTTGACATGGCGCGTAGCGCGCCTCGGTCAATTCGTGAGAGCAATTCCACGCAATACACGATTGTTGACCAGGTATTCGCAAATGAGGCCACGACGTTGATTCAGCCCGGGGGAGGAAGTTGGGATCCGCACGACCGGAATGGACGCGTGCAGGAGTGGAGCCTGACTGTACAACAACAACTTGCGAAGGATTTCGTTCTGGAAACGGGGTACGTCGGCTCAGCATCCACGCATCTGCCGGAGTTGGTGGATATCAATCAGACGCTGCCTCGGTTTAACGGAAATTCGGTAGCTCAGCCAGTGCAATACCTGCCGCGCGAGTTCCCCGGACTGGCATCGTTTTATGGGCGCGAGCAGAATGACGTGTCGGCGAATTACAGTGCTCTCCTCGTTAAGCTCGAGAAGCGCTGGTCCTCCGGCTTATCATTCCTAACTGCCTACACTTGGTCGAAGGGGCTTGATCTCGCCTCGGCGACGCGAACAGGAGGATACGGTCCCGCTACTCCTCATCTATGGGACCGGCGTCTCGATTACGGAGTATCGGACTTCAGTATTGAGCACAATCTTGCCAACAGCTTGCTGTACGAGTTACCTTTCGGCAAGGGTAGGAGCTATGGCGCAAACTGGTCTAGGCCCCTCGATGCCGTGTTGGGTGGCTGGCAAGTGGGAGCCATCAACATCATCCACTCAGGGCTTCCGATCTCCTGCCTCGTGGCGAACGACGCTGCGGTCAGCAATGTAAATTTCGAGCAGGACAATTGCAGCGTGACGGGCACTGCGGATCCGAATGCCGGCCCACACAGCATTTATGGATGGTGGAACCTTGCAGCGCTGCGGCTTCCGACACTGAGCGAAGTATTCGGAAATGCGGGCAGGAATGTGCTGCGTGGGCCGGCATTTTTCTCACTCGATATCAGTGCTGATAAGAATTTCAGCCTCACTGAGAGAATCAGGCTTCAACTGCGCATGGAAGGGTTCAATATTCTAAATCACCCCGTGCTGGGAATGCCCAATCCGTTCCTCGATAGCTACTCGACTTTCAATGCCAGCGGCAATCCTGTTCCCGGCGCCGTGAATCCTCTCGGAGGGTTCGGAACAATTACGAACACCGCAATAGATAACCGCCAGATCCAGTTCGCCCTGAAGGTGATCTGGTAATGTCCGTCCGGCGCCGCCGGACCTTTGCATCCGCCAGGATAGTCAGGCTCGTCCTGACGGGATTGTCTGCGGGCCTGCTGCTCTCAGCGACATCCGGCCGAAACCTGAACTCAACGGAGGGCACGGCTTCGATCACTGTGCTCGCCGGCCATCGTGCTTCCTTCCGTATCCCAAGAACCATTTTCGGCACGTTCCTCGAGCCTATCGGCTCGTCCGTGTTTGGCGGAGTCTCCGCCCAATTGCTGGACAATTCGAGCCTCGAAGCGTATCCAGCAACGCCCGAGAACATTGAGAAGCAATTCTCCGGAGCCGCTTTCCGCGAGTCTACTCGCTTAAATGTTCCACTCCCCTGGCTGCCTCTGCACCGCGATGGCAGACGTTACGAGCCGCGTTCCGGATATGCAGCGAACTCCAACTCCTACCTATATATCATGGGATTGCCCGGTCGCGAGGTCGGTATTCGTCAATCCGTCTATCTTCCCGTCGAGCGCGAGACGGCATACGTCGGCGTGGTGTTTGCCCTTGCTTCCGAAGGGGCTGTAACCCTAAGCGTGAGTTTCAGGAGTCACAATGTTCCTGACGATATTCTGGCGTCAACTGAGCTTGGTCTCCCCGAGCAACATAGATGGGTAAAGCTGCGATACAAATTAAAACTCCCGGCGGGAGCCGTTCCGGCATTAACGCCCGTGGACTTTGCCGTGGCGGTAAAAGACGGCGGCAGAGTGTCGCTCGATGAGATCCGGCTCTACCCCGCGGATTCCGTCCGCGGTCTCGATCCGGACGTGATTCAGTTTGCCAAGAATTTAAACACTCCACTGCTACGCTTTGGAGGCAATTTCAGCAGCGGGTATCATTGGCAGGACGGCGTTGGGCCGATCGACGATCGCCCAACAAGATGCAATGAAGCGTGGGGAATACCAGAGTATAACGAGTTCGGCACTGATGAGTTCATGGATTTCTGTGACAGGATCGGTGCGCTTCCGCAGATCTGTCTCAACTTGGGAAGCGGGAGCGTTGATGAAGCTCGGGCCTGGGTCGAATACTCGCAGGGTTCACCGGAAACTGTTCAAGGCAGGCGCCGAACGGCGAATGGCCATAGCGCTCCGTGGAGAGTGGGGGCTTGGGAACTGGGGAACGAGCTGTACGACCATACCCAATTGGGCTGGTACACGCCGCAAGCTTACGCCGAACGCTACCTCGCATTTTTCCAGCGTATCCATTCGCTTGTTCCGTCCGACACGCGTATTCTGGCGACGGGAGGAGAAATCGACTCGTTTAAGAATTGGAACGGAGCGCTGCTTGAGAGAGCCGGCCCCCAATTGCAATATGTGACGACACATCTGGTCGCCGATCTCGAAGACACCCAGAATCGAAGCGCGGACCGAGACACGGTAATTGCCGCGGATCTAGCGCTTCCGGTTGGCGTGGGCCGGGAACTGAAACGGTTTCAAGCGCAAATCCAGTCATTCCCGTCCACGCGTGATCGTGTCAAGCTCTCCTACAGCGAGTGGATGTTCCGTTCGCCTGAAGGCTCGTCGCTGCCGAATTATGACAACATGGGCGGGGCTGTAATCGCCGCTGGGTGGTTCAACATGCTCGCGCGGCATGCGGATTTCATTCCGCTAGCGAACATGACCGGGCTCGTGGAATTCGCCGGAATCCATAAGAGACGTGGGCGACCCTACGTTACGCCGCAGTACTGGGTTTTATATCTCTACGCGAAGTATGCGGGCGAGAAGGTCATCGAGAGCACAACGCGCGTGGCAAGTTACGACGTTCATAAGGGCCAAGTCTTCGCACCGGAGATTCCTAACGTGCCCTTTTTGGATGTTCTCGCCACTATGAACTTAGAAAATGGACGTATTGCCCTTTTTGTGGTGAACCGCAATCCGAAGGTTTCGCAATTGTGTCACATTCACATCGGCGGTTTTAAATCTGCGCCAAACGTGCGAATCCTTAGCCTCGCAGCGCCTTCTCTCCTCACATTCAATAGTGAGGAACACCCGGACGCAGTTCGCCCCGTTGAGTCGCAGTCCGTAATGGCGAGTGACGGGCTCGAACATGCTTTTCCCGCAGGCTCTCTGAGCGTGCTGTTATTTTCTGAACGGCGATGACGAGCCGATTCCTGAGGTATCTTCTTGCATTGGCTATCCCGGCTGCTGCATTCGCGGCTGCGCCGGTGCGCCTCATCTTCGATACCGATATGGGGAATGACATCGACGACGCATTGGCACTGGCCATGATTCATGCGCTTGAAAACCGCGGTGAAGCCAAACTGCTTGGAGTTACGATAAGCAAGGACAATCCCTGGGCCGCGCCTTACGTGGATGTCGTGAATACGTTTTACAGGCGACCAGAGATACTGATCGGCGCCGTACGAAATGGAAAGACCCGTGACGACGGCAAGTATGTGCGGAAAATCGCGCGCAGCGGTGTGTATCCGCATCGACTCGACGAGGGCCGCAACGCGCCCGATGCGCTAGTGGTGCTGCGCCGAATTCTTGCGGCAGAGAAGGATGGCGCAGTCGTTATCGTCCAGACGGGTTTCAGTACGAATCTAGCTCGCTTGCTGAAAGCGCCTTCCGATAGCGTCAGTCCGCTCACGGGAGAGGAATTGGTGCGTCGGAAAGTGCGCTTTATTTCGATGATGGGGGGTAACTTCGCGACGCCCGCCGGAGGCGAATACAACATCGCGACCGACCTTCCGGCGGCTAAAACCCTCTTCTCCGATTGCCCGGTACCGATTGTGGTGAGCGGTTATGAGATCGGGAACCGCATTCTGTATCCGGCAAAAAGCATCGACACGGATTTCAGGTACGTGGCTCATCATCCTGTGGCGGAGGCGTACCGGCTCTATGATCGAATGCCGTATGATCGGCCCACCTGGGATCTCACTTCCGTCCTGTATGCGGTGCAGCCTAAGGAATCGTTCGATACTTCCCAACCGGGGCGAATCCGAGTAACGGCAAATGGGCAGACCGTCTTTACTCGAGATCCCGCGGGTCTCGATCGCTATCTGGTAGCGAGTCAAAGCCAGTGCGATCGCGCACTGGCCACAATGCTGGAACTCGTCCCGATGCGGCCGCGCGCGGCTGAACAACGACAATGAACGCCTGGGACGGCGCCGAGAGCATCGGTGCCAACGATACCCCAAGTGAACTCAACAGGCGCGATTCGAATTCGTGGCTGCTCGTACTCATGGTGCATTTTTCTTGCGTGAATCGGATGAATGATCGTAAGCGTCTGAGGATCCCAGGGCTGGAGATCAACGGCGAGCGGTGGACCAGCGAGCGGGAGTAAGGTTGGTAAGCTGACTCAGGGTGCGAGCATTCAAGCCCGGGAGCACGTCCGCGAGATATTCCTTCAGGGGCGCGGCTAGCCTCCGACAGGATTCCACGATGGAGAGAATCGCGGCTACCTTCGGACCCGCTTTCACGCTGCCTACGTGCAACCAGTTTTTTCTTCCGAGTGCGATCGGCCGCATCGAGTTCTCCGCCAGATTGTTGGACAACTCCACTTGCTCGTATTCAAGGCAGCGTTCCAGCTTCTTCCACATGTTCAGTGTGTAAGCCGCCGCCCTGCCCAGTGCGCTCTGCGGCAGCGCTTGGCGCGTGATCGCCAGACACGCTTGCCGAATCTCGTCCACCCACGGCCGCGCATGCTCACATCGGAAGTTGAGACGCTCCGCAGTTGTTAACGCTTGCTCGCGTGCGTTGCGATCCACCAGGAACAACGCGTCCATGCGCACCACCATCTTTATCGCTTCGGCATCTTGCGGATTGACCTTAACCGCATCCACAAACTTACGGCGAGCATGCGCCCAACAACCGACGTGCACCATCTTCGGCCCACCCACGCCTTCGTAGGCTTGGTAGCCGTCGGTCTGCAGAATGCCTTCCCACTTGTCCAGGAACTTCCGCGGACCCTCGCGCCCGCGCCCCAGGCAGAAGTCGAAAACCGTCTCACCGCCTGGTTTGCCGTACTGCCAGAGATAAGCTTCGTGATTGCTGCCGCGCCGGTCGTGCATCTG
>DATIMA010000259.1:0-41490 GCA_035475915.1 Bryobacteraceae bacterium
AGTTCAGTAGTCGCGACGCCCGGCTCGTGCATATAAATGGCAACCACAATTTTCAGGTAGTAATACGCCGCGATGGCGCTATTGACCAATCCCAGAACCGTCAGCCAGACCAAATGCGAATTCAACGCCGCCTGGAACACGTAGAACTTCGCAAAGAAGCCGCCCGTCAGGGGAACCCCGATCAGCGAGAACACGAAAACCGCCAGTAGGGCAGCCGTCGCGGGTTCACGGCGGCTGAGTCCGGCCAGATCCTCAATCTTTACATAGCGTTCGTTGCGCGCGGCAATGTGGCTGACTACGATGAACGCGCCAATGTTCATTAATGCGTAGGACGCGAGGTAGAACATGGCAGCCGCGACGCCTACCTGAGAACTCGCTGTAAGGGCAATCAGTACGTAACCGGCATGCGCAATGGAGCTGTATCCCAGGAGCCGCTTCACGTTAGTCTGCACAAGCGCCCCGAAATTGCCGATGATCATTGTCGCCAGCGCGCAGCCCCATACCAGCCAGACCCAATGCTGGTTAATCGGCCGGAACGAAACCATGAAAACGCGGAAGAAGATGGCGAATGCCGCGGCTTTCGGTCCTGCAGACAGGAATGCGCTTACCGGAGCGGCCGCGCCCTGATAAACGTCCGGCGCCCAGATCTGGAACGGTGCAATGGAAACTTTAAACCCGAAACCAACGAACATCAAAGCCGCGGCAAGGCCGGCAATCGGGGAAACAGGCGCGCTTTGTGACAGAAGCCGGCGGATCTCTTCCAGGTTGGTAGAGCCAACCAGCCCATAAATCCAGGCAATACCATACAACAGAAATGCCGTCGCGAACGAGCCCAGCAGAAAGTACTTCAAGGCAGATTCGTTATTCCGCCGGTCATCGCGCAGAAAGCCGGCAAGAATATAGGTGGCAATGGAGGAAATCTCCAGGCCGATGAAAACCATGATCAGATCGTTCGCGGTCGCGAGAATGCACTGGCCCACCAGGGAGAACAGAATGAGCGCGTAATATTCGCCCTGCTGAACGCCTTCTCGATCCAGATAGCTGATGGACGGCAGGATGCACAGCACTCCTACAACCAGAACGAGAGCCCGGAAGAAGGTGCCGTAACCATCGATGATGATCATGTTTTGAAAGGCCGCGCCGCCATCGGTGTAGGCCCATATATCGGCCGCAAACGCAATCGCAATACCGATTAGCGCGAGCGCACCGGGTGAGCGCTTCCTTTGCGGGGACGCCATGGCCTCAATCAGCATGATGGCGATTCCAAAAACGCTGAGAATGATTTCAGGCAGAAAGCGGAGGTAATCTTCGGCGCCAACATGGACGCTAATGGGCATGCGAACCCTCCGCAAGTTGGACCGGATGCGGGCTTGGGATCTCCACCCGGTACTGGTTGTTCATATTCGTCTGATCGAGCAGGTGCGATGTGGCTGAAGTAATCGGCGGCATGAAGGATTGTGTATAGCTGCCTAGCCAGATCATGAGAGCAATCAGCGGCAGAACCGGCGCCCAGTCCCGGAAATTCAGGTCGTTAAAAGCAGCCGTGCGCTCATTCGTCTTTCCGAAGAAGGTGCGCTGGTACATCCAAAGCATGTAGGCGGCCGATAAAATCACGCCTATGGCGGCCCAGACGGCCCACGAGAAATTAGTGATCGCCGCGCCCTGCAGCACAAGAAACTCGCCAATAAAGTTGCAGAGCGTGGGCAGACCGATACTCGCAAAGAGCGTAATCAGGAAAGCCGTAGCAAGCCCCGGCGCAGCAGTGGCAACGCCGCCGAAATCGGCGATCTCCAGCGACCCGCGCCGTTCTTCGAGGTATCCGGCCAGCAGGAAGAGGGCGCCTGTCGAAATTCCGTGCGCGAGCATCTGGTACACGGCGCCGTCCGCCCCCTGCTGAACGAACGTAAAAACTCCCAGCACGATAAAACCGAGATGGCTGATCGACGAGTACGCGAGCAACCGCTTAATGTTCGGCTGAATCAACGCGATCAGCGCTCCATAGATGATGCCCACGATGGCCAGCGCCGCCACCCATCCTGCGCAGCGGTGAGCGGCCGCGGGAGTGATTGTCAGACAATAGCGGATCAGCCCGTAAGCTCCCATTTTGGACATCACGGCTGCGAGCAGAAACGTAGCGGGCATAGGCGCTTCGGCATATGTATTCGGCAGCCAGGTGTGCAATGGAAAGATCGGAACTTTCACCGCAAAGGCCGCAAAGAAGCCAAGGAACAACAGGATCTGCTGCAGCGGCGTCAACATCACCCGGCCTGAACCGATGGCGTTCATGATGTCCACGTAATCTAAGCTCCCGGTCTCGCTATGGAGATAGATAATGCACGCCAGCATCAGAACCGACCCGAGCATGGTGTACACGAAGAACTTGACCGCGGCGGGTCCTCGTTTTGCGCTGCCCCAACCGCCAACCATCAGGTACATCGGCACTAGCGCAACTTCCCAGAACACGTAAAAGATAAGCAGATCAAGCGCAGAAAAGACGCCGATGATTCCGAACTCGAAGAGCAGCAACAGAGCGAAGAAGTTCTGGTGGCGCTCCTTGACCATGGTTTGCGAAATCCAGACTGCGATGGGAACCAGCAGCGTGGTAAGCAAAATCAGCCACAGACTGATTCCGTCAACTCCGAGATGTAAGCGAATCTGTAAGCCAGGCGTGTCTACCCACAGGACGTTCACGCTCGAACTAAAACTGGAACCGGCTGCGGCAACCGGTGCGATGAGGGTCAACGAGACAAAGAAGGTGATCAGGCTCGCGATGAATGCAGTCCAAAACGCCGGCCGGTATCCGGAGGCCCTGCCGCGCGGTATACAAATTACCGCGAAGAAGCCGATTAGCGGTATCAGCAGTGTGGCGGCAAGCGGGTTCACCGGCTGCCTCCGTATAAGCCAATCACGAAAATGACCAGCAGACACCCCGCCAGCACCCAAGTGGCATAATTCCGGATGCTGCCCGACTGGAAGTGGCGCAGCGCCTTCCCCCAACCGCGCACCGCTCGTCCTGAACCGTTCACCAGGCCCGCATCGATGATTCCCCGATCAATACCCTTCCAAAGAAACATCCGCGAGAAGGCTTCCAGCGGCTTGACGACCGCGCCCTGATAGAACTCATCCACGTAGTACTTGTTGTAAACCAACGTGTATAGGCCGCCCGCCTTGTTTTTGAACGACTCGGCCAATCCCGGGCGGAACACGTACAGAAACGCGGCGATGATAATGCCGATGATCCCGAAAGAAGCGGAGACAATCATGGCCACTTTGTTCTCGTGCTCAAGTAACGGATACAGACCCGATAACCACCCGGGCACGTTGATATAACCGCCCCCCAGCGAGAAAGCAGCCAGAATGATCAGCGGCACAGTCATCGTCAGGGGTGATTCATGCGGATGATGGTGGCCGCGATAACTTCCGAAAAAAGCCAGGAAATAGGCGCGGAACACATAGAAAGCTGTGATGCCGGCTGTAATTGCTCCAATCCAGAACATCCAGGGAGCATGCGTGTAAGCTGCGGAAAGAATCGCGTCCTTACTGAAGAAGCCGGAGAATCCGGGGACTCCGGATATCGCCAGGCTTGCAATGCCCAGCGTCACAAATGTGATCGGCATGGCCTTACGCAGGCCGCCCATATGACGCAAATCCTGCTCCCCGCCAAGTCCATGAATAATGCTGCCGGCGCCCAGAAATAGAAGCGCCTTGAAGAACGCATGTGTCATCAGGTGAAAGATGCCGGCGGAATACGCCCCAACGCCTACGCCCAGAAACATGTATCCGAGCTGTGAAACCGTCGAATAAGCAAACACCTTCTTAATATCGTTCTGGGTAATGCCGATGGTCGCGCCAAGAACCGCCGTAAACAAACCTACAATTGCGACAATTTCCATCGCGACCGGCGCGTGATCGTAGAGAAACGAGAGGCGCGCAATCATGTAAACGCCAGCCGTTACCATCGTCGCGGCATGAATGAGGGCGGAAACCGGAGTGGGAGCAGCCATCGCATCCGGAAGCCAGACATACAGCGGAATCTGAGCCGATTTGCCGGTTGCGCCCGCAAACAGCAGCAGCGTGAGAACCGCCAGAGTGCCGAACCCCGCCTCGACCGGCATGGTTGAAACGGCGGCTGCAATCTTGCCGAAATCCAGGGTTCGAAACGTGATTACGGTGAGGAAGATGCCCAAAGAGAAACCGAAATCGCCGATGCGGTTTACGATGAACGCTTTGTTGCCCGCGCCGGTGGCCCAGGTTTCGTGGAAGTAGAACGATACCAGGATATAGCTGCAGAACCCAACGCCTTCCCAACCGACGAACAGCAAAAGCAGGTTCGACGCCATCACCAGAATCAGCATGAAGAACGTGAACAGGTTCAAGTAGGCGAAAAAGCGGTAGTACCCGCCTTCATGCTGCATGTAACCAACAGAATAGATGTGAATCAACAATCCAACGCCAGTGACAATCAGCAGCATGACGGCGGTTAGCCGGTCTAGCAACAGATCAAAACCGACGTTGAGAAATCCGCTCTGAAGCCAGGTGAAGTAATGCTCGGAATAGGCGGTGTTCAGGGGATAGAGCTTGGAGAGTACGACCAGGACATAGACGAAGGAAACCGCTACCGTCCCGACGCCGATAAGATTGATAACCGCTTTTGAAAATCGACGGCCCCAGAGGCCGTTCAAAATAAACCCGATCAGCGGGAAGAGTGGAATGAGCCAGAGGTTCATGTTTGGTTGGTCTACAGCTTCATCGAATCGACTTCGTCGATTTGAAGCGTGCCGCGATTTCTAAAGATTGTCAGGATAATAGCCAGGCCGACCGCGGCCTCGGCAGCCGCTACGACCATCACAAAAAACGAGAAGATCTGGCCATCGATGCGGCGCAGTTCATAAGAAAACGAAACGAAGCTCAAGTTCACGGCGTTCAACATCAGCTCGATTGACATGAACACCGTGATGATGCTCTTCCGGTATACGAACCCGGCCACGCCTAAAACGAAGAGAATTGCGCTCAGGACCAGGTACCAGGAAAGCGGGACGTGCCCCATACTAGTCAAGCTCCTTTCGCGCCAGAACGACAGCGCCAAGAATCGCAATCAAGATGAGAATCGAGATCACCTCGAAAGGCAACAAATAGGTGGTAAACAGCAGTTGACCAATGTGCTCGGCCGTTCCTCCAACCCAGCTTCCGAACTCGACGCTGCGAAGCGGAGGGAGTATCGCGCGAATCAAAAATCCCAGCAGCGCAACCAGACACAGAAGCAGCGGGAGCCCGGCAATCTGCGCGAACCATGATTTTGTGCTGCCCTTTTCCCTGCCTGCATTCAGAAGCATGATGACGAGCACGAACAACACCATCACGGCGCCGCCGTATACAATCATCTGCGCCATTGCCAGAAACTCAGCGCCCAGCAGCAGATACAGCACCGCCAGGGAGCCCATTACGCCTATGAGCGAAAGCGCGCTCGAAATCGGGTGCTTCTGCAGCACCAGGTTGAACCCGCTGACAATCGCGACAATCGCAAAGATAATGAACAGAATCGTGTCTATCAAGTGAACGCCTCCTTCCGGTTAGAACACGGCCACAAACAGCGCCGTGAGCAGAAGGTTCAGCAGCGCGCATGGGAACAGGAAAGTCCATGCGAAATGCATCAGTTGGTCGTAACGGAACCGGGGCAGCGTGCCCCGAACCCAGATATACGTAAAGAGCAGAAAAGCGACCTTTCCAGCGAACCAGAAGATCGGAATCAAGATGAACTGGAAGGATGGAACAGTCCACAATGCGGCCAGAATCAGGAACCCGATTCCGAAAAATGGAAAAGTATATTGGTCGCGCTTTCGCGCCGGCCGCATTGCCTGAAAGAAGCAGGCGATGGCGATGAACAGCAGCACCGCTGTAGCAACCCAATTCGAATACGGCGCGGGGAACAAGGGATGCCATCCGCCCAAAAACAGCAGCGTGGCCACGCAGGTGATAGTCACCATGTTGGCGTATTCCGACATAAAAAAGCAGGCAAATTTCATGCTGCTGTATTCGGTATGGAATCCGGCAACCAGCTCGTTTTCGGCTTCGGGGAGGTCAAACGGCAGACGGTTGGTTTCCGCAAAAGCGGCCACCATAAAAATGAGAAATCCGAAGATCTGAGGGAACGGCATCTGGAAGATGCTCCAGCGCGGAATGAAACCCAAATAATAGCCAGCCTGGCTGTCGGAGATTGCGCGCAGGCTCAGATGATTCGCCAGCAGCAAAGGGCACACAATCACCAGTGTCAGCGGCAGTTCATAACTAATCATCTGAGCGCTGCTGCGAAGCGCTCCCATTAACGAATACTTGTTGTTGGATGACCAGCCCGCCAGCGCCACGCCATACACACTGACGGACGAAATCGCCAGAATGAAAAGAATGCCGACGTTTACATCGCTGATCTGCATGTAGGTCCGCGTTCCGCCCACCTCAATCTCCGGGCCGAATGGAATGATGGAGATGGAAATCAACGCGAGACACACCGCGATGAAAGGCGCCAGAAGATAGAAGAACTTGTTGACATACGGCGGCAGCAGATCTTCTTTCGTGAGCAGTTTAAAAACGTCGGCAAGCGGCTGCATCAAACCATGTGGACCCACTCGCAGCGGACCCGTGCGCGACTGGATATGCGCCAGAACTTTACGCTCAACCCACTGCAAATAGGCGAGCGTGGTCATAAAAACAGCAAAAACCAGGACGATTTTGATTACGCTGACAATGAAAAAGTTCATTTATCGCGCGCCGCCGTTTCCTGCTTTGCCTGTTCCTGCCTCACTACTTCTACCTGGCCGCTTCCCGGTTCTATCAGCGGTTCGAAACCTGGATCATGATACAGCGCGCCCGGTGATTCAAGCACCGCGCCGAGCATATTCGAAAAACGGCCCAATGTTCCGGAAGTGAACAGTGTATTTCCGGCTGAACGGATCAATTCGGGCTCTGATTCAAACTCGATGCGGCCGTTCAGGGGCGTGGTTGCCGCCGCGCCTCCCGTTTCCACAACCCCGAACGGGAGATTGTAGCCCGGCACCGAAGCGCGGATCTCTTCAAAGATAGCTTGCAGTTTGGGCGTTCCGAAATCGGCCCGCAACTCCCTGGCGAGCAGCGCAATGATATCGAAATCCGGCTTCGCGCCCATCGTTTTGGCTCCACGGGTCAGCTTCTGCACATCTCCGCAGACGTTCGTCACTGTCCCGTTCTTTTCGTACGCAGAGGCAGCAGGAAATACCACATCGGCGCGCTGGGCCGTCTCGGTAAGGAATAGGTCCTGGACAACAATAAAAGCGCTCGTTGCTGCTAACGTGTGCCGCGCAAGAGGATTCGCGCCAACCACCCACAGGACATCCAGATCGGCCGCGCTGAGGATCTGGTCATAATTCAAACCAGGCTCGAGTCCGGCCTCCCGAACGCTACGATACCCGGGCAGGAGTCCAGGCAACAGCCCCATGTCCGATGCACCGCGTGAGTTCGAATAATCAACCAGGCAGACATACTTGACCGGGGTGCCGAGCGAATCGCCAAACGCGACAAGCTGCCGTACCCTATCGCCCTTAATCGCTGCTCCAAACAAGATGATTAGTTCAGGCTCCGCGGCCAGCCGCTCACGCAAGGTTTCCAGGGTTTCAAACTCGCGCCCAATTTCCGAGCGCACTCCCGTCCCGTAGTTGTCTTCGCGAACCGGCCCGGGCGTTACAGCATACACGTGAGCCTTGTGATGCCGGAAGTTGGCCCGTAATTGAAATGCCAGCAACGGATGCTCTTGCGCAAGGTCCGAGTCAACCACCAGTGCGGCCTTCAGGTTATAAACATCGGCGGTACTAGCAAGCGGATTCTTTCTTCCGTGCAGTGCATCCAGCAGCGTTGCAATGTCGCCCGTCCGATGGTGATCGATGTTGGATGTGCCAAGCGCCTCTCGCGCGAGCTTCTGCAGCAGATAATTTTCTTCGTTGGTAGTGTGGTTCGAGCCGATGATCCCGAATTTTCCGTTCCGGGCCTTGGTCTCGCTGAACTTTTTCGCCGCGGTTGCGAGCGCGATGGCCCAGGAAGTGGGCCGTAGTTCGCCATTTGTGCGAACCAGCGGCGCGGTCAATCTCTCCGGATGATGGTTGAAATCGAAGGCGTAGCGCCCCTTAACGCAGAGAAACTCATCGTTCACACCCGAGTGATCGCGATTGTTAGCCCGGATGATCTCGCCGTTGCGCACGCCGAGCGTAGTCTTGCAGCCGTTCGAACAGTGGGTACAGATCGTGCCCACATGCTCCATTTCCCACGGGCGGGTCTTGTAGCGGTAAGGGCCGGAGGTCAGCGCGCCCACCGGGCAGATATCGATGCAGGCGCCGCATTCGTCGCATTCCAAATGATCGCCTTGATTCGGAACGATCTCCGAAGAAGCTCCCCGATTGCCGATACCGAGAGCGGCCACGCCGATGCCTTCCGCGCAAATTCGCACGCAGCGATAGCACAGAATGCAGCGCGGCGCATCGTAATAAACGACCGGCGACCACTGCTTCTCGTCCACGTGAATCTTGGCTTCGCGAAAACGGCTCTCGCCTACTCCGTATCGGAACGCCATGTCCTGCAGTTCGCACTCGCCGCCCTTGTCGCACACCGGGCAATCGAGCGGATGGTTGGTTAGCAGGAACTCCACCATTGATTTGCGCGACTGGCGGACTTGAGCGGTATCGGTCCGCACCACCATGCCCTCGGCAACCGGAAGCGTGCAGGCAACTTGTAATTTCGGCGTCTTCTCCACTTCCACCAGGCACATGCGGCACGCGGCCTGAAGTGAAAGCCCGTCGTAATAGCAAAAAGCGGGTATGGCGATGCCCGCTTGCTTGGCTGCGTTGATAAGCAGAGTGCCGCCGGGTGCTTCCAGGGCGCGGCCGTCGATTGTGAAATGAACTGGGTCAGCCATAAATCAGATTCGTGCTAGACAACCGCCAGCTCCGGTACCGGAACCGCGGCGCGCGATTGTTGCAGGCGCGCTTCAAATTCGTCGCGAAACTTGGCGACGAAAGCGGCAGTGGGCATCGCGGCGGCATCGCCCAACGCGCAGAACGTCCGCCCTAACATGTTGGCGGCCAGTTCGCCAATCAGATCGATATCCTGCTCAGTGCCTCCGCCTTCGTGGAAGCGCGTCAAAGTCCTCTTCAGCCAGTTTGTGCCCTCGCGGCAGGGAATGCACCACCCACAGCTTTCGTGCGCGTAGAACTTCATGGTCCGCAGCGCGACCGCAACAATATCGGTGTCTTCATCCAGAATCACCAGACCGCCCGATCCGGCCATGCTCTTCGCTTTCGCCAGAGAGTCGAAATCCAGAGGGATATCGCATTCATCGGCTTTGAGCACCGGTGACGAAGACCCGCCCGGTATAACGGCTTTCAGCTTCTTGCCGTTTCTCATCCCGCCGCAGACTTCGTTAATCAGGCGCATCAGCGGAAAGCCCATCGGCAATTCGTATACTCCCGGCCGATTCACGTGGCCGGATACGCACATCAGACGCGTGCCGCCGTTCTTCGGAGTTCCCAGCGATGCGTACCAACTGCCGCCGTTGCGAAAGATGACCGGAACCGCCGAGAACGTTTCGCAGTTGTTCAGAATTGTGGGAGATTGAAACGCGCCTACGACCGCCGGAAATGGCGGCTTCAGTCGCGGTATTCCTCGTTTCCCTTCGAGCGATTCCAGCAGTGCCGATTCCTCGCCGCACTCATAGGCGCCAGCGCCGGTGTGGGTATAGACGTCGAAATCCCAACCGGAACCGAATACATTCTTGCCTAAATAGCCGCGATCGTACGCTTCGGCTACGGCCCGATCCACAATATCGATCAGGTAGCGATATTCGCCGCGTATGAATATGTAGCCCTTGTTGGATTTAATCGTCCAGCCCGCGATCAGCATGCCTTCGATAAGCTGGTGCGGATCGTTCTCCATCAAGAGGCGATCTTTGCATGTTCCCGGCTCGCTCTCGTCGGAGTTGCAGATGATGTAAGTTGGTTTGCCGGTATTGCGCGGCACGAAACTCCACTTCAGGCCGGTCGGAAAACCGGCCCCGCCCCGGCCCCGCAGCGAAGACGTTTTCAGCTCGTCAATGATGGCTTCCGGCGTCATCTCTAGAACCTTCTTGATCGCCAAGTAACCGTCGTTTGCCAGATACGTCTCGATCGAGGTTGAATCCGGCAGATCGAATCGCTGAGAAATGACTCTTACTTCTAATGGGCTCGGTTCGTTATAGCGCATTGCGAAATCTTCAGGATGCCTTCTGGCCGTACGTTCCGTCCCGAAGGGCCTGGATCAGGCGGTCGAAACGCTCCGGCGTCACATAGTGGTGGAAATCGTAGTTGATTTGAATCGCCGGCGCCCAGGAGCAGGCCCCCATGCACTCCACCTCTTCAAGCGAGATCAGCCCGTCCTCCGTCGTATCCTTGTTCCCCAGTTGCAGCGTCCGGCTGGCGTGTTCGTACAAATCCTCTCCGCCAACCACCTGGCAGGCGATGTTGGTGCAGACCTGGACGTGGTATTTCCCCAGCCGCTTGCGGTGCAGCATCGAGTAATAGCCGATCACTTCATCCACCTGCAGCGTGGTGACGCCGCACCGACGGGCCACCTCCTCTACCAATTCCTGTGAGACGTAGCCGAGTTCGTCCTGCCCGTAAAGAAGCATCGGCACCACCGCTGACCGGGTCCGTCCCGGTGGATAGCTGCTCAGCAGTTTTTGAAATCGTGCTTCGAGAGAAGGCGAAAAGGTCATAGTTTAGCGGTCCGTGTCACCCAGCACAAAATCAAGGCTGGCCATAATCGCAACTGCATCAGCCAGCAGGGTGCCTTCCAGCATCGCCCCCAGTGCCTGCAAATTTCCAAAACTTGGAGTTCGCATGAAGACGCGATGCGGATTGGCCGTTCCGTCGCTCACCACGTAATACCCGAGCTCGCCGCGCGGCGATTCAACTACCTGGTAAACAGATCCGGCCGGCACGCGATAACCTTCCGTCACAATCTTGAAGTGATAGATCAGCGCCTCCATCTGGGTCTTCATCTTCTCGCGATCGGGCAGCAGCATGTGCGGGGCGTCAGCCCGCCATTCGCCGCCACTCGGCATTCCCTCCAGCGCCTGCCGCACGATTCTCACGCTTTGCCGCATCTCATCCATGCGCACTTCATAACGCGAAAACACGTCGTTCCCGGTACGGGTAGGCACTTCAAAATCGAACTTTTCGTAACTCGAATGCGGGCAGTCTTTCCGCGCATCCGTCTTCAAGCCGGCGGCTCGCAATATCGGGCCTGTAACGCCCAGCTCGATTAGCACGTCCAGCGGCACTGCCCCTACGCCTTGAGTCCGATTCATCCAAATCGGGTTCGCGGTCAGCAGGTTCGCATACTCCTCGATACCGCGGGCTAACTGGTCCGTTACTCTGCTCACGACCTTGTGCCAACCGCGCGGCGGCTCCAGGGCCAGCCCGCCCGGCCGGATGTAACTGGTCATCATGCGCTGTCCGGAGAACATCTCAAAGATCTTCAGAATCTCCTCGCGCTCGCGGAACGTGTAGAAGTATGGAGTCATCGCCCCAACATCCATCGCATGAGTCCCCAGCCAGACCAGGTGACTCGAAATGCGCTGCAGCTCGCACAGCATCACGCGCATCCACTGCGCGAAAGGCGGAATCTCCACGCCCATCAATCGCTCCACCGCCAGCGCGTAGCAGAGATTGTTATTCAGATTCGAAAGATAATCGACGCGATCGGTGAGCGTGACAACCTGCTGATACTTCTTGACCTCGCATTCCTTTTCAATACCGGTGTGGAGATACCCAATCTCGGGCCGGGCGCTAATAATCGTCTCGCCATCCAACTCCAGCACAACCCGAAGCACTCCATGGGTAGACGGGTGTTGCGGGCCCATATTCAGCGTCATCTTGCGAGCGCGGCCCGCGCCGTCGCCCGTAAATGCGAGTCCGGACGGATCTTCTATTGCCAGCTCATGCTCGGGATCGAGCGATGCAACGTGATCGTAACCTTCTCTCATACCTGCACGAATACTTGTTCTCTATTCATCCTGATAAGAGTACTTGTGGCCGTGAACCGGATAATCCTTGCGCAGCGGATAGCCTTCCCAATCGGCCGGCATCATGATGCGTTCCAGATTCGGGTGATTGCGGAACGTAACGCCGAAAAGGTCAAACACTTCGCGTTCGTACCAGTTCGCGCCTCGCCACACGGAAGTAACCGAATCGGCTTCCTGGTTTTCCGCCAACCGCACAATCATCCGCACTCTCGTGTTGTGCTCATAACAGTGCAAAAAGTAAACCACTTCGAAGCGGGGCGTTCGGGGCCACCAATCGACTCCGGTTACTCCTGCCAACTGGTTGAATCCGCCGCTATCTTTCAGGAATCGGCAGACTGCGACAATCTGCTTGGGGTCGATGTAGAACACCGGTCCATCGGTTTCGTTCTTCGCGTCTACAATTGCGTCGGGAAATTGCTGGCTGATTGCGATCGCGGTCGAATTTTCGGCGACTACCTCAGGCAGCACGCTTCCCCTCACCAGGCTCCGCGCGCCGCCGTATTTCATCCACCGACCAGTTCAGTACGCCTTTTTTCAAAATATAAAAGTAACCGCACAGCACCAGTACAATGAAAAGCAACATTTCGAAAAAGGCGAATAGCCTGAGCTGCCGGTAAACGACTGCCCATGGATACAGAAAAATCGCTTCTATATCGAAAAGGATAAAGACCATCGCTACCAGGTAGAATTTCACCGAGAAACGCTCTCGCGCGTTGCCGACGGGTTGCATGCCCGATTCGTATGGAGTTGATTTAACGGAATCGTGTACGCGCTGCCCCAGCAGCGCCGATAATCCGATCATGCCGCCCGCTACGGCTATAGCAATGAGAATCTGGATAAGAACCGGAAACCAGGTTTGCGCATAAGTGGCGGGCATTGGCTTTGCTTCCAGATTAGCAACCGGACCATTTCTATAATCAAAACAGGTAGACCAGCGAAGGCGTGCAACATATGATTCACGTACTTGTAAACGGAGAGATCAGGGAATTTCCGCCCGGACAATCGATCGCGCACTTGCTCCATTCGCTCCAGATCCCATCGGATCGCGTCGCCATCGAGCTGAATAAGACCATCGTGCGCAAGCGGGATTGGGATCGTACAACAGTCGGGCCGGATTCGCAAATTGAAATTGTCGAATTTGTCGGCGGCGGTTAGCGTTTCAAAGAAATCGGGGATACTCCGGGCTAGTATTCGACGGCTCCAGCATCTCCACTAGTGCAACCGCTCGGCTCTTGCCGGCGTCATCCATTACAGTTGTAGATATGCCTTGCAGCGGGCTCCGGTGCCCGCCAGCCATCTTCGGCGGCGAGACAAAACGGTGATCAGCCACTAGTCAGTAATGACACGGACACTTACATTTGTCCTGCTCACAGCCAGTGTGTGCCTTGCACAGGACCACGGGCAGGGACCCCGTACCAGCGTTGAGCCTGTCAATCCGTTTACTGGGCAGAAGCAGGCGATTGATGCCGGCGAGCGCCGCTTTAAACAGTCGTGCGCCGCTTGCCACGGCCCGGAAGCAGAAGGCGGCCGTGGTCCGAACCTCGCCGAAAATCCCGATCTCCAGACTATGAGCGATGGCCAGTTGTTCCATACCATTCAACAGGGCATCCCCGGAACCGCTATGCCCCCTTCTAATCTTCCGGATAACGACACCTGGGAGGTGGCCGCGTTTCTCCGCAGCCTGAACGATCCTATTTCCGAAAACCCCGTCGCGGGTGATCCGGAAGCCGGTCGCAAGCTCTACTACGGAGCGGCTCACTGCAGCGATTGCCACGCGATTCGCGGGCAGGGCGGCTTTCTCGGGTCAGACCTGAGCAACATCGGAGCGCGTATGACCGCGAAGCAGTTGCGCCAGGCGATTATCAACCCCGATGCCTCTCCCCACATAGGATTTGAGCCGGTAAGCGTCACCCGGAAAGATGGAATGGAATTCAAGGGTGTGGCCAGAAACAACTCCAACTACTCCATCCAGATCATCGACACAAAGGGACATTTGCATATGTTCGATAAATCGGACCTGAAGCAGATCGTATTTGACGACAAGTCCTTCATGCCGGATAACTATCGCCAGACGCTTGGTCCAGATGGAATCAACAACATCATGGCCTTTCTCGCCCAACAGGTTGCCAGGCCGGGAACAAAACGCCCTCGTCCGGGTCAGGCAAATAAATGATGCGCGCCGGTTTCCTGCTGCTTCTGGCAGCAAACTGCGCGTTTGCGCAAATCCAGTACTCGGACATTCTGAAGAGCCCCGCGGAAAACTGGCTCACCTATCACGGCGACTACTCCGGCCAGCGCCATAGCCCGCTCACCCAGATCAATCGCGATACCGTGCGGAATCTGGTTCCCAAATGGACCTACCACTTCGGCGGCGCTGCGCGGCTGGAATCGACGCCGGTCGTTGCCGATGGAGTCATGTACGTGACCAACACAAACGAAGTGGATGCCATCGATGCGCGCACCGGCCGGCAGATCTGGTCCTATACGGACGATCGCGCCCGCAGGAGCGATGTCAACCGCGGGGTGGCGATCCTGGGCAACGCGGTGTTCTTCGTCACCGCCGACGGTTACCTGGTTTCACTAAACCGCACCACCGGAGGCATCCTGTGGCACAAACAGTATGCGGACGTGAAGAAAGGCTATTACGCGACGCTCGCGCCTCTGGCTCTCAAGGATCGCATTCTGCTGGGTGTTTCCGGCGGCGACTCGGGTATGCGGGGTTTTGTTGCGGCTTATTCTCCTTCCACAGGCGAGGAGCTTTGGAAGTTCTACACGGTTCCGTTGAAGGGAGAGCCTGGCGCCGAAACCTGGGGTGAGTTTGATCCGCAGTGGGGCGGAGGCGCAACCTGGATGACCGGAACTTATGACCCCGAGCTGAACATCACGTATTGGATGACCGGTAATCCATGGCCCGATTACTACGGCGGCGGCCGCCGCGGAGCAAATCTATATACCGATTCCGTGGTGGCTCTTGATGCGGACACGGGAAAGCTGAAATGGTATTTTCAGTTCACTCCGCACGATACGCACGATTGGGATGCCGAATCCATCCCAGTATTAGTCGATGCCCTGTATCGCGGAAAACCTCGTAAGCTGCTGATTGATGCCAATCGTAATGGGTTCCTCTATGTGCTCGATCGGGTTACCGGACAGTACCTGGAGGGCCATCCCTTTGTAAAGCTGCTCAGTTGGGCCACCGGAATTGACGCCAGCGGACATCCCATTGAGGTCCGCGATATGGAGCCCACCGCCGCCGGGCGCGTGGTCTGCCCCTCCAGCCGGGGCGCGACGAACTGGATGTCTCCTTCCTGGGACCCGGTGAATAAGCTGCTCTTCGTGCCTGCGCTGGAACAGTGCGATCAGTACGTGAGCAGCATGAGAACTCCGGAGCCCATGCACGGCTCCATGGCCGGCGGCGGCGGCCCGGTAAACGGACAGACCGGCAAGTTCTATCTTCGGGCTCTCGATCCGTTCACCGGAGCTACTCGCTGGGAATATGGCATGACCGGTTTAGCCGATATGTGGGCGGGAAGCGTCACCTCCGCCGGAGGACTGGTTTTCTTCGGGGACGATCAGGGGCAGTTGGTGGCCCTCAACACCGCGACCGGCGCGGACCTTTGGCACTACAATACCGGCCAACTGCTGACCGCCTCTCCCATGACATACTCAGTCCGGGGCAAGCAGTTCGTCGCCATCGCCTCTGCAACTGACGTATTTGCTTTCGGCCTGTTTGAACCCGCAAAGCCATCCACCACGCCGAAGGAACTGAGAATCGGAGGCTCCTCGATCACCGCGCACGATCGAGGCCGGCCTTCCGCAGGTCGGGCAGGAAAGCCGTCAACAACCCAAGAGCCGGCAGGAAAGAACACACCCGGTATACAAAATTAATATTCGTCAGATCCGCAATCTCACCCAGAACCGCGGCTCCAATGCCCCCCATGCCGAATGCGAATCCGAAAAAAATACCCGAGATCATGCCGATGCTTCCGGGCACCAGCTCCTGAGCGTACACCAGAATGGCGGAAAAGGCCGACGCCAGAATCAGCCCGATAACAACCGTCAGAATCGGAGTCCAGAAAAGATTCGCAAAGGGCAGCAGCAGTGTAAATGGAAGGACCCCGAGAATGGAGCACCAGATGACCAGCTTCCGGCCGAAGCGATCGCCAACCGGTCCTCCGATGAGAGTGCCCGCGGCCACTGCTCCAAGAAATATAAACAGGTAAATCTGCGAATCTCGAACCGATACGTGAAATTTGCTGATCAGATAAAACGTGTAATAACTGGTCAGGCTCGCCAGGTAAAAATATTTCGAGAAGATGAGTGCGACCAGCACGGCCATCGCGATGACGATTTTCTTCCGCGGAAGCAAGGCATGCGCTTCGCTAGTCTTGACAGCTCCGCCGGCGGTTCTGACTGGATGCCTTTTGTACCATCCGCCAACCCGGGTGAGCACGACGATTCCAATCAGCGCTGCCAGCGAGAACCATGCGATGCTGTGTTGGCCTCTTGGGAGCACGATAAAAGCTGCTAAGAGCGGCCCAGCCGCACTTCCGGTATTCCCACCCACCTGAAAAACAGATTGCGCCAGTCCGTGCTGTCCGCCCGATGCGAGGCGCGCTACCCGCGACGACTCCGGATGAAACACCGCTGAGCCCATTCCAACCAGCGCAGCGGCGGCCAGAAGCATCCCGAAGCTGGGCGCCAGCGCAAGCAACACCAAACCAACAAGAGTGGAGGTCATGCCAACGGGAAGCGAGTACGGATGTGGACGGCGGTCCGTATAGGTTCCAACCAGCGGCTGAAGCAGCGAGGCCGTAAGTTGGTATGTCAACGTGATCAGGCCAATTTGGCCGAAATCGAGGTGGAACGAACTCTTGAGGATGGGATAAATCGCTGGAATCAGCGATTGCACCATGTCGTTCAGCAAGTGACAAAAGCTAATTGCGGCCAGTATCGCAAAGAGCGTCTTCTCCCGCGTGCCTACGTAGGTGCTTCCAGACTCGCCGAGCTTCGTCTCCACTATTTACAAATCCAGATGCTCGCGCGCGTATTGCAGGCAATCCACTACGTTCTGCTCTTCCACCTTTAGCGCCTGTTCATGCGGGAGCTGCGAGACCCGGGGCAGCGGTTTTGCACTCTTGTGCTCTTTCACGAACTTCAACGTCCGCGCCAGATAAATGCCATTCCTGCCGGGAAATGTCACCCAGTATTCGTCATCCAAGCAGGGCACTTTTAGCGGATCGCGCGTAATCATCTCGAGCGAAAAGTGGGCCTTGGGCCGGTGCTGTCGAACAAGCGCCACCGCCTTCTGTAGATCCAGATATCCATCGCTGAGCAAGACTTCCGAAAGCAGAAAACCGTCGTCATACGGTTCTACCGCCATGTTCTTGAGATGCGTGCAAACGGCAAAGGGAGCAAGTTTCTCAATTACATCCATGGGCCGGTCGAGCAGCGCAATGTTATTTCCGAAATCGAGGCACGAACCCAGATACTCGCTTGAGTGGTTGCGGAGCAAGGCAACCAGTTCATCGTCGGTCCAGTCCTTGTGGTTCTCCAGTCCGAGCGGAATCTTATATTTCTCGAGCAGGGGCACAGCCGCCGCGACCGAGTTCTCGCTCTCTGCTACGTGCTGCCGCCAGGCATCCAGCGAATGAAACGTCTCATAGCGCCGCGTCCCCAGGCAGGCTGACCGCAGCGCCACCGCGCCAACCTGCTGGGCATCTTTCAAGCTCTGTTCGAAGGCGGCCGTATCGTCGCCACGCGGCATCGGGACCATCGCCTCCACATACATGCCCCAGCGTTCTGCTTGCGCGCGGATCTTCGGAATATCGCCGTGGATCGCGGCTTGAATGCCCGCCGCTCCCAGCGAATGACATCGCTCCAGAAATTCGTAGGTGTCTTTCGGACGCCATACCCCCATGTAGGACGTAGTCGCAATCCCCATCTTGTGTCGCGGCAAAGATTCGGCCATAAGTGATCGATTCATTGCGCCGGCAGCTGAAGCCGCGGCGCTGTAACGGATAAAGTTTCGCCTGGTCATCGCAATGGCATTTTCCTGAAGAAGATGATGGTCAGCACTGCGGATCCTAAGCAGCACGCCGACAGCAGTATTAGGGCAGGCGTCATGCTGTGTGTCGCATCCCGGATAATGCCCACCAGAAAGGGGCTGACGTAACCGGCCAGGTTTCCCACTGAGTTGATCCAGGCAATGCCGGCGGAAGCCGCCGCGCCCGTTACGAAGGCGGTGGGAAGAGACCAGAATGTTGAGTAAGCCGCCGCCAGGCAGGCGGTCGCAACAGTTAATGCAGCCAACCCCATCACCCCCGAAATGCCAGGCACCGCGGACACCGCGAACGCCAGCGCCCCAGCAATGCCCGCCAGCGCGATGTGCCAGCACCGTTCGCCGGTAGCATCGGAGTGATGGCCCACAACCAGCATCGCAATCGCCGCCGCAGCCCACGGAATGGTCGTCAGCAGGCCTATGTTGAACGGATCTTTTGTTAGCGTTTCCTTAACAATCTGCGGCAGCCAGAACCCGATGCCGTAGTTCCCCATCACGAATCCGAAATACACGAAGCAGAGCACCCAGATTTTCCCGCTGCGAAACGCATCTCTCAACCTGTGCTGACCGGCTCCAGCCGATTTCTTCCGCGCGTCCTCTTCATGCAGGTGTCGCAATACAAGCGCCTTCTCGTCGGCATTCAGCCATTTCGCCTTTGAAGGATCATCCTGCAGAAACACAAAGGCGGCGATCCCGGCCAGGATAGAGGGGATCGCTTCCACGATATACAGCCATTGCCACCCGCGCAGTCCGCCCGTCGATGACATGCTTTCCAGAATCCAGCCTGAAACCGGGCCGCCCAGAACACCCGATAGCGGAATGGCTGTCATGAAAGCCGCAATCATTTTGGCGCGGTGCTTGCTCGGGTACCAGAACGTCAAATACAGAATTACGCCTGGGAAAAAACCCGATTCCACCATGCCGAGCAGGAATCGCACCGCGTAGAACTGAAATTCCGTGTGAACCAGCATGGTGCAGCCGGAGACAATTCCCCAGACGATCATGATGGGTCCCAGCCAGCGCTTCGCTCCAATCTTCTGGAGCGCGATGTTGCAGGGCACTTCAAAGAAAAAGTAGCCGATGAAGAAGATGCCCGCGCCCGCGCCGTACACTGCGTCGCTGATGCCCAGATCCTGCTGCATCTGCAGCTTTGCGAAGCCGACGTTCACACGGTCGACATATGCGAAGATGTAGCACAAAAACAGAAATGGAATCAGCCGCCAGGTCACCTTGCGGTAAACCGATTTCTCGAATGCGGTCGAGTGAACTGCCGGCTGCTGCGGCTTAGTCGCCATCAGATCTCCCGCTTTCGCGCAAGCTCCGTGATCTGATCACAGCCGCGCGCGGTCAAAGCCATCATGGTCAGCGTGGGATGCTTATCGCCGGTTGTGACAAAGCATCCTCCGCCGAAAACAAACAGGTTCGGGATATCGTGCGTCTGGCAGAACGAGTTCAGTACGCTCGTTTTTGGGTCTGCGCCCATGCGCGAAGTGCCCACTTCGTGAATCAGGCTGCCGGGAACGGACATGCGCGGCTTCGCATCCACAATTTCACCCCCTGCGGCGCGAAACAACTCCTGCGCGTGCTCAAAAAAATCCTGATAAATCCGCCGGTCGTTATCGCAATGCGTGCAGTTGATCTTCAACACCGGGATACCCCACCTGTCCCGCACTACAGGATCAAGCTCAACGAAATTATCTTTGCGCGCGAGCATTTCGCCGCCTGAAATCCACACCCGCGCGAATGCCGGATACAGCGATTTCACCTGTTTCTTCCACCCGGAGCCGAATCCGGGCAGGCCGGGAGCGAACGCAGGGAACATGGCAGCGCCGCCGCTTGCGCTCATGGCATAGCCGCGAATAAAATTCGCCGAACCCTTGCCGCCGATGTTCCTGAAATTCGGAACATACAATCCGCCCGCTTTGCCATCGTCATTTCGAATCGCAGTATTCTTCAACTGCGGCAGAAAACCGCTCACTCCGCTGCCGCCCACCTGGTCCATTAGATATTGCCCAAGTACTCCGCTGCTATTGGCGAGACCGCCCCGTTTCGAGTTCAACAGTAGCCGCGTGTTCTCAAGTGAAGAGCCGGCTAAAATGACGATGCCGGCTTCCAGCTCAATGCTCTTGTTCGTGTAGCGCTCGATGTAGCGAATCCCACGCGCGCGATTCTCCGCATTCATCAGAACGTGACTGACCACCGAATCGCACATCACCGTGACATTGCCAGATTTCAGCGCGGGCGGAAGCGTCGAGGCAACTGTATTGAACATCGCCCCCACATCGCAGCCGTTAAAGCAATTGCCGCAGTAGTGGCAGGGCGGCCGGTTGTGCAGCATCTTCGTGAGCTGCGCGACCCGGCGCGGTGTCTGCGGGAATCCGATCGTGGCGCATGCCGCCTGGAAAATAGTCTCCGCGCAGTTCAGAGGCATCGCCGGAAGAAACTTGCCATCCGGAAACTGGGGTAGGTTGGCCGGCGCGGCGCTCACCCCGATGAACTGCTCGACGCGATCGTAGTACGGCGCGATATCCGCATAAGAGATCGGCCAATCCTCGCCGTATCCATCTCGCGATGCGGCCTTAAACTCCAGATCGGACATGCGGTCGGAAGCCCGCGACCAGTGCAGCGTTCTTCCACCCAGCACCCGCGAACGCGACCAGCGGAACGGCTTGTCCGGGCTGGTGGTGTACGGGTTGTCCCGGTCATCGATCATGATCCGGTAATTGTATTCGGTCGAACCTTTGTAATACTTGCGGAGAAATCCCGGCTGGCCCGCGCCGCGGAAGGGCAGCTCGTACGGCCAGCGATGGTGAAAATCGCGGTATGGCTCAATCCGCGATCCGGCTTCGAGCAGCGCGATTTTGAACCCGCTTTCCGCCAGCGCCATCGCGGTCCACCCACCACACGCGCCCGAACCGACAATCGCCACGTCGTACTTCTGCATGCTCTTAAACCCGGTGATGCTCAGGGTGAGTGCAAGCCGGAAACTCAGTCAGATACGCCAAGCCTTTGTACTCCAGCACGTCGATCAATCCAACCCGGGACGTGTAAAACGCGTGTACGGCCATCTCCTTAATCAGGTTGAACGCTGCAGATCCGGAGCCGCGAGACATGCGCTCCACTAGCGCAGCTTGCGCCTCCGGAGTTACATTGCCGAATTCCTGCGATCGCAGCCACGCCATCGCCTTTCGCCATCGCTCCTGCACTTCCGGCGCATATTCTGCCGCAGCGTGGATAACAAAATCGATGAAGGGCGCAACAAAAGCTTCGCGCGCGCCGGGCGTGTCATCGGTCGGAATCAGGATAGCGGTGAAGGCGTCCAGATTGCGGAAATCCTCGGGCGAAAAGAACCGCGGCTTGTACCCAGCCCATTCGTGCGGATCGGGCGGAGCACTTGAACCGGAGCCATGCGTGTGCGCCTTCGTTTGCGCCGCGTTCAACCATCCAGAAAAGAATTCGCTCCCTCCGGCAGCGGCAGCCGCCTGTAGGATCATCCAGCCTGCGTCTCGACGAGTCATTCCGTGTTACACGCGTTTACCGCGCCGTCCATCCGCCGTCGATCAGAATGTCCGTCCCGGTGATGAAACCTGCCTCTTCCGAGCACAAGTAAGCCGCCAGCGACCCGATCTCCTCCACTTTGCCCCATCGCCCGACGGGAATGCTGGCAATGAATTGGGCATTCGCGTCCGGGTTCTGCATGATTGGTAAATTCATCTCGGTTCCGAACGGTCCCGGACTAATGCCATTCACCGTAATACCTTCCGGCGCGAGTTCCAGCGCCAGAGCGCGGATCATCCCCAGCAGCGCCGCCTTTGCCGCCGAATACGCGGTGCGGCCCGGCAAGGAAACATGGCTCATGATCGACGTCATGTTCAGTATGCGCCCATAGCCGCTGCCCCGCATGTGCGGCACAAAAGCGCGGCACATCAAAAAGGCGCTGGTCAGACTGGTGTCCACCACCGACTGCCACTCTTCCAGTGTGAAATCAATCAGGTTCTTGCGGACGTTGATGCCGGCGTTGTTGATCAGGATTTGCGCTTTGCCAAGCCGCCCCGTAACCTGCTTTTCCACATCCTGCACTTGCTTTTCGTCTCGAACGTCAGCCTGGAAAGCAGCCGCTTGCCCGCCCGAATTCCTGATCTCGGCTCCAACGCTCTCCAGTTTTCCCATATCCCGTGAGACCAGCGCAATCGCCGCGCCCCGCTGGCTCAACGCAAGCGCCATCGCTTTGCCTAGCCCCTTACTTGCGCCGGTAATGACGGCTACTTTTCCGGAGAGATCGGTTTTCGTTTGGCTGATGGGCATCGTGTTTCGAGACGTAAGCAATCATCCTATCGCGACCCGTCTGTCATGACCGCTGGCCGCGTCACCATGGCAGCGAGTCTTCAGTTCTCCTATAAGCACTTGACCACCGCAATTCTTCCCGTTCTCGCTTCGGGTGTGCGCAGTGGACTACATTAGACTCGGACTATGAAGTCACACCAGCGTCTCACCGCGATTATCGAACGTGAGGACGACGGTTTTGTCTCGTTGTGCCCAGAGCTAGACGTTGCGAGCCAGGGTGCATCGATTGAGGAGGCACGGACCAACCTGATTGAGGCGCTCACCCAGTTTTTCGAAACGGCCTCGGCGTCGGAGATCACCCGGCGCTTTCACAATGAAGTTTTCGTGACACAGGTTGAGGTGCCGGTTGGGTAAGCTTCGGGTTCTTTCTGGCTCGGAGGTGTGTCAGATTCTCGAACAACATGGCTACCTCGCCGCCGTTCGCCAGCGAGGTAGCCATCGCATCATGAAAAGCATCTGGAGAGGAGCACGCTTACCGTTCCCGTTCCACTGCACAATCCGGTTCGACGCGGCACGCTATTGAGTATCGTTCGACAGTCGGAACTTCCGAGAGTCGTGTTCGAGAGCGATAAATAGATAGTCGGCTCGTTGGTCAATTTTAAGCAGCTCTACACCAGAATTCAACAATTTCCGAAAAACGCGACCTGGGGTGCCCCCAGGCGAAGCATCCGCACGACCAAAGCTAAGTGATGGCGGCCGGCCAGGGCTGCCGTAACCCGGTTCTTCGGGAAGGGTAGGATAAATCTCATCTCTTCGTGACTATTGAGCCGCCCTCGCTCACTGCGCCGCCGGTTTCAATTCGGAACGGTCGTGCCCCTCTGAAACTCGCCAACCCCGCAGGTCTGTTCCGAAACGGTGAGCAAGGCTTAGGCGCACGTATCGCGCTTTTCTGCGTGGCGCGCTAAATATTTGACTCCGTGATAGTTATTTGACGCACCGCGCGGCCTGCGCCGTCGGTGGATCGTGTGCCTTTCCTATATCGCGCGGAACCCGTTGAAGTGTTCCGCCGGGGAGAGAAGACACCATGAACGCTGCTGTTAAGCCAGCTCTTTCGAAACCTTCGGTTTGCCACGATTACACCGAGCGGGATCGCCTGATACTTGAGCATCTACCGCTGGTGAAGGCAATCGCCGGCCATGTTCAGAAGTCTATTCCTGTCCACACGGAACTGGATGACCTGGTGCATGCCGGGACGATGGGACTCTTTGATGCGGCGACGAAGTATCGGGAGGATCGAGAGGTCACCTTTCCCATCTATGCCAAGCATCGAATCCGCGGCGCAATTTTAGACTCTCTCCGCCAACTGGATTGGGCATCGCGAGATTTGCGAAAACGCCAGAAGCAGATGGATACCGTTACCCGCGATCTCACCGTGAAGCTTGGCCGCACACCCACAGAACCGGAAATAGCCGAAGCCATGGGTCTCAATTCACGGCAGTGGCAATGCCTGATGGTGGATTTGCGATCCATTCTGATGGCCGCTGCGCAGCGCAAGCCCGCCGACAACGAAGACCATGCGGCAATGGAGCTTCCCGGCTCACCGGCTCAAGCCCCAGACCGGCTGTTTGCCCGCGCGGAATTGCGCGCCCGTCTCGGTTCAGCATTGACCGGCCTTCCCGCCCGGCACCAGCAGGTGATGAAGCTGTACTACGAGCGCGATTGCACCATGCGCGAGATCGGTGGAATACTCGGGGTGAACGAAAGCCGCGTCTCACAGATTCACAAATCCGCCCTGGCGAAAATGCATACGGCGCTTCAGGAAAGCGGGATTCACTCCGCCGCCGCGTTCTGATTTTGGCAATTTGACAGCCCATCAATCCCGGTGGTCTGCCTGGCTCTTTCAATGCACGTTCAATCGGTACGGCAAAATGCGCAACAAGCCGCCCCGTAATAGCGCTGCGCCCGGCAGTCCGGGAAGCACGCTGCGAAGCTTATCCTCGGCGGCTGCCGACTCGATTGCTTCGGGCGAGGACTGGGTGAGAATTTCGAACAGGCTCCTGCGGGGTGGATAGAGGATGAGGTTGGTCGCCCCGTTGGGCGGAAGATGAGCTTTCTGGCGGATCAGGCTCACTGCTTCATCCAGCCCGCCAAGTTCGTCCACCAGTCCATTATTATGAGCCTGTGCACCCATCCAGACACGACCTTGGGCAAGCGGATCGATCTGGTCGTAACTCTTCTTTCGAGCCGCCGCTACCTTCGAGACGAACGCCCTGTAAGTAGTTTCGATTGATTCGTGCAGTTTCTGCTTCGCGGCGTCGGATAGCGGGATAGTTTCCGAATCGATATCTGCCATTTTGCCGCGGGTGAGTGTATCCTCGTGAATGCCGAGTTTCCCGTACAGGCCCCCGATGTTGGGCCGAACATAGAGCACGCCGATGGATCCCGTGATCGTGTCCGGATAAGCGATAACCGGATCGCCGGTCATCGACATAAAGTAGCCTCCGGATGCGGCTACATCCGACATCGAGACCACCAGCGGCTTCGCGCGGCTCAGCAGTTTCAGCTCATGCAGAATTTCGTCGGAAGCGACCGCGTCTCCTCCCGGAGAGTTTACCCGCAAGATCACACCTTTGACGCTGCTGTCGTTGCGCACTTCCCGGACCAGTCGCGCGAATCTGCCCGATGCGATCATGGCCTGGCTACCGAACCCGTTGCTTGGATTTCCCGAAACAATATCGCCTTCGCCAACCAGCAGGGCAATGTGATCCCCATGGCCCGGCGCAGCACGGAAATAGGTCCTGAGCGCGATTTTCTTCAAGTCTTTGACCCCGGTCTTCTTTTTCAGGTCCGAGTAAACCTCGTCTTCATAGCCGAGTTCGTCTATTAGGCCGCTGCCCTTCGCCTGGCTCGCTAGAAATGGTCCATTGTCGATCAGCGCCTTTATATCATCGGCGCTTTTGTGCCGGGCCTGACCAATCACGGTGCAGAAGTTCCCATAAATCTGGTCCAATACTTGGTTGAGAACCTCGCGGGTCTCCGGAGACATTCCGGTTTTGGTAAAAATATCGCCGGCATCCTTGTACCGCCCGATATGGTCTACCTGAACCTGTACGCCAATCTTGTCCAGAGTGTCTTTGAAATACAGTTCCTCCAGCAGGAAACCCTTCACGTCCAGGGAATCGTCAGGGGAAAGGAAGATCTTGTCAGCCGCGGTCGCCAGGTAATACTCACGCGATCCGGGAGATTGCAAAAAGGCGTACACCGGCTTGCCTGACTTCTTGAAATCCGAAATCTCCTGGCGAAATTCTTCCAGTTTTCCCCAGCCTGTTACTAATCCGCGAGGCTGCAGAACGATGGCTTTGATGCGATTGTCCGTCGCGGCCTGCCGCAGAGACGTCCACATGTCGCGAACCGTCGGCGGGCTCTGAGCTTGGATAAATGGGATCGGAATATCGACCGGTGCGGCTTCGGGAATATCGCCGTTCAGCTCCAGAACCAGCACTGAATCGGAAGCTACGCTGGGCGCACGGTTCTCAAATAGCCGCCCGACCGCAAAAACCAGTACGAATGCGACAACTACTGCTACCACCACCCCAACCAGAACCCCGAGGAGGAATTTCCACATAGATCGGCGACCGTCCCACAAAGAGCGTAGCAAGTCGAGCGTACGCAATCACGCGGGTTGATTTAGGACGCGACTGGCGCGGGGACAATTCCGTTCCGCACGGCGTATTCGACCAGCGTTGCACGATTGTGAATGTCCAGTTTGCGCATCAAGTTCAGTTTGTGCGCCTCAACCGTTTTTACACTGAGCAGCAACTCGGAGGCCACCTCGCGAACGGTGTGCCCTTCCGCTAGAAGCCGGACAACCTCCTGTTCGCGGGCCGTCAGAACTGGCCCCCTGACATAGGCCTGGCTCGATGCAGCCAAGGCTTGCAGGTCGGGAACGATACGGGAAAGCGTTCCTGCCACATCATCCGCGGAAGCAATCTGGCGGATTCCGGCAAGTAATTGTGGTGGTGTGCTGTTCTTCAACATATAACCTTGCGCCCCTGCTGCAATCGCTAGTTCGAGTTGCTCGGGGCTATCCTGCCTGGTGAGAAATAGGAGTCCAGCCTGCGCCTTTGTCTGGCGAATCGCCATCAGCGCAGCCGGATCGTCCGCTGGGATCAGATTCAGATCCATAACAACGACATCGGGGGATAACTGCTGTGTTTTCAGCAGCAGCTCGGCGAGATCCGATGCCTCGCCAACCAGCTCAAAATCGGGCTCGGCCGACAGCAACGTCCGCAATCCGCGCCTGAATAACAATTGATCGTCTGCAATCAGGACTTTGCTATGTCGTTTCCCGGGTTCCAAGTCTGTTTTCTTCCAGTCATTAGCCTTATCGGCTGCGCTGGAGGAAATTCTTGAAAAACTGCAGGAACCCGGTGCGGACCGCGCATGCTTGGGTTAGTTCGCGAGGTTGGCAGCGGCGGCGCGCCCGCAGCGGCTTTTTTGAGAAGCCGGATCGTAGCAGTATCTCCGGTCTGTTTGGCCCGGTCCAGGGCGCTTCGGCCCAGGCGGTCCCGCAAGTTCGGGTTTGCGCCACGCTGTAAAAGCACCGCAATTGCTGCCGACCTCCCCAGCGATGCTGCTATCATCAGCGCGGTCGCTTGAGAGTCCGTGTCGCGGGAGTCAATGCGCGCGCCCCGGTCCAGTAGGGTTCCGATGACCTCCGGATCGCCTCCCAGAGCCGCATTATCCAGCGGAGCACTCCCTTTTTCGTCCCGGGCATTCACGTCCGCGCCGCGATCGAGCAGCAAGCGGACCAGATCCTTCTTGCCTTTAAGGGCCGCATCGTTCAAATAGGTGGACCCGCCGGCGGTGGGCTTGTTAATGGCGAGCCCGCTCTGAATCAGAAGCTTCGCGATTTCGGTTTGCCCGCGCAAAGTGGCCGATTCCATCGCTGCCTCCGCAGCCGCCTTCAGCTTTACGTTCGCCCCAGCCAACCGCAGCAGTGTGGAAACCACGTTCCCGTTTTTATAATCGAGCGCGAGATCCAGTGGGGTGAGCCCAAACCGGTCTGCTTGCACGGGATCGGCTCCCGCGGCGATCAGCGGTTCTATCAGATTCGCAAAGCCTTTGATGCAGGCCTCATGAAGCGCGCCGCGGCCGTCCAGCGGATGCACTCGACCCGGGTCGGCGCCATGGCGAAGCAAGAGAACGGCTGCAGCTAAATGATCCTGGAGAACCGCTTCGTCGAGCACATTGTTTCCGCGCTCATCCGCCGCACTCACATCCGCATGAGCCGCCAGCAGCGCCTCCAGCACGGGTATCAGGCCCTTTCCTGCAGCAATATGCAAAACAGTCTGACCGCCGCGATATTTGAAATCCGTTCGTGCGCCTTTGCTCAGCAGAAGCCGAACCGTGGCCTCCCGGCCGCTGAGCACCCCGTACAGCAACGCTGTGCTTCCGGTCACCGCATTCCTGGCATTCACATTCGCGCCGTGATTCAAGAAACTGGCAATCACAGCCGTATTCCCGTTCCAGGAGGCAACCAGGAGCGGTGGATTCCCGCGGTCGTCCGGAGCGTTCGGGTCTGCGCCGGACGCCAGCAGGTGCTCCACTTCCTGCACACTGCCGTTGCGAACCGCCCGGTCCAGCAGGCTCTCATTCGGGCTTTCCGCGCGGCCGCCAAGGCCCGCTATCCAGAGAAGAATCAGCAACGCAGCGCCCCGGCGGGCCATTTTCAAAGACTATCACCCAGTGTCAGGAAGGCACGTCCGGGGTGTCCGATTCTGTTCCATTCCCCGTCTTCGCCCCAGTACCATGGGTACTACTCGGTCAGGCCCGAGGGGCCGATTCCTATTGACCGGACGCCTTCCGATTCTCTATTCTCAGTTCAGTTAATGGGAAATTGGTCCTGGAACTGGGGTACAGGCGCTTTTAATGGCCGATCACTGCACTGAAAATACGGATTCCCTGGCGATTGTTTGGCAAGAAATTCTAAGTGGTATTTTTTCGATTCTCGGCCGGATGGCTCGCCTGGCGAACCTGCGCAATTCGCAAACAGGCAGGTATTATCATGACAAACTGGCGAATCAATTAGGCGAGGATGAAACCGATCGCGCCATTCGCGTTACACACGAACTGCTGTGGAAAGATTGGCTGCGCGGATCGCTGGAGCAGCAGCACGCCGATGTGCTCTTCTTCTTGCACGATCTCGCGGCGGATTTCGATCGCCTGATCGCGCTCTGGCTGGAGTCGCGGCCGTTTCTTGAGTATCTTCCCGATTCCGCCCCCGAACATGAACGTGTTCTCTTTATCAGCAATCTAAAAACCGTGCTGATGCTGTTGCAGAACCAGTACGCTTCAAACGGATTGAAGGCTCGCATGGAGTCGCATAAACCGCTGCCTTCGATCGTCGATAAAATAGTGGGCGCCGTCGCGGAACGGTATGCGGATCCAAACCTGTCTCTGGTCTCTATTGGCGAGAAAGTAAATGTTTCCGCAAAGCGCCTCAGCCGGCTCTTTTACGATTCAATGGGCCAAACATTTCGCCAATATCTGCGCGAAGTCCGCCTGAAAGCCGCCGCAAAGCGTCTGGCCAATTCGGACTACGCCATCAAATCGATTGCTGCGGAAGTCGGCTATAAGCATCGCAGCCATTTCACTCAGGATTTCCGGATTCTCATGGGCTGCACGCCCGTCGAGTACAGAGCAACCGGGACCGGGCGTGCGGCGGAACCACACACCTAGGCAGCATCCTTAGCGGACCGGCCCAGCTTAGACGTGCTTTTCGAGCATCTTCTGGAATTCCGGTTTCCCGATCGCTCCAACCTTCTGCTCCACAATCTGTCCGCTCTTGAACAAGAGAACCGTGGGGATCCCGCGAATCCCGTACCGGTATGCAGTCTGCTGGTTGGCATCAACGTCGAGTTTGCCGACTTTCAATTTGCCTGCGTACTCCGCCGCTACCTGGTCTACTGTCGGACCCATCATCCGGCAAGGGCCGCACCACTCCGCCCAAAAATCCACCAAAACGGGCACCTCGGAATTCAGTACATCTTTGTCAAACGAGTCGTCAGTGAAGGTCAGCGTGTTGTTGCCTGCCATTTAAATCTCCTATCAATTGATGAAGTATATCCACATTTTGATTCACGGCGGCTTTTGCGGGCCCGCCCTGCGGCCACCAAAGGCGATGAAGAACCAGTCCACGTTTTGACGCGAACGACACCGAAACCGAGCCGCGACCGCCAGGGAGCGGTGTTCTTCAGAGGAGCGGCCGTCAACTTTTCACACCTTCTCGGGCAGGCGGGCCGCTAGGCTACACTGAGGGGCAGATATCTACACTTTTTCTTCTAAGGTTGTCTTGATCCGCCGCGCCACTGTTTCCCTCGTCGCCACTCTTCTCGCTATCTCTGCCGCTGGCCTCCATCCGCCGTCCGCGAGTGCTCAGACTGCAGCTCAAAGCGGCTCGGGAGAGAACCAGTTCAGCGTGAGCCTCACGATGTTTTCCACTCTGGCGGCGATCAACGCGGCCGGATACGATGCCGGACTCGACTCACCGTTGAACCAGAAGTACAAAGTCCGCACCCAGATCCGCGAAGCGCTTGCAAGCCGTTCCATTCCGTGTCTGGCGGAGCTCAAGGCCTTCTATAAAGAGCACCGGAAGGGCTCCGAAAGCGCCGATCTGGGCCAGTACATTTCGTTTGCCCTAGTCGCCGGCGATGCGCCCACTTTTGCGCTGCCTGCAGGCGAGGTTCCCCCGGACGTGGAGCCTCTCCGCGGTTTCAGCGATCTGCTGGCCCGTTTTTATAAAGAAGCCAATTTGGAAGACCTGTGGAACCGCTCCCAGTTCGCCTATCACACCGCGATGTCCGAATACCAGGACTCTGTCATCGGCACCTTGTTCGAGGCCAATGGCTACCTTCGCAATCCCTCCGGATACATCGGCCGGCGGTTCCAGATCTATCTTGATCTGCTGGGTGCTCCCGACCAGGTACAGGTTCGGAGCTACCGCGATGATTACTACGTCGTCATCACACCAACCAGCACTCCGGTCATCGATGAGATCCGGGACGCGTACCTGGCGTATTTGCTCGACCCGCTTACTTTCAAGTACACCGAGATCATCAAGCAGAAGAAGCCGCTTGAAAAGTTCGCTCAGGACGCGCCCGCGCTTGACCTGGCATACAAAGACGATTTCTCTCTGCTCGTCACAAAGTGCCTGATCAAAGCCATCGATAGCCGGCTCATGCACGGAACTGCCGGACAGAAAGAGGCGTTCGTTAACGAAGCCGTTCGGGAAGGCTTCGTTTTGACCGCCGCTTTTGCTGAGCTTCTGCCCGCCTATGAAAAGCAGCCTGACGCGTTCCGCTTGTATTATCCGGACCTGGTTGCCGCCGTGGATGTGCGCAAAGAGCAGAAGCGTTTAAAGAACGTTCAGTTTGCCGAAAAAATGCCGGAGCGTGTAATCGCGCCGCCCGCGAAACTGCAACTCGATCCGGCCGAACAGTCCTTGGAATCGGCCGAGGGTCTTTACGAACAAAGCGATTACGATGAAGCCCAGAAGGTTTTCAAGAAGGTGTTTCAGCAAACGACCGACAAGTCGATGCAAGGCCGCGCCTATTATGGCCTGGCGCGTATCGCGGTCCGGCAAAATCGAAAGGATGAGGCCGTCTCGCTTTTCGAACGCACCGCCAATCTCAATCCGAACCCGGCGATTACCGCCTGGTCGCACGTGTATCTGGGCAGGTTGGCTCTTGCCGCCGGCGACCCTGATAAAGCAGCCGCGCAGTTCAAAAGCGCGCTGGCAATGAACGGGGCTTCCGCGATGGCCAGAGACGCCGCCGAAAAAGGTCTACAGACTAGTTCTTCAGGAGAAAAACAGCCATGAGATTACCAATCGCCGCTTTCTCGACCGCGCTCGTTTTGCTGGTTACGCCTCTTCTGGCCCAGCAGCCATCATCCCAACCCAAGCCGAAATCGCAGAAGGAAGTAGACGCCCTGAAAAAGGTTCAGGCCGACGCTCAGGCGAATAACTACGACCAGGAAATTCAGGACATCAACTACACGCTGGAGAATTTCGCCGATACCGAGTTCAAGAACATGCTTCTCAATATGGCAATGGAAGCCTCTGAGAAGAAAGGGGATTATGCGAACACGATTGCCTTCGGCGAGAAGGTGATTCAATCGGATCCGAACGACATAACCGCCCGCGTAACTCTGGCCCAGACCATCGCTTCGCACGCGCACGATACGGATCTCGATAAAGATCAATCGGTCAAGAAGATTGAAGATTACGCGAACAAGGCTTTGGAATTGATGAAATCCAGCACCGCCCCTCCGCAGGGCGTCGATCCGGGTCAGTGGCCGGCTTTCCAGAAGCAGTTGGAAGGCGAGGCGCACGACGCGCTGGGCACAGCCGCTCTTCTGCAGAAGAATTACCCCAAGGCCATCGAAGAATACAAGGCCGCGCTGGTCGTGTTCCCCAATCCGATCATTTTGACCCACATTGGCAAGGCCTATCTGGGCGCAAAGCAGTGGGACGATGCAATTGCTAATGCCGATAAGGTAGTCGCTGACGCAAACGCTCCGGCGGCCGTCAAGCAGATTGCCGAGCAGCAGAAGGCTGCTGCCACCAAGATGAAGGGCAGTAAATAGCGCGCTCTCTCACATGACGCGCGCGCTAGAAGCGCTCGAGGAGAAACTCGGGTATCGCTTCACCGATAGGGAACTTCTGGTTCGGGCGCTGACCCACCGCTCATGGCTCTCTGAGCGATCGTCCCCCATGCCGGAGAGCGGCGATAACGAGCAATTGGAATTTCTGGGTGATGCCATTCTCGGTTTCATCGTCAGCGAAGCCCTTGTTTTGAAGTATCCGGCAGCTCGCGAAGGGCAGCTATCGCAGTGGAAGGCCCACCTGGTGAGCTCGGCCTATCTCCATCAGCGGGCTCGAGCGTTACAGCTAGGCGAGTTTCTGCGGCTCGGTAAAGGCGAAGACCGGAACGGCGGCCGCGAGCGAAAAACGCTTCTGGCGAACGGCTTCGAAGCGGTCATTGCCGCTCTCCACTTGGATGGCGGAATCGAGGTCGCGCGCCAGTTCATCCAGGAGCAGGTTCTACGCGGCATGGATCGGCCCGAAGATGTTGAGTCAATCGGGCTCTTAAACCACAAAAGCGTGCTGCAGGAGCGGACTCAGGCGCTGGGGCTGCCAATTCCACGCTATTCGACGGTGGAGACTAGCGGGCCTGAGCATGCGAAAGTGTTCACGGTTGAGGTAAGAGTAGGAGACCGGTGGGTCAGCCGCGCCACCGGAACCTCGAAAAAGATAGCCAGCCAGCAGGCCGCCGAACGCGTTATCGAGCTACTTCGGGCAGTAGAAACAAAAGATACTTCCGGCCTACCGTGAAAACTCAGCGATTCAGTGGCGCAGACCGTCGGTTTTGGCGGCGTGCGGACGTTCAAATCGTTCCAGAATCTCCACGATCTCATTCAGTTCGCGCCGCAGATCCTGAAAGAATGCGGGCGGCGTAGTGAACAGCTCTCCTTGCTTGCGCTGAGCGTTCAATTTCTGAGCATCCCGCTTCGGCTTGGACTCAAGCATTTTGCGAGCGCCCTCGATGGTAAATCGCTTCTCGTACAGCAGGCGCTTGATCTCCAGCACCAGCTCAACGTCTTTGCGGCGGTATAACCGGTGGCCGGTGCCTGACTTCTTCGGACCCAGGCCGGCAAATTCGGATTCCCAGAAGCGCAGGACATACGGCTTGATGCCCGCGAGCCTCGCCACCTCGCCAATCCGAAAGTAGAGCTTATCCGGAATCTCGGGATCTGCTGCCGCCGTAGGAGCCAAATCTTCCATCTGGTTGGAGGCTGAATCTGAAGCTCATTGTATCGGAGCTTTACTGTACTTGCAGACTCACAATCACCGTGGCGTGAATATCCAGTGTGCCTGGCTCGATCGGCGTGGGCGCGCGCTCCGCTTTCGCCATAGTGTTGAATGCCGCCATCGGGATGGGCCGGACAATCGGCGCTTGCTCCGTATCGGCCCGCAGGACACCAACGACGCGCAGCCCTAAAGCCTTCGCAATCGCCTCCCCGTTGGCTCGAGCTTTCGTTGCCGCTTCCGAAAGCGCCTCGGCGCGAACCGCTGAATCATCGCGCAAACTGAAACTGACGCCTTCGATGTTGTTCGCACCGGCGCCAGTAGCGGCATCGATCACTTTTCCAGTCAACGAGAGGTCGTCCAAGGTGACCAGCACTGTGTTCCTGGCCTGATATCCGGTCAAACGCGGTGCGTGGCCAGCCGAGTAATCGTATTGCGGCGAGATGGAGTATCCGCTGGTCTTTACCTCGCCATGCCCGGCAATCGCGCCCTTGGTCGCGTTCCAGACCGCTGACGTCTCGCTGGCGTTCTGCGCGGCTGCGGTCTCCGCTTTCGGAGCATCCGTCACGACGCCGATAGAAATTTGTGCCTCGTCCGGTTTAGCAGTAACGGTTGCTTCAGCGGACGCGCGAACCACGTGTACATTTGATGTATCTTGAGCAACAATAGTGCACGGAAGCAGGAGTAGTAGGCAAAGCGGCGCGCGGGAGATCATTCGTCCAACTTATCAAGATGCGGAAAGCCCTGCGCTACGGAGTGCCTATTCTGTGCTTGCTTCTAATCGGAGGCGCGCTGTACGTCTACTGGTTCATACAGACGCTCGACCCCCGCGCTAGGCAGCGCGTGATTAGCGCCCTCGAAGACCGCTTCGATGCCGATGTTGATTTGAAGTCCTTGAAGATCTCTCTATTTCCGCGGCCCGGGGTCGTGGGAGAGGGGCTTGCCATCCGGCATAAGAACTGGACCGATCCGCGCCCGCTGATTTCCATTAGGAAGTTTTACGCCGCGACCGATTTCTGGACTCTGCTCAACCGCAGCAATCATGTCGATATCATTCGATTGGATGGATTGTCTATTTACATCCCGCCGCGAGGAATGTCTCTTGGAAAAGAGAGCGAACAGCCCGGCCAGGACACCACTCATCTGCAATTCCTGATTAAAACCATCGTTGCGGACGGCGCACGGTTAGAGATTGCTCCGAAGCAACAGGACCCGAACCAACAGGGCAAAAATCCGCTTCAATTCGATATTAAGAACCTGACCCTCCATTCGGTCGGGCCCGGGAAGGCGATGAAGTTCGTCGCCAAACTGACCAACGCGAAACCGCCTGGTCTGATCGACAGCACCGGCAGTTTCGGACCCTGGCAGCGCGACGATCCTCGCTCAACAGCCGTTTCGGGCGACTATACGTTTGAGAATGCGAACCTGGGCGTCTTCGCGGGCATCGGCGGCATTCTTTCCTCGACAGGAAACTATACTGGCGTACTGCAGCACATCGAAGTCAATGGGGCCACCGACGTTCCGAAGTTTTCCTTAAAGCGCGGCGGGGATGCCGTCCACCTTGTCACGCAATTCCATTCGATTGTAGACGGCACAGATGGCGATACGCTTCTCCAGCCAGTGAATGCCACGTTTCTCAATTCGGAGTTCATCTGCCGCGGCGGGGTGGTCCACCAACCCGGCCCGAATGGCAAAACAGTTTCGCTGGATGCTACCTCGAAGCACGCACGCATCGAGGACATTCTTACGCTCGTAGTCGGCGGAGATAAACCGTTCCTGACTGGGGATGTAATCTTCGGAAGCAAGATCGTCATTCCGCCGGGAAGCCAGGACGTCATTGACAAATTGCAGCTCGACGGGCATTTCGCCTTGCTCTCGGCCCAGTTCGCCAGCCGCAAAGTTCAGGAGCGCTTGCTGATACTCAGCAATCGTGCCCGGGGCATCAGCGCCTCAGAGCAGGAGTCCGGACAGGGGCCAGACATGGTGGCCTCCGATTTCCGGGGACGATTCAAACTGGAAAGCGGAACGGCTAATTTTTCGCAGCTCTCGTTCAAGGTTCCCGGAGCGTTGATCAGCCTCGCTGGAAGCTACGGTCTTCAGTCGGGCAAGATCGACATGCACGGCACGTTCAGAATGCAGGCTACACTCTCCCAGACACAATCCGGCGTAAAGCAGTTGCTCCTGATGCCATTCAATAAGCTTTTTGAAAAGCATGGCGCTGGTTTCGAAGCGCCGCTCGATATCACCGGTACGAAAGATAAACCAATCATCGGAATTACGGTCTTTCACAAGACGTTCACCATACACTAGAATGCAGCCTATGAAAACCTCCTCGACAGTTATCGCCGCCTTGCTTCTGCTTCTTTCCACGGCAGTTTTGAGCGCACAGTCCGCGCGGATCGAAAAACAGCCTTTCGGGACGACCGCTGACGGGAAGCAAGTGTTCCTTTACACACTGAAGAATGCATCGGGCATGCAGGTGAAGATTACCAATTTCGGTGGTAGGATCACGACCGTTGAGGTTCCCGACCGCAACAAGAAATTCGATGACGTGGTCCTGGGATTCAATAACGTACAGGGTTATACAACCGGAGCGGCCGCGGGTGCATATTTCGGCGCTATTATCGGACGCTATGCAAATCGCCTCGCGCACGGCACGTTCACCCTCGACGGGCATACCTATCACATACCTACGAATGAAGGTGCGAACACGCTGCACGGAGGGACCGTGGGCTTCGATAAAAAAATCTGGGATGTGAAGGAGACCTCAGCCCATGGCGAGCCGGCTCTCGAACTGCATTACCTCAGTCCCGACGGGCAGGAGGGCTTCCCGGGGAACCTGAATGTAACAGTACGCTATTCCCTGGACAATAAGAACGGCCTTCATCTGGATTACACCGCGACCACGGACAAAGATACAGTTTTGAACCTGACCAATCACTCCTATTTCAATCTGGAAGGAGCGGGCAGCCAGACGATTCTCAACGAGCGCATCCGGATCGACGCCGATCATTACACCCCGGTGAATTCTACGCTCATTCCAACCGGTGCGATCGAGAGAGTTGCCGGAACCCCGCTTGATTTCCGTAAATCGACCGTGATCGGCTCGCGTATCGACGACAACAATCAGCAATTAAAGCTCGCCAAGGGCTATGACTTTAACTTTGTGTTGAACCATCCCGGTGATTTATCGGCGATTGCAGTGAAGGTGGAAGATCCGAAATCGGGCCGCGTAATGGAAGTGTTTACGACCCAGCCGGGGGTCCAATTCTACACGGGCAATTTCCTCAACGGCGCAGTTCACGGCATCGGCGGCGCATACGATCACCGCTCCGCGCTGTGTCTGGAAACCCAGCACTTTCCCGATTCGCCCAATCAGCCCAATTTCCCGAGCACCGTTCTGCACGCGGGCCAAACCTTCCGGAGCACGACTATTTATAGGTTTTCAACCGAATAGCCGGTGCTGTGGAGCGGGCCTCCGCCCACAATTTCTGATAGGCAAACGTACAAGCTGGACAATAGAGCAATATGAAGGAAATCATCACTCCGGAAAAGCCCAAAGCAGCAGGTCCGTATTCGCCTGCGGTCAGAATGAACGGTTTCGTGTTTCTCAGCGGCCAGATTCCAGCCGATCCGCAAACGGGTGAGCTCGTGACCGGCTCCATTCACGATCAGGCCGTGCGCGTCATTGAAAATTTGAAGCTCGTGCTTGAGGCAGCGGAGCTATCGTTAAGCGATGTCGTGAAAACGACGGTGTTCCTGAAGAACATGAACGACTTCGCAAAGATGAATGAGACGTACGGGCGATTGTTCGGGCCGAATCCGCCGGCGCGCACAACAGTGGAAGTCGCGCGGCTGCCACGCGACGTCCACATCGAGATTGAAGCAATCGCGATCGACCCTAGGCGCCAGTACCCGTTCGCGAAGTAGGTGCCGGCTTCCCGGTTTCAGACTTTCGCTCCAGGTCTTCTTCCACGGTTTCCAGATCGCCTTCGGCTTGTGAAGGGACTGGCCGCTGCTCGGCCGCCACATTTTTGTCCGGCTGTGAAGACGTTTGCTGCCCTTTTTGTTCCGCCATATGTAGTAGGACAACGGGGCAGGAGCGAGGTTTCACTCAATCGAGAACTTGAACACGGTCCTTGATCGATATTGCTGGCCGGGCTTTAGCTCGGTTGAGGGGAACGCGGAATGGTTCGGAGAATCGGGAAAGTGTTGGGTTTCCAGGCAGAATCCGGATCGGAAGCCGTAGACGACGCCGCTCTTCCCCGTGATGCTGCCGTCGAGATGGTTGCCGGTATAGAACTGCATTCCAGGCTGGGTGGTTAAGACTTCAATAGCGCGGCCGGTGTTCGGGTCCGTAACACGCCCCGCAAGGGCCAACTCGCCGGCGTTCTGGTTCAAGACGTAGTTATGGTCGAAGCCTAAGCCGTATTCAAGCTGCTGATCTTTTTCATCTATGCGTTTTGCGATCGCCTCCGGTTTGCGGAAATCGAACGGGGTACCGGCAACACGACGCCGCTCGCCGGTTGGAATCAGGTTGGCGTTTACGGGAGTAAACTCGTCCGCATCTATCATCACCACATGGCCGAGAATCTTGCCGGCGGCCTGGCCCGATAAATTGAAATAGGAATGATTGGTCAGGTTGAGGACGGTAGTCTGGTCGCTTGTCGCCTGATAATCGATCTTTAATTCGTTTTTATCAGTAAGCGTATAGCGCACTTTCACATTCAAGTTGCCGGGATAGCCGTCCTCGCCATCGCGGCTGAGATATGTGAGTTCCACGGCGGCTCCGTCATCCGCGGCAGCCTCTGCGGCGTTCCAGGCAACCTTATCGAACCCGTTGATACCGCCGTGCAGAGAGTTCGGTCCGTCATTTTTAGCCAGGCGATACGTTTTCGACCCAAGCGTGAATTCGGCATTTGCGATGCGATTGGCGTAACGGCCGACCGTCGCTCCAAAATACGGATTTTTTGCGAGATATCCATCGAGGTTGTCAAAACCCAGCACGATATCCTCGAAGCGCTCGTGGCGGTCCGGAGTTCTTAACGTGACCAGGCGGCCGCCATAGTTCGTAATCGCAGCTTCGATTCCGTTCGAGTTGCGAAGCGCGTACAGGTCAATCTGCTCGCCGGAAGGCATTCTTCCCCAAAGCTCTTTCTTCAGTTCTCCAGGCATTCCGGCAAGTAGTATACGGTATTAGAGATGCAGAGCCTGATCGGCAAAGTGAACCGGCGCGAACTGCTGGCCTATTTTGCGGGTGCCGCCGGCCTGGCGCGCGCGCAGGAACTGGTGACCATTCCCGGGAAGCGGCCGATGCTGCTGCACAATGATCGGCCCGAGGATCTGGAAACACCAACTTCGTATTTCGACACCTGGCTCACACCGAACGATGTGTTTTTCGTGCGGCAGCATATACCTCGACCGATTATAAAGGCGGAGAGCTTCCGTCTGGCCTTGGGAGGCCGGGTGGAAAAGCCGATGGAACTCCGGCTGGCGGAGATTGAGAAGCTGCCGCAGCACACAGTGGCGGCGACTTTGGAATGCACCGGTGATGGAAGAGGCTTCTTTCGGCCGCGAGTGCCAGGCGTCCAATGGATGCGCGGGGCGATCGGCAACGCGGAATGGACGGGACCACGGCTGAGCGATGTGCTGAAGCTGGCCGGGGCTGATTTCCAATCGCCCTGGGTAACCATAAACGGAGCGGATGTGGGGCTGGCGAAGACGCCGGATTTTATTCGCTCGTTCCCGATGAAGAAGGCGCTGCACCCGGCGACCCTGCTGGGATTGAAGATGAACGGGAAACCGCTTCCCGATCTGCACGGATTCCCGGCGCGCCTGATTGTACCGGGATGGGATGGAACAAGCTGGGTCAAGTGGGTGACGAATCTGGATATCGCGGCCGAGCCCAACAACGGATTCTTCATGAACCCTGGATACCGGTTTCCGAAGTACGCAGTCACGCCGGGCGCGCCGGCAAAACCATCGGAGCTGGAAGTGATCGAAGGCATGCCGGTGAAGTCGTATGTCACGAGCGTGTCCGATGATCAGCGGATTCCGATGAAGGCGACCATGCTGCGCGGCATTGCGTGGGCAGGCGAAGAGCGGATTACGAAGGTGGATGTTTCGACCGATGGCGGAAGCACGTGGGAGCCCGCGAAACTTTCGCGGCAGGATCTTCCGTTCGCGTGGCGGCTGTGGAGCATCGGTTGGACTCCGCCACATCCCGGCTATTTCACGATCTTGTCTCGCGCCACGGATTCATCCGGGCGCACGCAGCCGGTCGTGGGGATCTGGAATCCGTCCGGGTATCTGTATAACGCGATTGATCGCGTGGGCGTCACGGTGGAGGGCGCATGAAAGCAGCCAGAATTACTGTGTTGCTGATTGCGATCGGTGCGCTGGCGAGAGCCGCGGATTCGCAGCTACGCGAGCGTGGGAAACAGGAAGAGCAGCGGAGTTGCATTCAATGTCACAGCCTTCGCCTGGTCGATTCACAGCGATTGTCGCGGGCGGCCTGGGGTAAAGAGATCGACAAGATGATGGGATGGGGTGCGGTTGTGCCTGACCGGCAACTGCTGCTCGATTACCTTTCCGAAGAATACAGCGATTCAAAGCCGGTTCCAAAGCCGGAGCTCACGGCCGATGGGACCGCGAGCAAATCAAACCACTGAGGCTGGACGGCAACGTTAGTCGGGCTGACCATCTTCCTCAGCGCATTTCTACTATTTGCGCTGGAACCACTGATTGCCAAACAGATTCTGCCATGGTTCGGTGGATCGGCGGCCGTGTGGTCTGTATGCCTGGTGTTTTACCAGGCGGCACTGCTGCTCGGGTATCTGTATGCGCGCTGGACAACGCACGCGCCAAAATCAAGCCGGCAGAGTTTATGGCATATCATTCTGCTGGCCCTGTCGCTGGCGTTTCTGCCAATCGGTCCTGGCGCGGAGTGGAGCGCAGCGGCATCGCAGCATCCAGCGTGGTCGATTCTACAGCTGCTGACCGTCACGATTGGATTGCCGTTCGTGATGCTTTCGGCGACCAGTCCGCTGCTGCAGGACTGGCTGGCGCGAGGCGGCAACAAATCTCCCTATCGATTTTTTGGGCTTTCCAATTTTGCATCGCTCATCGCGCTGCTTTCGTATCCGTTCTTCGCTGAGAGGTTACTCGACACCCGAGCCCAAAGGTTGTGGTGGTCGGGCCTGTACGTGTTGTTCGCCGCGGCGTGCGCTTTGGCAGCGTGGCGCAGCCGGGTGCTGTCCGTCGCAACGCGCGCGACCGGGAGAGGACACACTCGGGCCGTTCACAAGCTTTTATGGTTCGCGCTATCTGCATGCGGGGCGATGCTGCTGGTATCGGTAACGAACCACATAGATGAGAACGTGGCCGCGGTACCGCTGCTCTGGGTACTGCCTCTCGCGGTCTACCTATTGAGCTTCGTCGCGACGTTCAGTACTGGGCGTATCTACCGGCGACCGTTATGGCTGCGGCTGCTGGCTTTTTCGCTGGGCATTCTCGGCTACGCGATTTACAACATCAACACGGTGGAAGCGATCCAGGTTAGTATTCCTGTTTTTCTTGTTGGCCTCTTCATCTGCTGCGTGTTCTGCCATGGCGAACTGAGCCGAATGCGTCCTGAGACAGAGGACCTGACTGGCTTTTACGTGATGATTGCTGCAGGCGGAGCTACCGGGGCGGTTTTCGTCGGCTTGATTGCGCCGGTCCTCTTCGGTGGCATTTACGAACTTCCGCTTACGCTTGTCTTCACGGCGGTGCTCGTCCTGGTTGTTACCTGGAGAGAAAGGGCCTGGGGCGTACGTCTGCTCTGGATCGGCATGACGGCGGCGATGGCGGTCGTGTTCGCAGCCGATGTCAACAGTTACCGGGAGGATGCACTTACGCTGCGGCGCAGCTTCTACGGCTCGCTTCGGGTGATCGAATCCCGGCACGCCGGTCCCGAGCAGACGCGCACGCTTTATCACGGGACCATTGAACACGGTGCGCAGTTTCTATGGCCGCCCAAGCGATTTCAGCCAACCACCTATTACGGACCTGATTCCGGCATCGGCATCGTTCTGCGCGAATGTTTCAGAGGGCCGAAACGGGTGGGCATCGTCGGGCTCGGCGTCGGAACGCTGGCCGCTTATGGGCAGCGCGGCGATGTTTACCGCTTCTACGAAATCAATCGTCAGATAACCG
>DATIMA010000260.1:0-83783 GCA_035475915.1 Bryobacteraceae bacterium
TCAGGAGCTTTCAAAATGTCTACACCGACGCAAATCGCCGCGAATCGCGCCAATTCGCAGCTCAGCACCGGACCTACATCCGATGCCGGCAAAGCCAAATCATCCTTAAATGGAGTCAAAAATGCGCTCACCGGCGCGACCGTCCTCCTGCCCAGTGACGATGTCGCCGCTTACGAACGCCTGGTCGCCAGTTCCTTCGCCGAATGGAATCCCGACACCGATCGCGAAAAGGCGCTTGTGCAATCCATTGCCGATACTCAATGGCGTCTGCTCCGCATTCCCTCGCTCGAATCCGGCATCTACGCGCTCGGCCGCCTGCAATATGCCGACAAGTTCGCCGATCAGCCCGAAGCCGTTCGCTCCACGCTGATCGACGCTTATATCTTCCAGAGTTCGCGCCGCGATCTGACGAATCTCAGCATCCAGGAATCCCGTCTCCGCCGCCATCGCGAAAAAGATCTGGCCGAACTCGAAACGCTCACCGAAGAGCGCCTCGCCAAACGCGAAGCCCGGCTGACCGCCGCCGCGCATATGTACGAACGCTTCCAGGAGAACGAGGACAAGTTCGATCCAGCCGAATTTGGCTTCGAATTTTCATTTGACGAAATTGAAGAACGCGTCGGCCTCTTCGAAGGCCGTCGCATCGGCTGCAAATACCCTGAACAGTTTGCAAAAATACACGCCGCCGAACTGAGAGAGGACCGCGAAGCCGCATAGGGAGAAAGCGGGGACAGGCAACGAATTTCCGCTCCGCCGAGTTCACCTGAAAACAAAGCTTTTTCGTGAGGCGGAAATTCGTTGCCTGTCCCCGCTTTCTCCTCCGCAAACACCATAAACGATAATTGTTGTTTACTTTCCGGGAGTCGTTCAGGGAAAAATCATGTGGATCGTTCGCCTCGCATTACGGCGACCCTACACCTTCGTGGTCTTATCGCTGATGCTGTTCATCCTCGCGCCCGTAGTGATCCTACGGACGCCGACGGATATTTTTCCCAATATCGATATTCCCGTTGTCAGCGTGGTCTGGGAATACTCGGGACTTTCCGCGCAAGACATGTCGGAGCGCATCGTGTACATCACCGAACGCGCGCTCACCACCACCGTCAACAATATCGAGCACATCGAATCGCAATCCATGAATGGCATTGCGGTGGTAAAGATTTTCTTCCAGCCGCACGCCAATCTGTATGCTGGCATCGCGCAGGTCACGGCCATCTCGCAAACCCAGCTCAAGCAGTTGCCGCCGGGCACAAACCCGCCATTGATTATCAGCTATAACGCCTCCACCGTTCCCATTCTTCAGCTCGCCCTTTCCGGTAACGGCCTCAGCGAACAGCAGTTGAATGATCTGGGCCAGAACTTCATTCGCACCCAACTGGTGACCATTCCTGGAACTTCCATTCCTTACTCATACGGCGGAAAGCAGCGCGAGATCATGGTGGATCTCAACACCCAGGCACTGCAGGCGAAGGGGCTTGGAGCCTCCGACGTGGTGAATGCCATCGGCAATCAGAACCTGATTCTTCCGGGCGGAACATCGAAGATCGGTCCTCTTGAATACAACGTTGAGATCAATGGCAGTCCGAAGAATGTTTCCGATCTGAACAATCTACCTATCAAGACCCAGAATGGCGCCACCATTTACGTGCGCGATGTCGCCCATGTGCGGGACGGCTATCCGCCGCAAACAAACGTGGTCCGGTCCGATGGCCAGCGCGGGTCCTTGATGACGGTCCTGAAGTCGGGCGATGTCTCCACTCTCGACATCATCGCCAGCATCCGCAAGATGCTGCCCTCCATTGCCGCCACCCTCCCTCCGGAATTGAAGATCACTCCGATTGCCGATCAGTCTATCTTCGTTCGCGCCTCCATCAGCGCGGTTGTTCGGGAGGCTGTGATTGCCGCCTGTCTGACGGCCATCATGATCCTGGTCTTTCTCGGCAGTTGGCGCAGTACCCTCATCATCGCGATTTCTATACCACTTTCTATTCTTTGCTCCATTTTCGCGTTGAGTGCGCTGGGCGAAACCATCAACATCATGACCTTGGGTGGGCTGGCGCTCGCGGTCGGCATCCTGGTTGACGATGCCACGGTTGAGATCGAGAACATCAATCGCAATTTCGAGATGGGCAAGGAAATCGAACAAGCCATTCTGGACGGTGCGGCACAAATTGCCGTTCCGGCGTTCGTCTCCACTCTGAGCATCTGTATCGTTTTCGTGCCGATGTTCTTTCTTGCCGGCGTGGCGCGCTACCTGTTTGTGCCGCTGGCCGAAGCAGTTTCGTTCGCCATGCTCGCTTCCTACGTGTTGTCGCGAACCATTGTGCCCACGCTGGCGAAATACCTCCTCAAAGGACATTCGCACCATGACGCGGTGGCCCATGCAAACCGGCGGAACCCTTTTGTGCGGTTGCAGCTTATGTTCGAGAACGGGTTCGAAAAAGTTCGCGGCGGCTACCGCGGCGTTCTCGAGCGGTGTGTCCATCACCGCGGTCTCTTCGCCGCCTGCTTTTTCCTGGCGTGTGTCGCTTCCTTTGCCTTGCTGCCCTGGCTGGGCGAGGACTTCTTTCCCGATACTGACAGCGGTCAATTTCGGCTGCACGTTCGCGCCCGAACAGGAACCCGCATCGAAGAAACGGCCAAGCTGTTCGATCTGGTTGAGCGCCAGATCCGCGCTGTCGTGCCTCAAGACGAGCTAGTGAACATTCTTGACAATATCGGCGTGCCATATAGCGGGACCAACACGTCGTACAGCAACAATGGAACCATTGGTCCAGCAGACGGCGACATCCTGGTTTCCCTGGCCGAAAAACATCATCCCATCGGCAAATACGTTACGGAACTCCGCCGCCAGCTTCCGCCCGAATTTCCGGGCGTTCTCTTTTATTTCCTCCCCGCCGATTTAGTCAGCCAGATCCTGAACTTCGGGTTGCCCGCTCCGATCGACATCCAGATCATCGGCCGCAATATCGAAGCAAACCGCGGTTTTGCCGACCGCATGCTCCAGCAGATCAAGACAATTCCCGGCACAACCGATATGCGCATTCAGCAACCCTTCAATCAGCCGCAGCTCTTCGTCGATATCGACAGAACCAAGGCGCAACAGGCCGGCTATAGCGCTCGAGATGTGGCGGGCGATATTCTTGTATCGCTCAGCGGAAGTTTTCAGACTTCGCCCTCGTTCTGGCTGAACCCAAAGAACGGAGTCAGCTACAGAATTCTCGCCCAGTCGCCTCAGTACGAGATGGATTCGCTTCAGGATTTAGGAAATATTCCCGTTACGGCTCCGAATGGTGCGCCGCAGATTCTCGCAAGCCTGGGAAGCATCCAGCGAGGCGCAGGCCTGGCTTCTGTTTCGCACTACAACATTGCTCCCGTTATCGATATTTACGGCTCCGTGCAGGGGACCGATCTGGGAAGCGTCGCCCGGCAAATCGACAAAGTAGTCTCAAGCGACAAGAAGAACCTGGTGCGCGGATCAAGCATTGTGGTCCGCGGTCAGATCGAAACCATGCGCTCGTCTTTCGAGGGCCTTATCGCAGGACTGGCGTTCTCTATCGTTCTTGTCTACATGCTCATCGTGATCAATTTTCAATCCTGGCTCGATCCTTTCATCATTATTTCGGCGCTACCCGCGGCTCTGGCGGGTATCGTTTGGTTCCTGTTTGTGACGCACACAACCGTCAGCGTTCCGGCTCTCACCGGCTCCATCATGTGTATGGGTGTGGCTACCGCCAACAGTATTCTGGTGGTCAGCTTTGCGAAGGAGCAGCTTCCCGACGCAGACTCTGCGGGCGATGCCGCCGTGCTTGCAGGCTACACTCGCTTTCGTCCGGTGCTGATGACCGCGCTGGCGATGATTATCGGCATGCTGCCGATGGCGCTGGGTATCGGTGAGGGCAGTGAACAAAACGCGCCTCTCGGCCGGGCGGTTATTGGCGGTCTTTTGTTCGCAACCGTGGCGACGCTCTTCTTTGTTCCGGTATTCTTCAGCCTCTTGCATGACAAACGGAAACGGCATGAGTCGTAGCGCGCGGCGCGTTCGGGCGATTGTCGGCATTCTGGTTGTGCTCGTCGTGATCGCGGTGGTTGTAGCCGCGGGAATCATTCCTCGCCTGCGCGCTCACAACGCGTTGGTGACGCAGACGCAGATATCGGCTGAGCCGGTCGTTGCCGTGACGCGGCCCGAACGCGCGGCGCCCGGCGAGGAAGTGGTTCTGCCCGGGAACATCCAGGCGTTCATTGAAGCTCCAATCTATGCGCGGACCAACGGATATTTGAAGCGTTGGTACTTCGATATCGGGGCCCACGTAAAACAAGGACAGCTCCTGGCCGAAATTGAAAGTCCCGAGGTGGATCACCAGCTCACGCAAGCCAAGGAAGATCTCGCCACAGCGGAAGCCAATATGAAGCTGGCGCAGATCACGGCGAATCGCTATGTGGGTCTGTTCAAGACCGATTCGGTTGCCAAGCAGGATGTGGATAATGCCGTGCAGGATGCTGCCGCAAAGGGCACAATCGTGAAATCCGCGCAGGCGAACGTGCTTCGCCTGCAGCAAATGGTTGATTTCGAAAAGATCTATGCGCCCTTCAATGGCGTGATTACGGCGCGAAACACCGATATCGGTCAGCTCATCGATTCCGGTTCTTCCGGCGGAGCTACCCGCGAGTTATTTCATATCGCCGCCGTGGACCGGCTTCGGGTTTTTGCCAATGTCCCCCAAGTGTATTCGCATGCCGCCAAAGCCGGCATCGAAGCGGATCTCACTCTCCCGGAGCTTCCGGGCCGCCGCTTTCCGGGAAAGCTGGTTCGCACCGCGGATTCCATCGATCCGAATACGCGAACATTGCTGGTTGAAGTCGATGTTCTCAATCGTACTGGACTTCTTTTCCCCGGCGCTTATGCCGAAGTGCATTTCAATATTCCTTCGAATGGCTCCACGCTGATTATTCCGTCCGCCTCGCTTATCTTTAGGTCCCAGGGGCTCCGTGTACCGGTAGTCAAAGACAATCGGGTTTCTCTTCTTCCGGTTGTCGTTGGCCGGGATTTCGGGACGAGAATTGAAGTCCTCTCCGGATTGAACGAAGGCGCATCCGTCATTCTTAACCCGCCCGATTCTCTCGTCGAAGGCGAGGTTGTTCGTGTGGTTCAACCGAAGCAGACTAAAGAGGCGGAGGAGTAGGAACCAGCGGGCGTTCGCGGAGGTTTCGGCGTCTGATCAAACCATACGCTGCACCGAGGCAGAGCCACGTGAATCCGAGCAGCTTGGCTTGCCATCGCAAGCTGGACCAGATATAAAGGCACACCGCGCACCCGGCCAGCGGGAGAACCAGGTAACTCCAGTGGCGATTCTTTCCGCGAACAAAATAATGCATGAAGGCGGAGAGGTTCACTCCGGAAAAGGCCAGGAACGCTCCAAAGTTCAGCAATTCGGCTCCAAGCTGATAAGTAAGTGAGAGTGCGCCTACCAAAGCAACCGCGCCGCTAAACATCACGTTGTAACTCGGGATCTTTGTCTTACTGTCCACGTGGCCGAAAAGGCGCGCCGGGAGCGCATTATCGCGTCCCATGCCATACAGTAAACGGGCGGCGCCCAGTTGCGATCCCATACCCGACCCGATGGTTGCAACCAGCAGCGTCCCATTTACAAGATGGAATAGAAAGCGGCCGCCGGCGCGTCCGGCCACAAAGCTGTATGCCGTGTCCAGATCCGGATAATGGCTGAAATTAGGCCACACGAGTTGGCCGGCATAAACTTCGATGGCCGAGAATATCCCAGTAGCAAGACAGGTCAGTACCGTTGCCCGCAGGATGTTCTTCTGCGGATTGACAACCTCCTCAGACAAAGTAGAGATGCTATCGAAGCCAATGTAGGTAAGCGCCGCGATGGAGGTCCCGGTGAAGACCGCCGAAACCGAAAAGGTTGCCGGGTTATAGAACGGCTTCGTAAAGAAATCAGGACCGGAGGGGCCTATCCCCGCTAAATAACGCCCCATGCAGATCAGCATGTAAACAACAACGCATGACATCGCGATCGCAAGCCAGCGATTGATCACCGCTGAAGTCTCGATGCCGCGCAGGTTTAGCAAGGTGAAGAGCAAAGCAAAGAACACTACCCAAACCACGTATGGAATGGGAACGATATTCGCGGCTGCCTTGCTGCACCAGATGGTGCAAATCAACGGATTCAGCAGATAGTCGAGGACGATGCCCCAGCCGGTAAGGTAGCCTGCGAAGCTGCCGAATTCCGCCCGTACATAGGCGTATGCGGACCCGGCGCTCGGATATACTCGCGCCATGCGGCCGTAGCTCACAGCCGTAAGTAGCATCGCGATCATCGCGATCAGAATGGTCGTTACAACGTGGCCGCGCGCAACTTTCGAAACCACTCCAAAGATGGGCATCGGCGCGGTCGGCTGGATCACAATCAATCCATAGAAAACGAGATCCCAGACCGTTAAAGTCCGCCTGAGCTTTGAGCCCGTCACTTCACTGATCTTTGAAACACTCATTATTTCGCCAGGGTCGCGACATTAGAATAAGCGGAAGCGCCTGCGCTGTTTTCCGCACGCACTCGATACGATGCGTTTTCGCTCTGACTATTGTCCGAATAGGAACCAGCATTGGCAGGCAGTCTGGATATTCGCTGCCATGCGCCTCGATTGCCCATCCGCCGCTCTACAGAAACGAACTCCGGATTTCCGCTATGCGTCTTCCATCTGAGTTGCACGCCCGCTGCGGCGCGGTTCGCGTTCAGGTCGCTCGGGCTCTCGGGTAACGCAGGCCAATCAAAATAACTGCGATCGGCAATCGCCATTACGCTGTCGCGCAGAGGTAACTGATCCAGCACCCCTTGCGTTTTGTCTTTCCAGGAAAGTGGGATCAATTTACCAGACGTCACATCAACCAGTACCGGATCCTGTATTCCGGAATCCGAGATCCGGAGGGTCACTTTTTGATCGTTGAATTTAACACCTGGCTTGCTGAGCACAGGAAGCCAGTAGGCCACAATCGCCTTGCCCTTTGCTGAGCGGAACCCGTATGTGACCGGTGCTTGCGAAGAGGCTTCCGGTTGCACCTTGATTGACGCATCCGGCTGCGTATCGGAAAACAAGGTATTCGTGTTCTGCAGCGCGGAGAACGCCGGGCGGGCGGTGAAATCGTTCGCCCGGTACAGAAGCCCGTGCAGCATTCCGAAATCGTCCGATTCGTTTCCATCGGTAGCGCCCACGATGAGCCAGACGAAGGTTCGCACTCCGGTCGCGCGGTCCGTTATCAACCCTCTTGGAATGTACTTTGCCTGGACGGTCTCATCGGATCCCTTCCAGGAAGGGATTCCATCGTTAAACTCATCGTCCCAGAACGGCAGGTCTTTCCGAATCCCCGGATACTGGCGGACCATGTCGCGCAGAGGCTTCGACGACGCATTCGTGTCGGCTTCTGTATGAACAGCCTCCGGATTGAGGTTGTGACCGTATCCCGGATAGTTATGATACGCGAAGATATCGATGTCACTCGCGCACTCGCACGCATCGAGCGCCCGTTTCGCGAAGTCTTCTTCCGCTCCCGAGAGCCCGCCAAAGACGATCTTTGCGTTCGGATCCGTCCGGTGAACCACGGGCGCTGAAGCTTTGAAAAGTTTGCCGTAGTCCTCCGGATTCGGCGTCGGATCCCAGTAGTCGATGTTTGGTTCATTCCAGATCTCGTAATATTGAACGCGTCCGCGGAAATGGTTCACCATCCAGGCCACGTATTTCGTAAACGCTTCGATCTGTTCCTGTGTTTTCGGCGGCCAGTATACCGAGTACAGGCTGCGATCGGGATTGTGGAAGCCGCCGGGTTCAGGCTCGATACGATCCGGCGCGCGTCCGGCCGGAGAAGTATACAGCGGATTCCCGTAAAGCAGCTGAATCTCAATGTGGACCCCGTTCTCGACCAGCGAGTTTATGTAATCGTCCAACTCCGGAACAACAGAGTACTCCCCGCGCTTTCTTTCCACCCATTCCCAGCTTGTGTAGTCTGAGCTGTTCTCGTATTGCCCGATGCGGATGAAGTTCACGCCGGCATCGAACATCCGGGTCCACCACCAGCGGTTCCACGGAATGAACGGGTCGCGAGGAAGATCCGAATTGATGCCGAAGCCGTCGTGTATCTGGCTTGAGCGGCGCGGAGTCAGGTGATCCGGCAACTGCTGGTCCGCGGCGAACAGCACGGCAGAAGTAGACAGAAGCGACGCTGCAAGCAGAGCATAGGAACGAGTCATTTTGCCTCCTGGAGTTTCTCTCCTGTATACCTCTCCACTGCATCGAAATCGAGCGTTACGCCTAATCCGGGTCCGTCGGGTATTACCAGATTGCCATTCGAGTCGAGCCTCCATTTCGTTTCCACAATGCCGTCGATAAATGGAGAGCCTGTCAGGTATTCCACCAGATCGGTGTTTTTGCTTGCGGACGCAAGCTGCAGATCGGCCGCTAATCCCAGCGCCGTGTTCCAGCCATGCGGGATAAAGCGAACGCCGTTCTCCTCCGCCATCCAGGCGATTCTGCGCTCCTCCGAGATGCCGCCTACCTTCGTAACATCCGGCTGAACAATATCGAATGCTCCACCCTGAATCCAGGGAGCGAAGGATTGACGACGGGTGAGGACCTCGCCGCCCGCGACCGGCACAGGCGACGTCTTCCTCAGAAGCACATAATCGCTGAAGCTGTCAGGAGAGAGCGGCTCTTCAAACCAGTAGACACCGTATTCGTTGAGCATCTGCGCCGTCCGTGCCGCCCACTTGTAGCCCTGATGCCAAAACGCATTGCTGGCTCCGGCATCCACCATGAGCATCGCTTCCGATCCGACTGCCTCCCGCGCGGCGCGAACGATCTGTTCATCCATCGCATTGCTCTGCCGTCCGAAAGGCCCCCAGCCGATCTTGAACGCCTGAAAGCCCTGCTCCCGCACCGAATGCAGATGCTCGGATAACGCGTCAGGCTCCCGCATCAGCAGGGATGCGTACGGACGCACGCGGTCTCGATACCGTCCACCCAGTAATCGGCCTACCGGCTGGCCCGTACTCTTGCCGAGAATGTCCCACATGGCAATGTCGATGCCGCTGATCGCATGAGTAATGGTCCCGCCGCGGCCTAGCCAAAACGTGTGAGCATGCAGCTTCTCGCTGACGCGCTCGGGTTCCAGAGGATTCTCTTCCTTATAAAGAGGTTCCAGAAGCTGTAGCGCAGCCTTCACCAGCGCATCATTACTGAAGACCGACCCCCATCCCGTGATGCCCTCATCGGTGTAAACGGCGATCAGCGTATGAACGCAATCGCCCGGCTTCAGCTCGTTTGCCCAGCCGCCTTCAGGCGTTGCGCCGCGTAATCCAGCGGCTCTTATATCGACAATTCTCATGGATTCTCACACGCTGATCGACGCTTTGGCGAGTATGCCGCCATCGCACACAAGGTGCGAGCCAGTAACGTACGATGATTCGTCTGAAAGCAGCCATGCAACCGCCTTCGCGGGATCTTCCGGCTCCGCTAGTCGCCCTAGCGGAATCTCGCCTGATACCTGCATCCGCATTCGCGCAATGTCTTCCGGAGGAACGTTGTTCCACATCAGGGGTGTTTCGGTCGCGCCGGGCACAATCGCATTTACACGAATGCCGTAGCGGGCATAATCAACTGCCATGCATCGCACCAGCGCGGAAATCCCGGCCTTCGTCGCGCTATAGACACCTGCGCCTCCGGCCGCCAGAGCAACGAAACCGGTTGGTGAAGATGTACAGACAATAGAGCCCGGAAGTCCAGCGGTCAGCATTGCTTTCAGCGCGTGTTTGCAGGACAGGAAGACGCCGGTCAGATTGGTTTCCATAACCAGCCGCCAGGTGGCCAGCGGGAGTTCGTGGATGGGACCTCCCGTATCGATTCCGGCATTGGCAAACAGCCCGTATGGCGCCCCCAGCTGTCGCGTAACGGTTGCGAATGCTTCTGCCACTTGCTCTTCAGACCTAACGTCGCACTCGAGGCCGATGGCAGCGGGCGCTCCTTGCTGCGTCGCTTCGCTTGCGGCATTCTTCGCCGACTGCCCATTCCTATCGAGCACGGCAAGATTATCGCCGCGTTTGGCGCAAGCCAGCACAACTGCGCGGCCGATCCCGCTTCCTCCGCCAGTCACAACAATTGTTCGCGCCATACCTGATTAATCTATCTGAACCACCGCAAGCTATGATTCCTTTGAGTAATGCTCTCACTCCTGGCGCAAGCATGGCGATCCTGGAAGACCGCGAAAGGCGTGGCGCTGCTGGCCGCCGTAGCGCTTGCGGTCGGGATTGGATCAACTACCGCCATCTACACGGTTGTGCATGCCGTGCTGCTGAAGCCTTTGCCGTATAAGCAGGGCGACCGTTTCGTGGCCCTTTACGGCGCAAGCTACAGCGAGCCGGGGCAGCGGGCATCTTCCACTTACCCGGATTTGGTGACATACCAGCAGCGAACGCACAGCTTCGACGTGTTCGGCTGGTTCAGACTGAGCAATTTTAACCTCACTTCGCCCGGTGCGCCTCAACACATCGATGCCATTGAAGTTACACCAGGGTTGGTTCGGAATCTGGGAGTGAACCCGATTATCGGCCGGTGGTTTCGCGAACAGGATGGCGCTGGCGTCGCGGTCATTTCGAATTCCCTATGGAAGCGCCTCGGTGCCGGTCCAAACATTTTGGATAAGGCTCTCATGCTCGATGGCCGCAAATACACCATCACCGGAGTGATGCCAGCGTGGTTCCGCTTGCCGGTTGGCGGCCCCGGGGTGGCGCAGGTCCGAAGCGGGCTCTGGGTTCCTCTGGATCCTCAGGTTGAAGCAAAGGACCGCATCTCAGCGATGTATTTCGCCTACGCCAGGCTCAAGCCGAGGGTGGCGATTGCAGAAGCGCAATCCGATGTGAGGCACGTCGCCGCGGAAATCGCGCGGGAAAATCATTTGGATTACCCTTACACGGCCCAATTAGACAACCTTCGTGACGTAGTAATCAGTGAAGTTCGTCCGACTCTCCTTCTGCTCTTCGGAGCCGCGGGACTATTGCTTCTCATCACTTGCGCGAACGTCTCCGGCTTGCTGGTGGCGCGCTCAGTCGCACGAGCCCAGGAAACCGCGATTCGCGTGGCATTGGGCGCAACGCAAAGGCAAATGGCGTTACAGTACTTCTCGGAAGGTCTGCTGGTATCGCTGTTTGGCGCAGCGGCGGGTGTTCTGGTGAGCTTCGCGCTGGTGCGGACGGTGGTTTCGCTCGCGGCGGACTATATTCCGCGCGCCAACGAAACCGCAGTCGATTGGAGCGTCTTCCTATTTGCTTTTGGCATGGCTTGCGTTGCAAGTGTTCTTTCAAGCCTTGCGCCCCTATGGCAGGCCTCGCGTACGCAGCCAAACGAAGTGCTCAGCGATGGCGTCCGTGCGTCGGCCGGAGCGCGGAGCGGCCGCATCTCGCGATCACTGGTGATAGCAGAAATCGCGCTCGCGTTTACGCTTCTGGCGGTGAGTGCCATTTTGATTACGCAACTCGGGAATCTCAGACGTGTATGGCCCGGATTTGATTCTGACCATCTGTTGACCTTCCAGCTTGATGTAGCTTCGGCGGATTACGGAACGACAGCGAAGATTGCCCCCTATCAAAAGAGGCTGGTAGAAGCTCTGGAAAAATCTCCGGGAATTAGCGGCGCCGCGCTGGTGAATCAACTGCCGCTTGATGGATGTTGCTATAGCACTACCGTTTTCCCTGAAGGCCGTACGCTTGATCCGAACAGTGTCCAGAGAATTAGTTATCTCATTACTAGCCCGGGTTATGTACACACAATGCAGATCCCTGTTCTGAAGGGCCGCCTTCTGAGTGGACGTGACACGGGCGAACATCCGATCCTCGCGGTGATAAACCAAGCCGCTGCCCGATATTATTGGCCGGACCGAAGCCCGTTAGGCGCATACGGCCACTTTTCGAGCCCGGCTGGAGATCGCTTTCAGGTGGTCGGGATTGTTGGAAACGTACGGAACGACGGATTAGATAAGCCAACCGTTCCCGAGATCTATCTGTCGAACACAACCTTCGTCGTAAGCAAGATGTACTTCGTAATACGCTCGCCGCTACCGGAGAAGGCGCTAATCCCGGAGGTTCGTCGCGCAGTGCAAGGGGTCAATCCGGAGCAGCCGATTCACGATATCGTGATGATGCATGACATCGCGACTGATTCCTTATCGCTCCAGCGCGTGAGTTCTTTCATGACAGGATTTTTCGCTCTCGCGGCGCTGCTGATGGCGGCTCTTGGAATCTTCGGAGTCATGGCGTATTCGGTTCGTCAGAGGACAGTGGAGATCGGCGCGCGCATGGCGCTGGGAGCGGTAAGCCGCGATGTGCTCGCGCTGATTTTGGGTGGGGGCGCCCGAATGGCCGCTTGGGGGCTCGCCATCGGCGCCGCCGGCGTTGCCGGAGTGGCGTTACTGCTTGTCCGCCGATTCGGAGTTCATGACCTCGCGATCCATAGCTTCGTCGATTCCATCGCCATCGTTGCTGTAGCGGCCGCTCTAGCGTCCTTCTTCCCGGCCTGGCGGGCCACTCTTCTGTCGCCCATGGTCGCCATCCGCAATGAACCTGTGTCCATGTGGGAAAGCGCACAAAGCAGTTTTCGCAGCGGCATCTCATACTTGGTTTCGCACGGCAATACCGAAGAACTCCCGCGCGGAGTGCTGTTGGCAGAGTTCATCGACGCGGCCCGGAACGCTGAATCGTTTTCGGAGGCGCTCCATATCGCTCTTGCAGGTTTATGCGAAAACATGGGTTCCGACTCGGCGATGCTCCTGGAGAAAGGCCCCGGGGAGGAGTATCGCTGCGCCGCCGTTATTCCCCAAGCTGCGGATCCACAGCTTATACTGCCGGCCAATGGATTTTTGCTGAACCGGCTCCGGTTTTATCCCGCGCCCCTGCCCCTTTCGCCGGGCGATTTCGAAAGCTGGCTGCGCTGGGCGAGCGAACGAAACCCGCACCACCTGGCCGAGTTGCAAGCACTGAAGGATACGGACGCGCGGCTCGTAATTGCACTGCGCGCAAAGCAGGACATTCCGGGAATCTTGCTGCTGGGGCCACCTTTAAAGGGGAGCGAATATAGTGCGGTTCAAAAACGTGTGCTGCGCAGTTGCGCGGAACAGTTTGCGCTCATGATGGAGAATGCGCGGCTGACAGATCGAATCGTGGAGCAGGAAAAACTGCATCGCGATCTGGCGCTCGCCGCAGAGGTGCAAAGGCGTCTGCTTCCGGAGAAATCTCCCGAGACTTCTTTGGGCGCGCTTGCAGCGGTCAGCGTTCCCGCTCGGACTGTAGGCGGCGATTACTACGATTTCCTGGATGTCGGCGACCACCGAATCGGAATCGCGCTCGCCGATATCGCTGGAAAAGGCGTTGCCGCCGCGCTCATCATGTCCGTCGTGCATGCATCGTTGCGCATCATCGCGGCCGAGGGGAACGTTTCGCTTCCCGAGCTGGCCGCGAAGATGAATCGCTTTCTTTATGGTTCGACACGATCGAGCAGCTACGCGACATTCTTCTATGCGCAGATCGATGAAGAGACCCGGCAGCTTCGGTACGTGAATGCCGGTCACAATCCGCCGTATTTGCTGCGGCGAGTCGATGTTCCGGAGATACAGATAGATGAATTGTCGACGGGCGGAATGATCATCGGAATGTTCCCGCAGGCGAACTACAAAGAAGCGACTGTGGACTTGCGAAGCGGCGATGTATTGGTTGTGTTCACCGATGGAGTTACGGAAGCGATGAACCCGGATGATGAAGAATTCGGAGAACAGCGGTTGAAGGATCTGCTGCGCAGCATAGCGCATTTGCCGGTGCAGGAGATGTCGACGCGAATTTCGCACGAGCTGACGAAATGGATCGCCCATGCGCCGCAGCACGACGATCTTACGTTTATCGTGATGAAGGTGAGCTGACGGTCCTAAAACGGGCTCTTGCCCTGCGCGGCTGCGGTCAAGCCGATGGCAAGGGCTGCGCCCGCTGTAATTCCGATCACCCAGTACAGCGTTTTTCGGTCCGAATGAACTTTTTTTGTAGAGCTGCCGGTAGCGTTCTGTCGAAAGGCCAGATTCGTCGCCGCCGTCACTGGCCGGGTAAGCATCGGCGGCCGTAGACTGCTGCCGTGATCAATCACTCCGATTGCGGGAGGTTCAGCCGAATACGCGGGAGCCGATAACAGGGCTGCCGCGAGAAGCACGCCGGTCAGGAAATTCAGTCGCATGTTTCCTGACGATGCTATCACCTTAACGATATCCCGCCGCTTGCAGTTCAAACAGCTCGGCGTACTTTCCGCCCAAGGCGACAAGCTGGCCGTGAGACCCTTGCTCGGCAATGCGTCCATTTTCCAGCACCAGGATGCGGTCCGCCATGCGAACCGTTGAAAACCGGTGGGAAATCAGAACGGCCATTTTGCCCGCAGTCAGATCGGCAAAGCGCTGGTAAACTTCAAATTCCGCCCTGGCATCCAGGCTGGCAGTCGGCTCATCGAGGATGAGGATCTGCGCATCGCGCATGTAGGCTCGGGCCAAGGCGATCTTCTGCCACTGCCCGGTGGACAAATCGACCCCGCCTTCGAACCGCCTGCCCAGCATCTGCCGGTATGCTTTCGGCAGCGCTCCGACCACCCCGGCTGCCAGACTTTTCTCAGCGGACACCTTCAGACGACTCTCGTTTTGCAGCTCTTCGATACGGCCAACCCCAATGTTTTCCGAAGCCAGCATGTCGTATCTCATGTAATCCTGGAATATGATTCCGATCTCATGCCTGAGATCATCCACGGCGTATTCACGAAGATCGACGCCGTCCAAAAGAATCCTGCCGGCGGTGGGATCGTACAGCCGGGCAAGCAATTTAACCAGAGTTGTCTTCCCTGCCCCATTCTCACCGACAAGCGCAATCTTTTCATCTGGGTAGAAGCGAAAGCCAATGTTTGACAACACCCATTTTTCCGAACCGGGGTAAGCAAACGATACGTTTTCAAATTCAAACCCATCCCGGATGGGCCGGGGCGCAGGCAGCGCGTTGGGAGGCGACAGAATGGTCGGGTTCGTTTGGAAAAAGTCGAACAGATCCTTGATGAACAGGGCTTGTTCGGAAACTCCAACCAGTCCCGAAACCAGACTTTCCATGATAGTTCGCGCCCGGGAAAAGGCTCCGACCATAAGCGTTAAATCCCCAACACTCAGCACGCCGGCCAACGCGCGCAGAATAATCAAGGCGTAAGCCGCATAGTAGGCGCCGGTTGGCATCAGGTTCAGCAGCGTTCCGTGGAGAGCCCGGTGAATCGCCAGGTGCTTGTTCTCGGCGTAGAAACGCTCAAAGAGCACACGCGAGCGATCCGCCAGGTATTTGCCTAGCCCGAAGATTTTGATCTCCTTGGCGCTTTCATTGCTTGCGCCCAGGTAGCGGAGATAATCGAGCTCCCGGCGCTCCGGCGTGTACCGATAGAGCATGGAGTAGTTGAGCATCGCGAAACGGGTTTCGCCCAGAAAGACTGGAACAGTGGCCGCTACCAGGAGCAGGAGCAGCCACGGATAAAAGAAAACGACGGCCGAAAGGAGCGATAGAAGCGTGAGGAGCTGCTGTGCCATGCTTGCCAGGCCTGCGAGCATACCCAGGCGCGCTGTTGTTTGCCGGCGAGCCCGCTCCATTTTGTCGTAAAACACTGGATCTTCAAAGGAAACCAGATCGAGAGTGGTCGCATGCTCCATCAGCTTGATGGTGACAAGGTTGGTAAAGCGATCGCCGAGGAGGCTGTCCACCAGTGAAATAAAGCGGCTCAGCGTGTCGGAGCCGATCGCTAATAAGAGCTCCAGAATGAGCAGTTTCCAAATCGTTGAGCGGTCAATGTGCTGGTGCCGGACGGCCCGAACCACCAGATCGATGATCAATTTCGAGATCCAGAGGGTCGCGAGCGGGAAGAGGGCGGCGATGCAGCGAAGCGCCAGAGTACTCACAGTGAGCGGCCGACTGGTCTCCCAGACCATCCTGAGCAGCGGGGGGACGTTCCGGAGCGCTTGAAACCGTTCGCGCCACGTTTGGGGCGATTCCGAAGCCTTGGGAGGGACCGGCCTCATAGCGTGGACCAACTAGTTGGCGGCAAAGAAAAATGCTCATTCTTTCGAATGAGCATTTTTCTTCCTGTTACCAGGCCCCTGGCTGACCAAGGGTTACGTTTGATGGGAGAATCAGATTCGACGGCATCGCAACCGCCAAAACCTGTTTGTGATTGGAGTGTAGGGCCAGTGGCAGGTGAAGTCAAGGGCATTTTTCCCCGAGCAGTTTGCACACTGTAAGTACCGCTATACAAATCATTTACGAACCAACTTGTTTTTCGACCGATTGTGCAAAAACCTTGCTTTAGCTGTGGAAAACCGCTGAGAATGTAAAATTAAGCGCTCTACAATGAGGCACTTACAGAGAAAACGGCTCATTGTCCACTCAGGTGCAGAGTGGTCATCGCCTCATCAGCTTCCAGCGTTCCGTAGCGCCGCCGATAAATTCGCATGCCTGCATACATCAATCCCGCTGCCAGAGAGATGGCCGAAAGCAGAATGCTCAAGTACATGATATTGAGCAACAACTGATACAGCGGTTTGATGGGACTGGGGGGTGGAGTTTCATTCCAGGTGACTTTCGCCTCATACTGCACACGGCTCATTAAGGTTTGCGCCTGCTCATCGGAAGCGGGTCCATAAACGATTGCAACGAGTACATCCGAGCGCTTCACGTGAGCGCTCGGAACGCGCTCGAACTGCGCCGTGTGGATTCGCGCCATCTCTGGAGTGGCGTAATAAAAGAGCGCAAGATGAATCGGGTTCGTGCTCTTTCCAATCCGGTACTGTGCGATTTGCGCTTCCGCGCCCTGCTCAAAACCCGGCCGTGAGGCGGCTAGTTCAGGAGCGAACGCCTGTAACGATGCAGGGCCCAGCACATAGCGCGCGGAACCAGGAACGAGCCCATGCGTGGGTAAGAAACTTAAAATCGCGGGCAGCGAAGTCTTACGTTTATTCGGGAGTGCGTTGAGCGCAGATTGGACCTGCGCTTTGTCCGGCTTCCCGCCTTTAAACACGAGGACGTAGTTGTAATCCGAAATGATTGTCTGCGTTTCGTCCTGGGAGCAGAATAATGCCAGATCACACGATCTTGCTTTTGGCGTGCGCAGCCACTCCCACGCAGCAACCGCGCCAGTGAGATCGTTCATCTGGTAGGTGGTGATTGTGAACTTGCCCTGCGCAGCTGTTTGCGTGTTCACGAGACCATACTCGTGCCACAAGGATTGATCGCCGGCAGCGAACAAGGTTGAAACGAGAAATAAACAGGCGAGTGCTAAGCCGCAGCACCGTGACATTTTTTGTACTTCTTTCCACTGCCGCACGGGCAAAGTTCGTTGCGGCCTACTTTGGGACCTTTATTGCTGACCGTCTTCGATTCTCCGGAGCCATCGCCGTTCGATAACTGCAGTTCGGCCAGCTCCTTATCTTTTCGACGCTGAATGTTGCGGGTAAGATCCAGAACCGACTGCTGAGCTTCGCGCTGCTGGGCCTCGAGCTCGGCCTGGGAGATCTCCAAGCGCCGCGGCGCTCCGTCTTCCTCGAAATCTTCGTCGTCCGTCTCCTCCAGTTCGGGATAGGGGAGCGGCGGCATACCAGTTTCAATCCGCATGAAATACAGATACTTGATGGTCTCGTCTTCGATACGGTCCATCATGTCCTGAAACATGGTGAAGGATTCCTTTTTGTATTCGATCAGCGGGTCCTTCTGACCATACCCGCGGAGCCCGATGCCTTCCTTCAGGTGGTCCATCGAAAGAAGGTGATCTTTCCACTGATTGTCGACGACGTTCAGCATGATGATCTGCTCGGCCTGCCGCAAATTTTCGGGCCCGATCATCTGCTCCTTCTCGTTGTAACGCTCGATCAATAGCTCGGTGAGCTTCTGCTCGATGTCCCGGCGATTCAAACCGTTCATCTCGTCGATGTCTAGCTTTGCGCCAAATTGATTCAGGACCGCAGTCTGGAGACCAGTCAGGTCGTACTGGTCATAGCGGGAGTGCTCCGGGCAAAACTGATCGATGAAGCCGCCCAGGATACCGCGAACGATATCCAGAATTCGCTCTTTCTGGTTCTCGCCTTCGAGCAGTTGCCGCCGCATGGAATAAACCGCCTGCCGCTGCTTATTCATCACGTCGTCGTATTCGAGGACGTGTTTGCGCGAAGCGAAATGCTGCGCTTCCACAGCCTTCTGCGCTGCCGCGATGCGCTTTGTAATCAGCCGCGATTCAATCGGAATATCTTCTTCCATGCCGAGGCGCAGCATGAGATTCTGCATGCGTTCGCCGCCGAACACACGCAGCAGATCATCCTGTAGCGAAAGATAAAAGCGCGAACTGCCCGGGTCGCCCTGACGTCCGGCGCGTCCACGCAACTGGTTATCGATACGCCGCGATTCGTGCCGCTCAGTTGCCAGAATATGCAAGCCGCCAAGCGCAATTACTTCCCGACGCTCGACTTCCAGTTCGGCCTTCACTTCGTTCTTAATCTGCTCCAGTTCCTCAGGAGGGAGCATATCCGGCGTCTTGCCGTACTTCCTGAGCCGGTCTTCCAGAAGAAAATCAGGATTGCCACCCAGCAGAATGTCGGTTCCGCGGCCGGCCATGTTGGTAGAAACCGTAACGGCGCCCTTGCGCCCGGCCTGCGCCACAATGTGGGCTTCGCGTTCGTGATTCTTGGCGTTCAGCACTTCATGCTTCACGCCCATTTTCTTCAGGATGCCGGCGAGTTTCTCCGATTTTTGGACTGAGATGGTGCCGACCAGAACGGGCTGGCCCTTTTCATTTAACGCCTTGATCTCTTTTGCCGCATTCCTGAATTTCTCTTCCTCGGTCCGGTATACAACGTCTGGGTTCTCGATTCGGATCAGCGGCTTGTTGGTCGGAATGACAGTAACTTCCAGGTTGTAGATCTTGCTGAATTCAGCCGCCTCGGTATCCGCTGTTCCGGTCATTCCCGAGAGTTTCTTGTACATGCGGAAGAAGTTCTGGAAGGTGATGCTGGCCAAGGTTTGCGTTTCGCGCTCAATCTTCACTCCTTCCTTGGCTTCGACCGCCTGGTGAAGGCCGTCGCTCCAACGCCGTCCGGGCATGAGGCGTCCGGTGAACTCATCGACAATAATCACCTGGCCTTCCTGTACAACGTAATCGCGATCGCGTTGATACAGGACATGCGCTTTCAGCGCCGCCTCCACATGGTGCTTCCATTCAATGGTGTCCAGGCTGTAGATGTCTTTCAGACCCAGCAGGCGGGCTGTCTTGTCGTAACCGTCTTCCGTGAGCCCCACTGCGCGTTGCTTCTCATCTACGGTGAAATCGCCCGTGGTATAGGATTGGCCGGGCTCCTTGCCTTCAATCACTTCGCCGCGTTCCAGCATGGGAATGATGCGGTTGACGCGGTAGTACTTGTCAGTCGATTCCTCACTTGGACCCGCGATAATCAGTGGGGTACGGGCCTCGTCGATGAGGATGGAATCGACCTCGTCGACAATGGCAAAGTTGAACTCCCGCTGGACATAGCTTTCCAGCCGGAATTTCATGTTGTCGCGCAGGTAGTCGAAGCCGAACTCGTTGTTTGTACCGTAGGTGATGTCGGAGCCGTAGGCCTCTCGCCGCTCCTCCTCGTCGAGGTCGTGAACAATCGTGCCCACCGTCAGGCCAAGGAAGCGGTGAATCCGGCCCATCCACTCCGAGTCGCGCCGGGCCAGGTAATCGTTCACGGTAACGATGTGAACGCCCTTGCCGCCAAGCGCGTTCAGATAGCTGGGCAAAGTTGCGACCAGGGTTTTGCCTTCGCCGGTTTTCATTTCGGCGATGCGCCCGCGGTGGAGGGTAATTCCGCCGATAAGCTGAACGTCGAAGTGGCGCATATTCAGCACGCGCCTGCCCGCTTCGCGACAGACCGCGAACGCCTCTATAAGGATGTCGTCCAGGCTGGCGCCATTCGCAACGCGCTGCTTGAAATCCACGGTCTTGGCAGCCAGGTCCGCGTCGGAAAGAGCCTGCATTTGCGGCTCAAGATCGTTGATCGCCGCAACAAGCGGGCGTATCCTCTTGATCTCGCGACTATGTTTCGTGCCAAAAACCTTGGCGAGCGTAGCTTCAAGCATGGATGCGGGGGGATTTACTACTAGTGTAACTGGAGGGAGGCGATTTTGGCGATCCGGGCGTTAGCGATCAGCGGTCCGACATGCCCGCCCTAGGGCGGGGTGCACTTTGGGTCACAAGTTGACGAGCGCCCGCTGGCACATCCGTTCCAGCACGGCCACGGGAGCATTCTCCCGGTTCGAGAGCGAACTCCGCGCGACTATGAATGTCTGTTCGAGAGCGTGCTGTCCCGAATGGACCGAGTGCGGCACGACATCTGTGAAAGTCAGCCAGGTTGAGCCGGGAGGAAAGCCGAAGGCGTACTTGGGGCAGTTTGCCTGAAAATCTGCATTTCGCTTCAGGTATTCGTGGAAATGGAGCATGAACCGGTCATAGGGCGAGCGCGGCGCAACGGGAAATCCAAAACTCTTCAGCAGCCGTGCCGAACGGTTCCGCAGTTGGCCGCCGGCGGCGATCTGCTCCAATCCGGCCGCTCTGGCGTATTTTTCTGCGATAACCGGAAACGGGTCCGTTACAACCCAATTGCGGGGTTTTAAGGGATGGATATTCGTGAACACGCGCAAGATCAGGTCACCACTGGTGGGGCGCGACGGAAACGCGTCCGTGTGGATCAGGTCGTTCCGCTTGTTCAGAGGCAGGTCGCGGCCTTTTTCTTCTAATGGCCGGAAGCTTGCGTAATCGAGCTTCCATGCCGCCGCGTACTCCGGTAAAAGCTGCTTGGCAAACGCGACAACCTTTTGTGAATACTCGCGCATGACGGAGTGCACCTTCGCGGCTTGCTCGCCGCCAGCATCGATGCCGGTGATGCGGTCGCTCGCCGTACGATAAGCGATGTTCTTGTGAACCGCACCGCCCGCGAAGTTCAAATTGCGAAGCAAGTCTTTCGACTCATCCGGCAAATCAAACGGCGTTGCGGGAAAGAACAAAACGTTACCGGCCTCGAGTTCGGGACGATAGTCGGAGCGAACGGGCGCAGGCCAGGGATCGACGGTGACAAACCTCATCTTCACCAGCTTAGCGGCCGGCCTCTGACTTATGCCACGCCCGCGGCGTTACATCGAACAGAGGCCATGCTCAAGACTCGAATGGGGCGCTTCGCCCCGCTGAGAGTTCTGCTGATCCGATGTTTCAATCGGTCTGCCGCGTTTTTAATAGCAGCTTCAAGGTCAGTTCCTGTTTGGTGGATGCGAGCCCTTTTGCCATTTTTGAAACGCGCTGTCACCTGGCACAGCTTGTCCATTCCCCCGCGCGGCCCATTCAAATCCGCGAGAAAAAGCGAAACGCTGTCCAGATGTTCCTGAAACGCATCGACGGAAAACGCGAGCGTCCGCTCGATATGCTGGCGCAACTCTTCCGTGATCAGGATGCCATTGCTTCGGATGTTGATTTTCATGGTCGTAATGAACAAAGCAATTGGGCGGCCATGACGTTATCGATGAAAAGCCCCGATTTCCCGGTGTAAGCCGTACGCCTGCTGCCCTAAAAGGCACAGCGGCTGCCCTTTTACGGGAGCGTCCCGCGTAGCGCGCGCTGCATTCTGCAACTGATGCCGCTGCCGGTTCAAGCACATAGGCGGCGCGGTCGCTCCCCATCAGTTGGCCCTCATTTTGCATTGTCATGAGTATCATGCAACGAAAGATAACCAGGCGAATGACAACCGGGCGAATGACAACGGGGAATGATTCGCTTTCCTCGCGTCTCTTCGGAAAACGATATAGGCGCTCAGAATGTTTGAGCAGGAGACGGGAGAGGCACGACGTTCGCTTGCTCGCGCGGGCGGTTGCGAATCGGCATAAGATGCGAGCCGATCAAGTTGATATCGAGCGCTGGGAAACGGAAGGCGGCAGGACACTGCCGATCAGTTAGCGAAATAAGAGGAGATAAGTATGGACACAATGATGATTGACGATGGCATCGGCCTTTCCGAGCAGTGCTCGCGAGAAGGCGTTCGCGTTTTGACGCAGTTGCTGGCGGACCAGCACGTGCTGGTTCAAAAATTGCGTAACTATCACTGGAACGTTCGAGGGCTGCAGTTTGCCGAACTGCACGCATTGTTCGAGCGCCAATACGAGTTGCTCGGAAAAAGAATCGACGAAGTCGCGGAGCGTATCCGGCAACTGGGGCATCCTGCGCCGGCCACGCTGACGGAATTCCTGCAACTCACGACATTAGCTGAATACCCTGGCGACTATCCCAATGCGAACGCGATGCTTGGGAACATCCTTGAAGATCATGAGTCGCTGATCAGGCGGGTGCGCAGAGAGCTAACTGCGGAAGATCATTGCGGGTTGGATGACGGCACCATCGATCTGCTGGTTGATTTGATGCGCGATCACGAAAAAATGGCCTGGATGCTCCGGGCTACACTATCGGTGGCCGGCGATCGAACGGTTAGAGCGAAAGCCGAACCGGCACACGCGCACCACACCGAGTACTTCGAATACCATTCCGCCGGATGAGCGGAAACGAGCGGCTTGCGCTCCGGAGGCCCTCAATTCCCGTCATCCTTGTCAGACTTGGAATCGACGTTCATTTTCTGGAACTCCGCGAAAAGATCTGTGACCTTCTGCTTGTTCGCCTTAACGAACGCGATATTTTCCGGCAGAACATCTTTCGCGGGCGGCATGCCGGGGCGTTCGTATTGGGCGGCTACGTAAGCAGGCATCAGCGAGCCCATGACCAACCACCATTCGCGGAAAGAGAGGCCGGAACTCTCAAGCGCTTTCACGTAGCCGGGCGCCTCTGCCCTTGCGCGCCTCTCCATCTCGCTAAAGGTCTTGGCGTCGCCGATATCGGTAGCGCCGGGTTTCTTAACTTCAGGATGAGCCTTAATGTAGACCGCCACTGCGCGATTGGAAACTGCCCACCGATCGAGCTTGTCCATGCTGAGTTTGTAATTCCGCATGGCTTGCATATCGGGGTCGTCCCTGCTGAGGGGCCTGCTGCTGGAGGATTTCTGCGATCCGGTCTGCGCCAAGGAGACCTGCGCAACCAGTCCGAGCGACACGGCGACTGCGAGGAGAATACGGCTTCGAAACATATCAGAAGATAGTGACATACCGAGATGCGATTGGCAATGGCGTGCGGTACTAGCAGTCGGGCGTGTCGGAATTGGCTATTCCGCGCTCCTGATCTCAGGGTGTCTGGTCATCGGCTTCAAAATGTTATCTAGTCTTGCACGCCTACCGGAGTCGCGCACCAGATGCGGATATTTTTCGCCACCGTGATAATTGATCTTTACGACCTTGAAATAGCCTGTGTTCTGGACGATCAGCTCCACATCCGGCCCGCTCGCTTTCGCATCCCGAATCCCCTGGTGCAGCAGATCGTCTGTAGCCTGACGGCCATTCACGGCAATGATCTTCATGCCCGGGCCAAGCCCCGCCTGATAAGCGGGCGACCCGATCAGCACGTCCTGAATGGTCTGATCCTCCGTACGAATTCCGAGTGAGTACCAAGCGTTCACGCCCCGGTCAGAACTTTCCGCCGCATGGATAACTTCATTGGGCTGGTCAGTGTATTCCAACCGGTAACCTCCATTGGTGATGCCGTCTAATGGCGCGTGCGGGGATTTCGAAGTAAGCCGCTCTTTCAAAAATGCCGCCCAGCCGTAGGGTTGAATCGCGTTCAGATTTTCGACGATGTCATCAAAGGTGTACGGGAGTACTTGGGGTGGCGTATTGCCACCCACTCCCAAAAAGCGCGCACAGAAATCATTGAGCGACTTCTTCCCATGCGACAGGTTCCGGATCAGCGTATCGACATCCAGCCAGATGAGTTCGCCTTCAGGATAGTAATCGACGGAGCGCCGCCAATTGTCCCACTGATCGTTTGTTCCGTACAGAATCTGGGCTGAAACCGCGGTATCCTCAAGATCACGCCATGTGCGGCCGGGGCGGTGATCCAGGAAAGCTGCCGATGCCGCCAACGCGGACCGGTACTGTTCGGCAGTCCAAATTCCGCTGCGGACCGCAAGAACATCACCGAGATACTGAGTCAATCCTTCGTATACCCAGAGCAGGTCGCCTTTCATCGGTTGTTGGTAGTTCGCCGTCGCGAGGCCCGCAGGCCGGCGATATTTTCCGTTCCAGGAGTGGGTGAACTCATGCGGCAACAAGTCACCCGCCAGCAAGCTAGCGTCCTCATCCAAAAAGGTTCGCGCTTCCACCCTATCGTCACTCGATTGGTGATGTTCCAAACCGAAATGCGCAACACTGTCGCTGAGCGTAAGCAGAAAGTGATAGCTGTCGTAATGGCGGGACTTATAGAGCGCGCCTGTCTCGCGCACGAGATTGCTGAACGCCGACAGTTGGCCCGCGCTGGGATTCAAATCTTCCGGCCCGTCACCTGCCATGTCGAGGTAGTGTTTGGGCTCAATATCGGGCGCGAGCGGAATCTCTTTGAAAAACCGGCCTGCCAGCACGGGTGAGTCGATTAGCGTTTCCAGAGTTACCGGGTGGAAACGGATGGTATCGCTGTTCCGGGATGCTTGCGTTAAGGCCGTGCCGAATTTCCAGCCATCAGGAAGTTTGAGCGACGGTTGCAAGATAACGTGTGCAGCCGCCCTCCCCGCAGGATATAACAGAAGCTCATTCCAATTGACGATAGCGAGATTTGCATTTGTGGCTGCGCCAGCAGAAAAACCAGTTGGCGCAGCCGTCGCCAGGAAGTCAGCCTTGACGTGCAGGCTGGTTGCGCCCGCCGGAATGTTCAGGCGGAACGCATACATATTTATGTCATCCCGCTTCCAGGGCAACGACTGTCCGTTGGCCGTAAATGCCAGACCTGTGAAATTGCCAATTGGTCCCGTCGGACCATGCTCGCCCGGAATCCATTCCGGATAAGCAAGAGTGAGGGAACCCGGCTCGACGCGAATGGACAGTTCGGCGCGCAGAATCTTGCGCGGCGCATCGGTGAGATCCGCTGTGATGGAGATCGTCGGTCCGGTCTGCCCAAGTGCAACAGAAACGGCCGCGAGACTGCATACAATTACGACTGCGAATCTATTTGGCAACTCTCATCATAGGTCGCGATTGAAACCGGGAGACAAGCATTTGTAGGGCTCAGGCCTGTTTAGCGGCTTCGAGAACCTTCCATTTCGAGCTGTCCAGGGCGCGTGGAGCGATATCCAATTCCGTAACCTCTTCTAACTGCTCCGCATTTGCCGGACGAAGATCTTTGAATTTGCGCGCGGAGGGAAGGACATTGCGCTCGAGCGAACCGACCGTCTGGTTGTATGCCTGAACAGTTTTCTCGACGGCATCGCCGAGCTTCGAAAAATGATGACTCATCGTGAGCAGCCGTCCATAAAGCTCCTGCCCGGTTGATCGGATCTTTTCGAGGTTCTCCACCGTCGCCTGTTCACGCCAGCCGTGCGCGACGGTAAGCAGCAACGTAATCAGCGTCATTGGCGTAGCGATTAAGACACGACGCTCGACCGCAAAATCGAGGAGGGCAGGATCGCTCTCAAGAGCGGCGCTGAACAACGATTCAAGCGGCAGGAACGCAACCACGAACTCAGGGGAGCAGGGCAGACGTTCCCAATAGGCCTTTTCGCCGAGCGCTTTGACGTGGGTTCGGATCTGGCGTGCATGGTCGGAGAGATTGCGGAGCCGGTCGGCATCTTCGGGCGCTTCAATTGCGCGCAGATAAGCTTCCAGAGAGACCTTTGCGTCGACAACCACCTGGCAGTGATTCGGCAGCCGCACAATCAGATCGGGACGCTGATTGGTTTCGCCGAAGAGCGTCTTCTGTTCGGCGAAATCGCAGTATTCGAGCATTCCCGCCAGCTCCACAACGCGCCGAAGCTGCATTTCGCCCCAGCGGCCCCGCTGAACCGGAGATCGGAGCGCGGTTTTCAGTTGATCCGTGGATTGCCGCACACGCTCCTGCAACTGGGTCAACGCCGACACCTGGGCGGAAATGCTCTCGTATGCGCCAACACGGGATTTTTCGATGGCCTGCACCTGCTGTTCGAATTTGCGCAAAGATTCCGAAACGGGAGCCACCATGTGCTGCAACTGATCGCGGCTGCGGTCGAGCAGTAGCTGACTGTTGCTTTGCAGAGCTTCCGAGGCGAGGGCGCGAAACTTGTCTTCGAGCTGTTGCTGCGCCTGGGTCACAAGCTTCCATTGCGCTTCCGCCAATTCCCGGTTTCCGGCACTCTCCGCAGCTTGCTGAATGGCGGTCCGATTCGCCTGTTCCAGTTCCGCACGCTGACGCTGGTTCTCTTCACGCGCTTGCGCAGCGGTCTGCCGCCAACGATTGGCTGCCGAGAATTGATAGGCCGCAAATGCGACGGCAATCACAAAACAGACAAGAAGCAGACTAATGGCTATCGTCATTGTTTGAAGCGGGTTTCCACTTTGAACTGTTCGAGGGCATTAAACACAATGGGGCAATATACGGCGCGATCAGGCATGTGCCACATCCGGCTTAACAGCGAGCCGTTTCCTTTGATGAGATGTGGAAACAGACGGCAGGTATCAGGGCGCATTTCATAAACAGAGCAAACCCTGCCGTCAAGAAAAACACAGCCGTCAGGGCTGCGCTTCAGAATGCGTCCTTCATCCGGAAGTTCGACCGTGTAGTCACGCAGAAACTCACTTACCTTCATGCCGAGGTGGCGGGACAGGCGCTCCGCATCACGCTCGCTAATCTGAGTGGTAGCAACGCGGCAGCAATTGGCGCAAGCCGTACAGTCAATCGACTCTTCGACTTCTTCGGCGATTGCCTTAAAGCGCCGTTCGACAAAATTGTGCCGTTTCAGCCAGGCACGAAATCGCTGGTTTTCTTCGCGCTGTTTCTCCCCTAGACGTTTGATCTGAACAAGATCGGTAATCACCTTTCAATTATCTCAGGAAAAAACATCCAGGAGAGAATCTGTTTTATGCGGTCCGGCAGAAAGAGTTGCGCAAATCGCGATAATAGAGAAGTGACAGATCAACTATCACTGTCCATCTGGCTGGATCGCAACAGCCGCGACGCCAGGGTCAAGTACTTTGAAAAACTCCTCCGGTTGTTTCCATTTTCACAACGGCCGCAACCGCAATCAACCATCGGCATACTGGGCGTAGACGCGACGGAACCGCCCCTGCTGGAGCATGCGGTAAATGGCCCGATGGATGTTGGCGAGGTGGCTGCTGTATTGCGCGAGTACAGCGGGGATGACATAGCCTATCGCGTTGAGAGCTGGTGGGACCTGTGGCAGTTCGACGAAGACTGGGCCTTAGCGCCGGCCCGAGTGGCGATATCGTGCTTTGGACCCGCTTTCGATAGCGGGACCGAGTGGGGCAGCGGCGGTCAAGAAGACCTTCGGATCGATTTTGGCGTAGACAGCCATTATCTGCCGCAACCGGAGATACCGGGCAGCGGAAAACTGACTGAGTCGAACTTGAAAAGCCTGCTGCGACTGGTACACGAAGTAGACTCAGCCCTGCCGGTGGATAGGCGGAAGCTTCAAACGGAATCGGGCGAAAATTTTGCCGACCGCTTGCAGCAGGTGCTCTCGGAGGGCTCGATTCAATAGACCCGCAGCAAGGCGGTCGTCAGTACAGAGTGAGAGGAATGCTCTTAGAACTGAACGCGAGACTAAACATAAGCCGGTTATCGCTTACTCCGCCGAAAGCGTAAACATTCCCATACCGGAAATAGTCATAGCGCGCGTTGGCCGAGAGATGGCGAGTCAATGTATAGCCATATGAGGCACCGAAATTTCCAGTTCCGTAGCTAGTGGAAATTGAGTTTGCCAGGCTGGTCAGATGGAAATAGCCGCCCGAAACGCTGATATTTGATCGTTCTCTGCTGTACGATGCACTTCCGGAAAAGAATCGATTCCGCGAGGCCAGATAGATTCCATTGCCGGGGGAGACGACTTGTCCCACCGAACCTGTGACCACCACGCGTTGATAGCGGTGCGAAACGCTGCCTTGTATGGAGGGCGTAATCCTGTCCAGCTTGTAGGGCCCGACGGCGTAGCCGGTAACTTCCTGCCCGTTCAGAATAACGGAGACGGGAACGCTAATTATACCGGAGGAATCGGACCTGGTTATACCGGCAGAAACCGTTGCAGTCCATAAGTCTGCAAATTGGTGGGTAAGATTGAAATAGCCTCCGTCCAGAACCGACTGTCCCACGCCCCGTTGATAACTGAAATAACTATGCGAGTAAGTGCCGCCTACGGTAGTTCGGCCCGTTATCTTGTAGATCAATGAACCCGATCCGGATATTCCGGTTGTTCCGATCGCGCCCGGATAGCTGTACCTGGAAAGAAAGAAGTCAGCTCCGAAATCGTAGGTCAAGCGAGCTGATTGCCGGTAGGACAGGGAGACTGCGCTGGAAGCAGTTTTGGACACGGGGCTGAACGGATTCGCGACCGCGGGAGTCGCCGCATTAGGCTGTCCATAGTAATATCCGACGCCGTAACGGTACATTCCGGCGGATTCTACGAAACCAAGATTCCAGCGCCGGCTGAGCTGCTTGCTGTAGAGGAGCGAAAGATACTGACTGATTCCGCTCGAATATCCACCGCCCTGGTAATCCGTATAGTTGAGGTTGTAGCTCAGGGAGAGAATCGAAGTGCGGAAGCGGTGATATGCCTGGACGCCCCCGCCCAGCGCAAACCCGGCTGAGCCGTTGCCTGCTTGACCGCCCAGGATCGCCGCGTTCGCATCATAGGTGCCGGAGCCTGATGCATAAAAGTTCACGAAATCGCCGTGGAAGAACTGACCGGCAAGACTGGTCAAGGTGTTTTGAGACTGGGTGTTATTTTCTTCCGATGGCTGCGAACTCTGTGGACTCTGCTGCGCGAACGCGCTAGTTGTTGATAACGCAAGCAATAAGATTGCAAACCGGCTCAAGAAAACCTCCGACGAACCTTAAGTCTGCCGAAGGGGGAAGATACTGTCAAGCATGGAAGTACCGGTAAGGGGCCGATACTCTCGTTGGCGCAGACGGGCTCAAGCCAGAAATGCCTTGACTTTTTCCAGATCGGCTGGTTCTCCAAATCTGACAGTTTGAAAGGAACTATCGATGCTGCGGCAGAGTCCAACCAAGACAGATCCCGGGCCCACTTCGATGAAGCGGCGGATACCTTTTCGGGCGATCTCGCGAATCGTATCGGTCCAACGGACTGGATTGGGAATTTGCTCATCGAGCCCGGTGCGGGCATCCTCAGCGTTGGTAACCAGGCGGGCCTGCCAATTGTTAATCAATGGAGTCTGGAGATGAGCGAAGGGCGTGGCCTGCAGGTCCAGGCGCAACTTTTCCTGGGCCGGGCGCATGAGGGGACAGTGAAAGGGAGCGCTGACTGGAAGCAAAATGACCCGCCTGGCACCGGCGGCTTTGGCGAGTTCCATGGCGCGCCCGACAGCCTGTGCGTGACCTGCGATGACGATTTGTTCGGGCGAATTGAAATTGGCCGCGGTGATCACCTGGCCTTGCGCGGCTTCCTTGAGAATGCGATCGAGTTCGCCTTCCGGTAATTTCAAAAGGGCCGCCATGGCCCCCTCACCTGGAGGAACGGCCTGCTGCATGTACCGGCCGCGCTTGCGGACGAGACGGATAGCATCCTCAAAGCGTAAGGAATCTGCCGCAACGAGGGCGGAGTACTCACCCAAACTGTGACCGGCCACAATGGCGGGCTTGAGCTTTTGCGTTTCCAAAACCCGGTACGCCGCCATGGAGACGGCCAAGAGCGCGGGTTGTGTATTCTCGGTTTTTTTGAGGTCTTCCTCAGGGCCGTCGAAGCAGAGTGTGGAAAGAGAAAATCCCAGAGCTGAATCGGCATCCTCAAAGACCTGGCGTGCTTCCGGGAATTCAGCAGCGAGAGATTTACCCATGCCTGCGTATTGGGAGCCTTGGCCTGGGAAGAGGAAAGCAATATCCGACATGGATCAATGAAGGGGCGCTCACCCCAGGGGTAAGCCTCTCCCATCTTATAGGGCGCGCGCGCTGTTCGGCTACCCTATAAAAGCACAAGGGAGACTCAAGCGTGCTTGTGGTGATGAAGGCTCAGGCGGGACCCGCGGAAATTGAACGCGTTTGCGAACGAATTGGGTCGCTAGGTTTCAAGGCGCATATTATTCCGGGAGAGCAGCGGACAGCGATTGGGATTACAGGGAACAGCGGCCCGGTGGACCCCGCGGAATTCGAAGCGATGCCGGGAGTGGCTGAAGCCATCCGTGTTTCGAAAGCGTACAAACTGGTGAGCCGGGAGACAAAACCGGAGAACACCGTGGTGCAGGTGAATGGCGTTCCCGTTGGCGGCGAGGAGATTGTGCTATGCGGCGGCCCGTGCTCGGTGGAATCGCGCGAACAGATTCTGGAATCCGCGCGCGCCGTAAAAGCGGCAGGCGGCCAATTGCTGCGCGGCGGAGCGTACAAGCCACGGACCTCGCCATATAGCTTTCAAGGCTTGGGCCAAGAGGGCTTGCGATACCTGGCTGAAGCGCGCGAGGAGACCGGACTGGGCATTGTAACGGAGGCAATCGATGTCGAGACGTTTGACTTGGTAGAAAAGCACGCGGATTGCGTACAGATCGGCGCGCGCAACATGCAGAATTTTTCCCTGCTGCGGCGGGCGGGACGTTCACGGAAACCGATCCTGCTGAAGCGGGGCATGTCGTCCACGCTCGAAGAGTTCCTGATGGCGGCGGAGTATATTCTGGCGGACGGCAACTATAACGTGATTCTGTGTGAACGAGGCGTCCGGACTTTTGCCGATCACACGCGGAATACGCTGGATTTGAGCGTTGTTCCGGCGGTTCAAAGCCTGAGCCATTTGCCGATTATCGTAGACCCGAGCCATGGGACCGGCAAGCGAGACAAAGTGCTACCCATGTCGCTGGCCGCTATTGCCGCAGGAGCGTCGGGATTGATCGTCGAAGTTCATCCGGTACCGGAAAAGGCGCTGTCCGATGGATACCAATCGTTAGATCCGAAGCAGTTTGCGGAGTTAGCGAATGAGTGCCGCGCGATCTCAGAGTTGCTGGCGGCGAGGCGAAAAGCTGCACTGGGCGTGGCCGCACAAAGAGCGCCAAATTAGGTCGCTAACGCTCGGTTTCAGCGGTTTGGAATCATCGCAGCTTGCAGAGTTTGGACACGGCTATTCGCTGTACACTGTTCACGTGGCAAACACAAACCTGTTCCGCACTTACGAACTCGTTGCCTTCGTCGCAACGCGAGACATCGCATCCGCAAAAGCCTTTTATGGGGACGTGCTCGGGCTACCGCTCGCAGGGGAAGATCAGTTCGCCGTAGTTTTCGACGCGAACGGGACAATGTTGCGGATCACGAGCGTCGAAGAACTGGCGGCGGCAAAATACACCGTTTTGGGTTGGCGAGTCCCCGATATAGCTGCCGCAGCCCGAGATCTTCGAAACGCCGGGGTTGAGCTTGAACGGTATGCAGGTATGCATCAAGACGCGCTTGGCATTTGGAAATCGCCGAGCGGGGCCAGCGTAGCTTGGTTTAAAGATCCTGACGGGAACACGCTGAGCATCACGCAGTATTAGAAGTGAAACCAGGATCCGCTATTATAGAGGAGATTCGAATCTTATTCCAGTAGCAGGCTGTTCGTGTGTCCGGGGATGCCGGCCATTTACTTTTTCCTGGAGCTGGAAAATCAACAAAGGCATATACATGTACGCTGTGATTGAGACAGGCGGCAAGCAATACCGTGTCGCGCCTGGCCAAACAATAGAAGTAGACACGATCGCGGGCGATATTGGGGCGAACGTGGAATTTGACCGTATTTTAGCGATTTCGAACGATTCGAACGAGCTGGTGCTTGGTGAGGCATTGAAGAGTGCGCGGGTACGCGGCAAAATTGCGAGTCACGGGCGCGGGGCCAAGGTGCTGGTGTTCAAGTTCAAGCGCAAGAAACAATATAAGCGCACCATTGGTCACCGGCAGAACTATACGCGCGTAGAAGTCCAGGAGATTCTCGCGTAAGCATCTTCGTTCAATAGAGGTTTGGCATGGCACATAAAAAAGGTTTAGGCAGTTCCAAGAACGGCCGCGATTCGAATTCGCAGCGCCTTGGCATCAAGGTATTTTCGGGTGAGTTTGTGACCGGCGGCTCCATCATAGTCCGGCAGCGCGGAACGCGCTACAAGCCAGGCAAAAATGTCGGTCTGGGCAAAGACGACACGCTGTTTGCCGCCGTGCCGGGCACGGTTGAATTCCGCGATCGCGGGCGGCTGGGCAAGTTCGTCAACATCATCGCCGCGCAGAGCTAGGGTTCCCCACGCCTTTTCGCCACAAGCGCCGCCAGAGACATTCGCTGTGTTCATAGACGAAGTACTGATAACGGTCAAAGCGGGCGATGGCGGGAACGGGTGTCTCGCGTTTCGACGGGAAAAGTTTGTCCCGCGCGGCGGACCTAGCGGAGGCGATGGCGGCCGAGGCGGCGATGTAATTTTGGTTTCCAGCGAGCACTACAATACCCTGCTGCACTTCCGCTATAACCCGGAACACACGGCCGAACGGGGACGGCATGGCGAGGGCAGTAATCGAACCGGCCGGGATGGCGCAGCCATTGAACTCCCGGTTCCGGTGGGCACGGTTATTTACCACGCGGAAACAGGAGACCGGCTATTCGATTTCACCGCACCGGGACAGCGATTCACGGTGGCTCACGGCGGACGGGGAGGACGCGGAAATGCGCGCTTCGCAACCGCCACACATCAGGCGCCGACTGAACACGAAGAGGGCCACCCAGGCGAGTTTTTCAAACTACGCCTGGAGCTAAAACTACTGGCCGATGTGGGGCTGCTGGGGTTCCCGAACGTTGGCAAATCAACTTTGATTTCGCGGCTCTCCGCCGCGAAGCCGAAAATCGCAAATTATCCATTTACAACTCTTGAGCCGAGCCTGGGCGTGGTGGATGCGGGCGGACGAACTTTTGTCCTGGCTGACATTCCGGGTCTGATTGAGGGCGCTCACGAAGGACACGGGCTTGGCACGCAATTCCTGCGTCATGTAGAACGGACGCGCTTGCTGGTTCATCTGGTGGATGTTTCCGATTTTAGCGGGCGCGATCCGGCGCACGACTTCGATGTGATTCTCGCCGAACTTGCCAGTTTCGGTGAAGGCGGATTGGCCGACAAGCCGATGATTGTTGTAGCAAACAAGCTGGATGCATGCCAGGACATGACACGAATGGAAGCGGTGAAGGCAAAGGCGAGCAAGCGCGGTCTGACTTTTTACGCAATTTCGGCGGCGGTAGGCACCGGTCTCGATGAATTGCGGTACGCCATCAGCGCGGAACTCTTCCGCCAACCGGACAACGCTACAATCGCAGTCGGAAGCTAGATTCTGCCGGTGCAGGGCCCGGTCTTCAAAACCGGAGTGCGGCCCTAATGCGGTCACGGGTGGGTTCGACTCCCATTAGCTTCCGCCAGTTAGCCTCAGGAAGTAACCAGAAAACTACCCACCACGTCCGTGGCCTGTAGTACAAGAGTTAGATCGGAATGAGAACGTTCGGGAAGAGCGCCTTGTTTTGCTGTGCAATGGCGGGCGCGCTGAGCGGAAGTGTATTCGCACAAGCGGGCCGCGAGCTGGTTCGGGCCCGGATCACGCGGCCTATTAATGAAGGCCGGCTGTCGAGGTTGCCCGGCAACACTCATCCGCTGGCACGCGGCGAGTTTGATCGCGGGCTTGCGCCGCCGGATTTGCCGATGCAGCGGATGCTGCTGGTGCTGACCCGCGGCGGACAAGAGGAGACCGCGCTCCAGAATCTGCTCGATCAACAGCAGGACCGTACTTCCAGCCTTTACCACCATTGGCTCACTCCCGAGGAATTCGGCCAGCAGTTTGGCGCCGCAGAACAGGATGTACAGACGGTTACGGCGTGGCTGCAGTCCCACGGGTTTCAGATTGCGCGCGTTTCAAACGGAAGAAGCATTATCGAGTTTTCCGGCACGGCCGCCCAGGTTGAGGGCGCGTTCCATACTGAGATTCACAAGTATGTAGTGAATGGAAAGATCCATTGGGCCAACGCCAGCGATCCGGAAATCCCTTCGGCGCTGGCGAGCGTGGTTGCAGGCGTAGCAACCCTCCACAACTTCAGCAAGCGGCCGCAGCTTATCCGGTCGAACGGAGTGTTTCAGAAGTCACCCGAGTTCACGAATTCCAGCGGAGGTCATGCGCTGGCGCCGGCGGACTATGCCACCATCTACAACATCAACCCGGTATACGATACCGGGATCTCAGGCGCGGGGACAGTCATCGCGGTTGTTGGTCGAAGCAACATCAACCTGCAGGACATTGCCAGCTTCCGCTCGACATTCAACCTGCCCGCCAATCCGCCGCAGGTTGTGGTGGACGGGGCAGACCCGGGAGATCTCGGCGGCGATGAAGAGGCCGAAGCAGTTCTGGATACTTCCTGGGCCGGTGCGGTTGCACCTGGCGCGACCGTAAAGCTGGTTGTATCCAAAAGCACCAACACCACCGATGGCGTTGACCTCTCGGAGGAATACATTATCGATCACAACCTCGGCGATGTAATGACCGAGAGCTTTGGCAACTGCGAAGCCAGCTACACGGCAGCCGAAGCCACAGCCATTTCATCTCTCGCCCAACAGGCCGCCGCGCAAGGCATTACGTATACGGTTGCATCCGGCGATTCCGGAGCGGAGGGCTGCGACGATCCATCCAGCGAGACCACTGCCACCGGGCCCGTATCGGTGAACATTCTGGCGTCAACGCCGTATGCCATTGCGGTTGGCGGCACGGAGTTTAACGAGAATGGAAATAATGCCGCTTACTGGCAGACCAGCAACGCAGCCGATGGCGCATCCGCCATCTCCTACATTCCGGAAGACGTTTGGAACGAGAGTTGTACGGCGGGTCGATGCACAACCGGAAACTCACCGGGTCTGTGGGCAGGTGGAGGCGGGGCCAGTACTCTATTCGGCAAGCCGGCGTGGCAGACTGGCGTTCCGGGAATTCCGAATGATGACGCGCGAGATGTTCCGGACGTTGCCTTGACCGCTGCGGGTCACGATGCGTATCTGCTTTGCATAGACGGTTCCTGCACGCCGAATAAAACGGGTCGCATCAGCTTTCAAGGCTACAGTGGAACCTCCGCCGCAACGCCTTCTTTCGCGGGAGTGATGGCATTGATCGTCCAAAGGACCGGCTCCAGATTGGGGCAAGCGAATTACGTGCTGTATTCGCTGGCAGCGAGCGAAGCGGCGGGTTCGTGCAACGCTTCGAGCGCCTCGCCATTACCGGCGGCGACTTGCATTTTCAACGATGTCACTTCGGGAAACAATGCAGTTCCCGGAGAGAGCGGTTACGGAACAAGCGCCGCGCGTTATCAGGCTGGAGCGGGGTACGATCTGGCGACCGGGCTCGGTTCTGTGAATGTGGCGAACCTTGCCGAGAACTGGAACGCGGTGAAGCCGTCCAGTGCATTTCACGCTGGAATCGATCAGCCAGGTTCGGTGCAATCCACCTTCATCGGCCTCAGTGTTTTCTCCGGGTGGGCCCTGAATAACAACTCCGGTATCAGCAGCGTTCAACTCTCAATCGATGGCGTTCCCTACGGCGCGGCGGGGTACGGCGGCTATAGGACGGACATTTGCGCTCTCTACCCGGGCGGTGTCGGATGCCCTAATGTGGGTTGGTCGGCCGTCATAGATACCACCCAGCTTGCCGATGGCATGCACACGCTGGACGCGCTGGCGACCTCGAGACTTGGAGATCACTCCGCGGCTTCCGCTTCGTTCACGGTGGCAAACTGGAGCGCCGCCGACCCGATGGTGATTACGATCGACCGGCCCGCTCCTAACGGCGGAGCTTTCACCGGGGTGGTTGGATTTGGCGGCTGGGCACTTGATAAGAGCGGCTTGATCACTAGCGTATCCATGTCCGTTGATGGCGTGCCGTACGGGGTGGCCAGTTACGGAGCCGAGAGGCCCGATGTTTGCGCCTTTTATCCCGGCGTGATGGCATGCCCCCACGTGGGGTGGAACGTCGTCCTTGATACCAGGGGGCTGGCAGATGGCCCGCACATACTCGCGATGACGGGCTTTACCGCCCAGGGCCAGAATACGACCGTGACCCAGAACTTCACGACGGCCAATTTGAGCAGCAGCCCCATGCTGATCAGCATTGACACGCCGCACGGTTTAACGCCGGTAAGCGGCTTGCCGGGCCTCGGCGGCTGGGCTTTCGATAGCAATGCCACCCTCAGCAAGGTCACTGTATCAATCGATGGCGTCATCGTCGGAAATGCTATGTATGGAGGCGCACGCCCGGATGTTTGTGCCGCCTTTCCGAATAAACCGGGATGCCCGAATGTGGGCTGGAATTTCAGGCTTAGCACGACGGGGTTTTCCAACGGCGATCACACAATCTCTGTAACTGCTGCGGCGGTAAATGGGGACGTTGCGACCGCGGGCGCTCCTTTCGTTGTGGCGAACCCAACTGGCGGGACGCCGTTACGGATGAATATTGACCAGCCATCTGCGCAGAATGCAATCGTGACGGGAGTGACGGCCTTCACTGGTTGGGCTGTTGACGATAACGCCTTCATTTCCACTGTCTCGATTTCCGTGGATGGCCTTTACAAAGGCGTCGCGGGATACGGCGGGAATCGGCCCGACGTCTGCGCCGCACTTCCGGGGCGGCCGGACTGTCCGCATGTGGGCTGGGCCTTTTGGCTGGACACGACGTTACTTACTAACGGGCCGCATACGCTGGCGGTGACAGGGACATCGATAACAAACGATCAATTGACGCTGAGCGCGCCGTTCACAGTCTCGAATTGGAGTACCGATAATCCGGTCAAAATCGCGATCGACAGTCCAAATCCCCAGGTGCCAATCGGCGGTTCAGTTGTGTTCGGCGGTTGGGCAGTAAGCGACATCGCGGTCATCAAGAGCGTATCCGCCGCGATCGACGGCGTTCCCGCAGGCAGCGGGAACTACGGAGTGAATCGGGCCGACGTCTGCGCGGTGCTTCCGGGTAAAGCGGGTTGTCCCAATGTCGGTTGGGATCTGGCGTTCGATACCACGAGCCTGGCCAACGGCGCGCATACACTCTCGGTAACCGCGTTGTCCAGCGGCGGACAATATTCCACCGCGAGCGCGGCCTTTACGGTCTCAAATTCGAGCCCGGTAACCATCGGTATCGACCGGCCCGTTTCCACCAGCGGGGCATTCAGCGGTACAGCACCATTCGGAGGCTGGGCGCTCAACCAGACGAGCGGAATCGCGATTGCGGCCGTTAAGATCCTGATAGACGGTGTTTTCAACGGGATGGCATTGTCTGGCGGGAACCGGCCCGACGTGTGCGACGTGTTTCCAGGCAAATCAGGCTGCCCCGACGTGGGCTGGAATTATCTGCTCGACACAACGGTGCTTGCAAACGGAACGCATCAATTGGAAGTGACAGCCGTTTCGACTAACGGCCAGCAGGCCACGGCGAGCGCATCGTTCACGGTGATGCAGTAAGGAACTTCGTACGGTTTTGCTCTCTCCGGATGCTATCGTAACTAGAAAGCGGGCAACACGGAAGCGGGTAATTGCAAGTAAGTACAAAGATTGCGCTTGCGCGAAATCTGCGCGCGCCCAAAGGAATTGGGATTGCATTAGCCGCCTTGCTGATCCTGCTGGGGCTCTTCGTTTCTTTTTCCCGGCATCATTCCCAAACGGATTTTCAGCGGATCGCGATTGAACCGGCTCAAAACGACGGTTTCTGCGCGAATGGGGTGTTCCCAAGCACTGCCGCTCCCGGTGGCCAATCCGCGAGTATCCCGAGGTGGGGCTCCTATTGCAGCAGCGGCGACCAGAATACGGGCACGATTTCCACTTCGCCTTTCCGAGCCTCTCGCGGCCTACAGCTTTATCTAGCCGGATATCCGTCTAACGCGGGCGTGAGCTTGCAAATCGAGAGAATTTCGGACGGGGCGAAATTTGAGATCCGTCCGGCTCGCGATCCAAACACAAACTGGCTCCTGTACGAGTTTGCCTTGCCACCCTCCTGGCAAGGTTCGTCTGTCCGGCTTGTCGCGCAGGACCAGAGCACGGAATCGAGTGGATGGCTTGCCTTCAGCGAACCGGTCCAGACGAATGATGCCGGGTTCAGGAGCGCCGCAATCGTGCTGCTGATGACGCTTTTTTATTTCGTGCTGATCCTGCTTCCCGCTTTTGCGGTGTGCGGGTGGGCTGTACACAAAGGAATCCGGACCACCCTGACCGCCGGGCTACTGCTGCTTGCCGCCATCGGGGCTTCGGGTTATCTAAGCTTCTGGTTCTACTTCTTAAACCGCCGGCTGGGGCATGCGTTTGCAATCGTGCTGCCCTTTGCGGCGCTCTTTTTTCTAATCTGGATTGCACCAAAGCTGAATTTTGACGCCCGCAAGTTAATCAAATCTCTGTTTCCATCCATCGCGCTTTGCGGGGCCGCCACGCTGCTCGTCCTGTCAACTGGTTTCCTATATGGCGGCATGAAAGATCCGTTTGACACGGCAGCGGTACGCTTCTCGCACGAACTCCCCAACGACAATACACTTCCGTTTCTGCTCGCTGAAGAACTTCGCGACGGCCACATCGTGACTCCCATCTCCGGCACCTGGCTGTCGAGCGATCGCCCACCGCTCCAGACCGGCATTGTGCTCTCGCAATATCCGTTTGCGGCGCATCCCAGGCAGCTTACCTACACCGTCATCTCGGTGTTCGCCCAAAGCCTTTGGATATTCGGCTTGTGGCTCCTCCTCACTGCATGTTCCATTCGCCAGAAACTGATCGCACTCGTGCTCGCGACATGCCTGTTTTCAGGCTTCATATTTGTGAACAGTTTCTTTGTCTGGCCGAAGCTGCTGGCAGCGGCCTTTACGCTCGGAGTTTTCGCGGTTCTGTTCGGCGATCGCGCAGCCCTGGGGCGAAGCGAGCAGATCGTGCGCTTTATTGCCGGAGGCGCACTGCTTGCCTTTGCAATGCTTTCGCATGGCGGAACAATCTTTGCCGTTATCGGTGCAGCCGCGACAATCATCGTGCTTCGGAGGCGTTTGCCTCTAAAGGGCATCACGCTGTTGATCGCCCTCTCCGGCGTCATCTATTTTCCGTGGGCGCTGTATCAGAAGTTTGTCGATCCGCCCGGCGACCGCCTGGTCAAGATGCATTTAGCCGGTGTCCTGGGGATTGATCCGCGGCCAATTCCACAAGTGATTCTCTCCGCTTATGAGAACCTGACGCTGCGCCAGTGGCTTCAAAATAAACGGTCCAATCTGGATCGGATTGTGGGGCACGGTTCGGAGTACTGGGAGACCATCGGCGCGATTAGCAAGGATCTCTTGGCCGGCAGTCACGATGCCGACCTACTCAAAACTGCAGGCAACGCCAGAGCCATGATGTTCTTTTTTTTTGTGCCGTGCCTGGGATTCGTGATCGCCGGGTCTTTTGCGCTGCTCGCCGGAGTGAAGAAACAATTTCGCAGCAAGGAATGGAAGACTGCGGCGGTTTTCTTCCCGCTGATCCTGTTCTCGCTCGCTATTTGGTGCCTGCTGATGTTCATCCCCGGCATGACTGTGAATCACGCGGGCGCTTACGCTGTTAACCTGCTCGCCTTCGCCGCCGGGCTGCTCGCCTTGTGGGCGCTTTCACCTCGCCTGGCCATTGTTATCGGTGTGCTGCAAATTGGCCTCAATGCATTGCTGTATGTGGCGCTAATGCGAGGTTTCGCACCGGGTGGGCAGCTGCCAGAGGGCTATTTACGATCCGGGATGCTGCTGCTCTCTATTCTGGCGCTCGGAATCGTGCTGTATTTCGTGTTTATGATTTCAAACCGCGAGCCTCCAATCCGTTCTTGAACCCATGCAGGAAGTTCTACCGCAACGCCAAACTCCGGTCAGGACGCGAAGCCGCACCTGGACACTGCTCACGGCGATCTGGGGATTCGCGATCGTCGCGATTCTTCCGGTACTGTTTCACTGGACGGCGCGTCCGCCCCGCATATCCAGAACAAGCCTCGCCGGTCAACTCGGTTGGGTGGCCGCGGCGATCATCTGTTACTGCTTCTACCGGGCCGAGTCACGCCGCCTGCCGCGCTTGCAAGCTATCGGCCTGGTGCTTGTGATTTTTCTGCTGACCAGCTTTGCTAACAACCTGCACAGCTTCTACGTAGATAAGACCTCCAATTACTTCGTAACCATTCCGAACGAGCGGTGGCAGGAGAATCTGCAGAATGACGTGGTCCGCCTATCTCCCAGCGTCGCGCCGCACTCCTATCGGTTTCTGCCCAACGGCATCGTGGCCTGGATGCAGCTTGCGAACGTTCGCTTTTCCGTTGCGCGAGATGTGTACCGCCTGTTATTCGGCCTGCTGCTCTTTTACGCGATTTACCGTTTTGCACGCCTGTACACGAGCCACGCTGGAGCGGTCCTTGCGATGCTGCTGGTCGCGGTGGTGTATCCAATCAGCTTCGAATGGTACGCAGGACAGCTAACCGATCCGCTTTCTCACCTGTCGTTCGTGCTTGCTTTCATTTTCCTGGAAACGGCGAATTTCCCGCTGCTGCTGACGACGCTGCTGATTGGCTCCGTCGCGAAGGAGTCCGTACTCGCCTTAGTGGGTTTTTACATCCTCTTCTGCCGGAGAGAGCGGCGCTATCTTCTCAAAGCCTGTGTACTCGCGATTACCAGCGCGGCCGTGTATTTCGGGATACGCCTGTATGTCTTCAAAGGCGTCATTCACTACAACCAGGTGAGCGGCGTCGGCCCGAGTCAATTCTGGGCCAACTGGTACGACCCACGCTGGCCCGCGCTGTTTCTGATTACGGCGTGCGCCTATCTTCCGTTCCTGGTGCTTGGCTGGAAGCAGACGCCTCTGCTGCTCAAGCGAATGGTGTTCTTTTTGGTTCCCGTGCTGTTCTTTTCTAGCATGCTCTTTAGCTGGATGACAGAGACGCGCAATTTCATGCCGGTTGTGTTCGTCCTGGCCGTTGTTGCGGCCCGCTACTTTGCACGAAGCACCGCGCCGGAGGAAGATAGCTATATGCCCGCCCAGCGGATGAACGCCGCGGCCAAAATTCCTCCGCAAACCGGGCCGAAAATCGGCACCCAGGCATAGCCCCAATCGGATGTTCCTTTACCGGCGACGGGTAGAAGGCTGTGCATGATGCGGGGACCAAAATCGCGCGCGGGATTGATCGCATATCCGGTGGTCGCGCCCAGCGAAAGACCGATACTCCATACCAGCGCTCCGATCAGCCAGGGTCCCAGTCCCGGCGCCAGGCCGCCCGGAGCAATGCGTTTTGAAAGGAGCGCCGCGGCTACTACTACCAGCACGAACGTTCCGATTACTTCGCTCAGAAAGTTCCAGCCCAGCCGCCTTATGGCGGGAACGGTTGAGAAGCACATCAGCTTCTTATCCGTGCTCTCTGTCGGACCCCAATGCGGCATATAGAAAAGCCACACCAATAGCGCGCCCACCATCGCACCCAATATCTGAGCGGGGATGTAGGTCCACAGCCGCTCCGCATGTCCGCTTGTAATTACTGACGCGACGGTGAACGCCGGGTTCAGATGCGCATCGGAGTCGCCCATCGAAATACTGACGGCGACGGCTGCGAACACGGCCAGTCCCCAGCCGGTCGTGATCACGATCCAGCCTCCGCCTTCGGCTTTTGAGCGCGACAGCAAAACGCCCCCCACTACGCCGTTCCCTAAAAGAATGAGGATCATTGTCCCCACGAATTCCCCTAATACGGCTGCTTCCATAAAAGCGCAGTGCCCCGCCTTTCAATCCTTCCAGATATATTGCTCTGCTACTTCTCTAAAACCCGCAATCTGCCCGTGCTCCCAATTCGCATCGCGTTCCAACTCTTGCCGCATGAGCGCCGCAACCACCGGAGCGGATTCCATGCTTGCCCGTGCATCCAGGAACAACGCGCGCGTTCGCCGCGCCAACACGTCTTCCACGGTCCGCCCCATCTCGTAACGCGCGGCCCATATCACCTCAGCCCTGCGAAATGGCAGCTTCGGATGAATAAGTTCGCGCAGTTCCGGAGCGTCATTTGCAAGCTTCCGAAGCTCCGGCAGATCTGCCCCGTAAACCCGCTCCCATTCGTTGTTCGCTTCCGGTTGCAGACTCCATCCGTGCAGCCGTAATTCAGCCGTTCGCGACGGGGCTGCCGGCAATCCACGCAACAAAGCTGCGCGATTCACCACATCCTCCGCCATCTTCCGGTAGGTTGTCCACTTGCCGCCCGTGATGGTCACCAGTTTCGAATCCGAAATCAAAATCGTGTGATCGCGCGAAATAGCCGCCGTGTTCTTTGTGTCTTCGCGGCGAACCAGCGGACGCTGTCCCGACCAGATACTCCGCACTTCATCACCCCTCGGAAGCCGCCCTAAGAATCGCGCAATATGTCCCATGAGGAAGCTGCGTTCTTGCGGCATTGCGCGTGGCTCATACCTCGCGTCGGGAACGGGATCGTCGGTGGTTCCCACAACCACCGCGTCGTGCCAGGGAATGGCAAACAACACGCGTTTATCGGATGTCCGTGGAATCATCATGGCGGAATCGCCAGGAAGAAACTCGCGCGGCAGCACCAGGTGCGATCCCTGGCTTACCGTGATAACCGGTTTCGCATGCGGCTCATCCATGCTGCGCAGCGAATCCGAGAAGATGCCGGTCGCGTTGATCACCACTTTTGCCCGGCACTCGAATCCGGCCTCTGTTTCGTGATCCTTCACCGCCACGCCGCTGACTGCGCCGTTTCGTTTGAGTAGGCCGGTCACACGCGCGTAATTCAGAGCCACGCCGCCCAAATCAACGAACGTTCGCAGCAACGCGATCGCATAACGAGCATCATCGAACTGCCCGTCGTAGTAGAGAATCCCGCCCTTGAGTCCGCTGCGTCGAACCGTGGGGAGTGCGCTTAGCGTTGATTTCGCAGACAGAATGCGCGCCCGCCCGATCCCTTCGCGTCCCGCCAACAGATCGTACAGCGTCAAACCAACGCCGTAGAAAGGCAGTTCCCAAAGCGCATAAGCGGGAATGACAAATGCCCGCCGGTGTGCCAGGTGAGGCGCATTTCTGAGCATGCGGCCGCGTTCGCGAAGCGCTTCCAGCACCAGCTTTAGGTTTCCCTGCTGCAGGTAGCGCACGCCGCCATGTACCAGCTTCGTGCTGCGGCTCGAAGTTGCTTTCGCGAAATCCTGCGCTTCCAGCAGCAGTGTGCGATAGCCGCGTGACGCGGCTTCGACCGCGGTGCCCAGTCCGGTCGCGCCGCCGCCTACGACGATAAAATCCCACTCGCGATCTTCGCCAATCTCCCGGAGAAAATCTTCCCGAACGAGTCCGGTCAAGCAGTTTCCCAGTTCCGTGCCCGTTCGAGTGCGCGTGTCCAGCCGGCCTGCTTGAGTCGCCGATCGCCGGCATCCATCTCCGGAATAAATCGGCGGTCCACAGCCCACTGCTTCGCGATCGTTTTTTCGTCTGGCCAGTATCCGACCGCCAGACCTGCCAGGTAGGTGGCCCCCAGCACGGTGGTTTCCGGGTTCGCAGGCCGCGTAACCGGGCACCCTAAGAGATCGGCCTGAATCTGCATCAGCAGATTATTCCGCGATGCGCCGCCATCCACTCGCAATTCCTTCAGCGGCACGCCGGAGTCGCTTTCCATCGCGGAAATGATGTCCGCGATTTGAAACGCAATGCCTTCTAGCGCCGCTCGTGCGATATGCGCCCGGTTGGCTCCACGCGTCAACCCAAGAATTGCACCGCGCGCATACTGGTCCCAATGCGGCGCACCCAGCCCTGAGAACGCTGGGACCACGTACACGCCCGCTGTATCCGGCACGCTGGCTGCCAATTTTTCAATCTCCTCCGCGCTGCGAATAATCTGCAGCTCATCGCGGAGCCATTGCACCACCGCACCTGCAATGAATACGCTGCCCTCCAGCGCGTAGGTGATTTTTCCGCCGATTCGCCAGGCAACCGTAGTGAGCAGTTTGTTCCGCGAGGGCACCGCCTTCTCGCCAGTATTCAACAGCATGAAACTGCCTGTGCCGTAGGTGCACTTCACCATTCCCGGCTGCATGCACATCTGCCCAAATAACGCCGCTTGCTGGTCACCCGCAATTCCCGCGATAGGCACGCCCTGCAGTACTCCCGCACTGGTCGCGCACACTTCGCTCGAGCCCACCACCTCCGGCAGCAGCGATCGCGGAATGTCCAGCAGCGCGAGCAGTTCCTCATCCCATTTCTGGGTGTGCAGGTTAAACAGCATCGTGCGCGACGCGTTCGTCACGTCGGTAACGTGCCGCGCGCTGCCGCTTAATTTCCAGATCAGCCAGCTATCCACCGTTCCAAAAGCCAGTTCGCCCTTCTTCGCACGCGCTCTCAAATTCGGAACGTTGTCGAGCAGCCAGCGGATCTTGCTCGCTGAGAAGTAGGCATCAATCACCAGCCCGGTCTTCTCCTGGATCAGCGGCTCATGCCCCTGCTCGCGAAGCTGATCGCAAAATCCGGAAGTGCGGCGGTCCTGCCAGACAATCGCGTTGTACACCGGCTCGCCGGTCTTGCGGTCCCAAATGAGCGTGGTCTCGCGCTGGTTCGTAATGCCGATGGCCGCAACAGAATCCGCATTTACGTTCGCTTGCGCCAGCGCCTCCATTGCGACGCCGAACTGCGACGACCAGATCTCGACCGGATCATGCTCCACCCACCCGGGTTTCGGAAAAATCTGCTTAAAAGGCGTCTGGGCCGAGCCATGCACGCGCCCATCGTGCCCCAACAGCACGGCTCGCGAACTAGTGGTCCCCTGATCGAGTGCCAGGATGTACTTCATCGAAACGAGGTTATCAAGCCCGGCCGCATGGTCCGTTCGCGAGCACTATCATGGCAAGGTGAATCGCTTGTCCGCTCTCTTGTTCGCCTCCGCACTCGCTTCGCATGCAGATGCCGGCACGCCCACCTTGCGCCTGCCCAACGACGTTCGACCGGTGCGCTATTCGGCATCCCTCAATCTGGTTCCCGGGCAGGATCGCTTCAGCGGCGATATCCGTATCGATTTAGAAATTCTTCGGCCCACTTCAACCGTCTGGCTCAACGCCAAAGCGCTTGAATTTCAAAGCGGCAGCGTTCGCCAGGGCAGCGCCTCTCTGCCGGTCGAGTTTCAGTCCGCGCCCAACGATTTTCTCGGCGTGAAAGTGTCGACAGCGCTTCAGCCGGGTCACGCGCAATTAGAAATCCGCTACACCGGCGAGGTGAGCCGCACTCTCACCGATGGAGCTTTCCAACAACAGCAGGGAAACGATTGGTATATCTTCACCAAGTTCGAACCCGTCACCGCCCGCCGGGTTTTTCCATGTTTCGATGAACCTTCCTTCAAGACGCCTTGGCAGCTTACGCTCACTATCCCAGAAGGCTTAAAGGCGCTTTCGAACACGCCTGAACTATCCGCAGATGCGGGCGAGAACAACATGAAATCCGTGCGCTTCGCGGAGACGAAGCCGCTGCCGTCCTACTTAGTGGCCTTTGCCGCCGGTCCGTTCGATGTAGTGCCCACCGCTCCCATTGGCAAGGATCACGTACCCGGAAACATCATCGTTCCGCGCGGCCGAGCTTCCGAAGCAGCCTACGCTGCCTCCATCACACCCAAGCTTATTGAACTGCTCGAAACCTACTTCGGCACTCCATACCCATACGAAAAGCTCGACCAGATTGTCGTTCCCCTCACTACGGCCTGGGGCGCGATGGAGAACGCCGGCCTGATCGCTTATGGCGATTTCCTGCTTTCGCCGCCTGAGCAAGACACTGAACTCCGCCAACGCGGGCGCGCCCACACCATGGAACATGAAATGTCTCATCAATGGTTCGGAGACCTGGTCACGACCGAATGGTGGGATGACATCTGGCTGAACGAAGCCTTCGCAAGCTGGCTCTCGAGCAAGCTGCTGGATGAATGGAAGCCGGAATGGAACATCAAAGCGGATGCCGCCCGGTCCATCAATGTGATGCGCGCCGATAGCCTGACCGCTGCGCGAAAGATTCGCCAGCCCATCGAAGCGCCCGGCGACATCGCTAACGCATTCGATGGCATCACGTATGGCAAGGGCGAAGCCGTCATCGGCATGTTCGAAAATTACGTGGGCCCCGACGCTTTTCAGAAGGCCGTCCGTCTCTACCTGCACAAGCATGCCTGGGGCAACGCGACCGCTTCCGATCTTCTCGCGGCTGTTGATCAAATCTCGCCGAATAGCAAATCCGGCTCTGCCTTCTCCACGTTTTTGAATCAGGTCGGCTTCCCGCTGGTGAGTGTAACCGCGGAATGCACAGCGAAGTCGCTCTTACGCCTCACGCAATCACGGTTTCGTCCAGTTGGTTCGCCCGCCTCCGCCGATCAGCTTTGGCGAATCCCGGTGTGCGCCGTATGGAATGACAGCGGCGGCGTGCACCGGGAATGCACGCTGCTCACCGAACCCTCTGCTGTTTTCACGTTGCATACTGCGCAGGGCTGCCCGACCTGGCTATCAGCCGATGCCAATGCAGCCGGCTACTACGCAGTTTCCTATGAACCGTCGCTTGCGGATCATCTCATCCATAAGGGGCTGATAGACCTGAAACCAACCGAACGCGCTGCCGTTTTGCGCAACATCCAACTGATGTTTTCGTCTGGGCTGGGCAATCTGCGGCAGGATCTGGAATTTGCCGATGCCTTCAGCCGCAGTCCAGATCCGGGACTGGTGCGCCAGTCGGCCGATATGGTCGCGAGCGTCAACAACTTTGTTCGGGAAGACCTGCACGTTCAATATGCCGCCTGGATTCGCTCGCTTTATCAAGCGCGCGCCCGCGAATTAGGCTGGCAGCCGAAGCCGGATGAATCACTGGAAATTCGCCTACTCCGAATCGAAGTCGTCCCTCTGGTTGCGACGCGCGGCGGAGATCCCGAACTCCAAACGCAGGCATTGCAGCTCGCGCACGACTGGCTTCAGAATCGTTCCGGCATCGACGCCGACATGATCGTGCCCGTCCTCTCGGCCGCCGCCTGGAACGGCAATCGCGCTTTTTTCGATGACCTCGTAACGGGCGTAAAGGAGACCAAAGTACAGCGCGAGCGGCTCTGGATCGGCCAGGCGCTCGGCTCATTCCGTGACCCCGATTTGGCCCGTGCCGCGCTTGAGCTGTTTTTCGACAAAGATATCGATCCCAGAGAACTGGAACGCAATCTGTTCGGCGCGCCGCTGGAAACGCGCCAGATCGTATGGAGTTTCGTTCAGCAAAATTTCGATAAGCTGAATAGCACGCTTCCCGGCGCCCGCGGCATTCCCTTCGGAGCGAGGCTGCCGCTTTCGGCATCCGGCTTTTGCGATCCCCAGCATCACTATCAGGTGGCTGCTTTCTTTCAGCCGCGGATCGGCAGCCTGCCCGGAGGCGCTCACAACCTCGCGAACACGCTTGAGAGCATTCGCCTCTGCGCGGCCCGCGCGAAACTTATCGAACCAGCCGTTAGCGCTTTTTTACTTAACCAGTGAAGCCCAGAGGCTGTTCAGGCGCGTTACAACAATCGCCACTCCGCGGCCATTTGAGAACGCATCTTGCGGTGGAGTTCAAGTAAATTCCCAAACTATTTCGCTGCCGCCGCGATCGTTCCCACGACCGGGCTGCTCGCCGCTGCGTACTCCCGGCGCGGCATCCGTCCCGCCAGGAATGCCGCTCGACCGGCTTCGATCGCCAGCTTCATCGCATGCGCCATGCGCTCGGAATCCTCGGCTTCGGCTATGGCGGTGTTCAGCAGTACTCCGTCGTATCCCAGTTCCATGGCGATCGCCGCGTCTGAGGCCGTCCCGACCCCGGCATCGACGATCAACGGAACTTCCGTAATTGCTTCGCGCAGAATTCTCAAATTCGTAAGGTTCTGAATCCCCAATCCGGAGCCGATTGGCGCAGCCAGCGGCATCACCGCGGCCGCTCCTGCGTCGATCAGTTTGCGCGCATTCACCAGGTCATCCGTTGTGTAAGGAAGAACAACGAAGCCTTCTTTAACCAGGATGCGCGTGGCCTCGCGCAGTCCTTCGTTGTCAGGAAACAATGTCTTCTGGTCGCCGATGACCTCCAGCTTGATCCAGTTTGATAATCCCACTTCGCGTCCTAATCGCGCTGTCCTCACGGCGTCCTCGGCCGTGTAACAGGCGGCCGTATTCGGCAGGATATGGATCTTCTCCCGATCGATAAAATCCAACTCCGATTCCTTCGTCCGGTCGGTTAGATTCACGCGCCGCACCGCCAGCGTCACCATCTCGGTCCCCGACGCCGCATGGCAACGGGCCATCAGTTGTTTGCTCCGATATTTCCCGGTTCCCACAAACAGCCGCGATCGGAACGTCCGCCCTGCAATCGTCAACACGTCTTCCATAAGCACCATTATCGCGGGGGCGCCCTCCTGCCAATCTCACATCTGACGTGCCGGTTCACTATTTTTATCTTGTAACGCCCCGAGGTAAACGTTTAAACTGTTTCCTTCGCCTGCAAATTAGCGGACGAGCCGTTGAGATTTCCTTTACTCGGAGGGCACACAGGCGTGGGCGCCAGCATCAAAGACGTAGCTGCGAAGGCCGGAGTTTCCATCGCAACCGTTTCGCATGTATTAAACGGGACCCGTCCAACCCGCCCTCATACCCGCGATCGCGTGCTACATGCAGTCGGCGAACTTGGATATTCGCAGAACCAGTCGGCTCGCAACCTGGCCCGCGGCAGAAGTACCTTGCTGGGCCTTCTGGTCTCTGACGTGCGCAATCCGTTTTTCCCCGACATCACGGCCGGATTTCAGGATCAGGCGCTGGCCCACGATATGGACGCGCTGGTGCTGAATACAAATTACGACCCGCAGCGCACCCTGAACTCTGTCCGCCGCTTGATTGGTTTACAAGTTCCCGGTGTCGCGATCATCACTTCGCAAATTGATCCCTCTATCATCGACATGCTCGCGGAACACCGCATCGCAGCGGTCTATCTCGATCTCGGCCGAGTCGGGCAGAGCATCAGCAATATCGTGTTGGAATACGAACAAGGTATCGTAGAGGCTCTCGAATATCTCACCGGGCTCGGGCACCGCCGGATTGCCTATATTGGCGGGCCCATGCCTCTGAAATCCGCGCAGCGGCGCAAGCGAGCGTTTCTCGAAACTGCGGCCCGCCTCGGCTTGACCGGCATTCAGACAATCGATGCTGATTTCACCGTGAAGGGTGGATACTTCGCCTGTTCCAAGCTCCTGAATGGCAGTGCTCCCACCGCTATTCTCGCCGGCAATGACCTGACGGCCATCGGCATTCTGCACCGCGCGTACGACGGGGGTCTGCGCGTGCCAGATGATTTGTCCCTGGTGGGTTTCGACGACATTCTCTTCGCCGAATATACCCAGCCCGCTCTGACCACGGTTTCAGTTCCGCGGGTTGAGATCGGCAAAGTCGCCTTCCAGGCACTGTGGGGAATGATGTCGGATCCCGAACTGGCGGGCCGGGAGTTTCGCGTCCCTACAAGCCTCGTCATTCGCCAGTCGGCGACACCGCCGGCGGAAGCAAGCCGAACATAAATTTTGGCTAGGAATAGAATCGAGATTTCCTGAATTATGAAACGAACCCTTGTTGCAGCCCTCTGTATTTTTCTCGCGCCGCTCGCGTATGCCGCCGATCTGACGGGCCACTGGATGGCCAAATTCGAAGCTGACGGTACCGTTCGAGAGACCTCGCTTTTTCTCAAGGCCGACGGGAATTTGCTAACCGGCTACATGTCCTCGAATCAAGGAGACGAGGCCATTCAAGACGGCAAGATCACCGGCAACACGTTCTCGTTTGTGATTGTGCGCGACCGCTTCGGCGAAGAGCGGAAATCGGAGTTCACGGGGAAAGTCACCGATCAGGGCATTACGCTCGAATTTCCCCATCCTAGCAACCGGCCGGGCCGTCACATCCTTTTGAAACGAATCTCGACGGAAGCGCCCGGGCCCATGCCCGCTCCGCCTACAAAGATCTCCTTACCCGCCGCTGCGCCCGTTCCTTATAACGGCCTTGCGAAAACACCCCCTATGGGCTGGAATAGCTGGAATAAGTTTGCCAACAAGGTTACCGATGCGTTGATTCGTCAAACCGCCGACGCCATGGTTCGCAACGGCATGAAAGATGCCGGCTATATCTATGTCAATATCGACGACACCTGGCAGGGATCGCGCGATGCCCAGGGAAACATTCAGGCGAACAGCAAATTCCCCGACATGAAGGCTCTCGCCGATTACGTTCACAGCAAGGGGCTGAAGCTGGGCATCTATTCCTCGCCTGGACCGAAAACTTGCGCGGGATATGAAGGCAGTTTCCAACACGAACAACAGGATGCCAAAACCTACGCGGCCTGGGGCATTGATTACCTGAAATATGACTGGTGCAGCGCCAGCCAGGTATATGACTATCATTCGATGCCCGCTGTCTACGCCAAAATGGGCGCCGCCCTTGCCGCCACGGGCAGACCGATTGTGTACAGCTTATGCCAGTACGGCGTCCTGAAGGTCGAGCAGTGGGGAACCAGCGTGGACGGAAATCTGTGGCGCACTACCGGCGATATAAGCGATAACTGGAAATCGATGTCTCACATCGGGTTCGATCTGCAGTTGAATCTTTCCGCTTACTCCGGCCCGGGCCACTGGAACGATCCCGACATGCTTGAGGTAGGCAACGGCGGCATGACCAACACCGAGTACCGGACCCACATGAGCCTGTGGAGCCTTCTGGCTGCTCCGCTCCTCGCCGGCAACGATCTCCGCTCCGTGCCGCCGGACATCATGCATATTCTGGCGAATAAGGAAGTGATCGCGGTCGATCAGGACCCACTTGGAAAACAGGCGAAGCGCATCGCAAAGGAAGGCGATACGGAAGTCTGGGCAAGACCGCTACAAGGCGGCGCTTACGCAGTGGGCCTGTTTAATCGCGGTGCGTCCAGCGCGAAAGTGACTGCACGCTGGAGCGACGTAGGCTTCACTGGCAAAGGAACCGTTCGCGATCTCTGGGCAGCCGCTGATCGGGGCTCGGTGTCAGACCAGTTTTCCGCCCCGGTGCTCTCGCATGGGGTTGTGCTGATCCGGGTAGAGCCGCAAAAATAGCCGCGCTGCCGAACTCAAGCCCGGCGCTTTAACGATGCGCCAGAATCAGCCGCGTACTCTCGCCATGCATTTCCAGTCTATATGCCCAGCCGGGCCACTACTGTAGTACGCTAGGCGCAGGAGCACGTTTAGACGAGTCTGCCGCGCCGTTCCATTCACCCCCAACCCGCCGCTCAAAACCTGCCCAATTGGCTCGTGGCGGTGAGGCGAGCCGAATCCAAAAAGGCTTCTGACATAAGGGTCCTCGATCTTCGGGACATTACCTCCTTTACCGATTATTTTGTAATCTGCTCCATTGCGAACCCGCGGCAGGGGCATGCCGTCTGCGATGAAATCCAGAAGGGCCTTAAGGAGATTGGCGAGTTACCGGTCAGTATCGAAGGCTACGATACAGCCGAATGGATTCTAATGGACTACGGCGATTTTCTGGTGCATATTTTTTCTGAAAGCGCCCGCTCCTATTACGATCTGGAACGGCTCTGGCGTCACGCGAAGCTGCTGGACTACGGAGAAGCCATCCCCTGATTGTTGGCGTCTACACCCGATAACCTTCGCGAGCCGAGGTGGTTGGCCGTTCTGGCGAGCGAGTTACACTAGCGATTGGCCTCGGACACGGAATTTGCGCGTCCTGACGCCGCATGCATCTATGAAAATCCACGAGTATCAGGCGAAGGCGATCCTCGCCAAGTACGATGTTCCCGTCCCGCGCGGGGAAGTCGCTTACACGGTTGAGGAGGCGGAGGCGGCGGCCAAAAAGTTGGGCGGCAGCGTGGTGGTGAAAGCTCAGATCCATGCCGGCGGGCGAGGCAAGGGCGGCGGCGTAAAGGTTGCGAAGAACGCAGCGGATGCGGCCGAACTTGCGAAGAAGATGCTGGGCATGACCCTCGTTACACATCAGACCGGCCCGGAAGGCCGTGTCGTGCAGCGGTTGCTGATCGAAGAAACACTGCCGATCGAACGAGAGCTTTATCTTGGCCTGGTTCTGGATCGCGCTTTAGGCGAGACCATTTTCATGGCCTCGAAGGCCGGCGGAATGGAGATTGAGGAGGTGGCGGCAAAAACGCCGGAACTCATCCTGAGAGAGCCGTTGACGCCCGGGCAGCCGCTACAACCTTTTCAAGCACGCAAGCTGGCGTTCGGCATGGGTGTTCCCGCCTCGAGCGCAAATGCAGCCGCAAACGCCATGATCGCGTTATCGAAAGCCTATGAAGCAATCGATGGATCGCTGGCCGAGATCAACCCGTTCATTCTGACGAAAGATGGAAAGGTCTACGCGCTTGACGCGAAGATCAATCTGGACGACAACGCGCTGTACCGGCACAAAGATCTTCTGGAGCTGCGCGATCTGCACGAAGAAGACCCGCTTGAAGTAGAAGCGTCGCGCTTCGGGCTGAATTACATCAAGCTGGACGGCAACATCGCCTGCATGGTGAACGGCGCAGGTCTGGCCATGGCGACGATGGATATCATCAAATACGCCGGCGGCCAGCCCGCGAATTTTCTGGATGTCGGAGGCGGTGCGAGCGCTGAACAGGTGAAGAACGCATTTCGCATTCTGCTCTCCGATCCAAGCGTGAAGGCGGTCCTGATCAACATCTTTGGCGGGATTCTACGCTGCGACACGCTGGCCAATGGCGTGGTCTCGGCAGCGCGAGAACTGGAGATCAAGATTCCGATTGTAGTGCGCATGGAAGGCACCAACGTTGAATTGGGACAGAAGATTCTGACGGAATCCGGTTTCAACTTTACCGTTGCCGATGGGATGAAAGACGCCGCGGAGAAAGTAGTGAGACTGGCAAAATGAGCGTACTGATCGACGAGAAAACGAAGGTTCTATTCCAGGGCTTCACCGGCCGTGAGGGAACATTTCACGCCCAGCAGGCGATTGCCTATGGCACCGCCGTAGTGGGCGGAACGACGCCGGGGAAAGGCGGCCAGACGCATTTGGACCGGCCCGTGTTCAACACCGTAGAAGAGGCGGTCAACGCAACCGGGGCAAACGCGTCGGTGATTTTTGTTCCACCGCCATTCGCGGCCGACGCCATTATGGAAGCAGTCGATGCAGGTCTGCCACTGGTGGTGTGCATCACCGAAGGGATTCCCGTGAACGATATGGAGCGGGTCTGGGCCTATCTGAAAACAAGGCCCGGAACGCGCCTCGTAGGGCCGAACTGCCCGGGCGTGATCACACCCGGCAAATGCAAGATCGGAATCATGCCCGGCCATATTCACAAGCCGGGACACGTGGGTATTGTGTCTCGTTCGGGAACCCTGACCTATGAGGCGGTGGGGCAATTGACGAAGCTGGGTATCGGGCAATCGACCTGCATCGGAATCGGTGGAGATCCGATTATCGGGACTAGCTTTACGGATTCCATCAAGTTGTTCAATGAGGACCCGGACACGCATGCCATCATCATGATCGGCGAAATAGGCGGCAATGCGGAAGAGACCGCGGCGGCATACGTGAAAGCGCACGTGAGAAAACCAGTGGTCGGCTTTATCGCCGGACAGACCGCGCCTCCAGGACGGCGCATGGGCCACGCGGGCGCGATTATCTCGGGCGGATCTGGAAGAGCGGAGGACAAGCTGTCGGCTATGGCGGCTGCGGGAATTATTGTCTGCCCCTCCCCTGCCCTGATGGGCGAGAAGATGCAGCAGGCGCTCAGCGCTGCGGCACGTTAAGTAAAGGAAATCTTTAAGTGGCTTTGGAGCGTACCTTGGGCATCATCAAGCCGGACGCAGTGGCGGACGGACATACAGGCAACATCCTGACGATTATCGAGCAGAATGGTTTCCGCATCGTAGGGATGAAGATGCGTCGAATTACAAAGAATGAAGCAGAGGCATTCTACGCCGTCCATAAAGCACGTCCATTTTTCGCAGGCCTTGTGACATTCATGACGGAAGGGCCCGTTGTCGTGCTGGTATTGGAACGGGAGAACGCCATCACGAAATGGCGCGACGTAATGGGGGCGACCAACCCCGCGAATGCAGCCGAAGGGACGATCCGGAAACGATTTGCGGCGAATATCGAACGCAACTGCGTACACGGATCCGACGCAGCGGAAACGGCAGCACAAGAGATACCGTTCTTTTTCAGTACAGCGGAATTGTTATAGGAAAAGGGTCGGGAGTGCCCGACCCGTAGTACTACGCTACTTTGGCTGATTCTAAACTGGAGACTTCCAGCGCGCCGGCCAAGGCTTTCTTCGTCTTCTCCGCAAGGTTGCGCAGACGTGCGTGTTTCGGGCGGCTCAAGCGGCGCTCTACACTTCTCCGCGCACGCAGTAAACGGATGCGCACCGCAGTTTCCGACCAGCCATGCTGACGCGCGATTTCCTGCACTTTATATCCCTCGATGTAGTGGCCCTCGAGAACAACACGGTCGTTGGGTTTGCATTCGTTGAGAATCCGCTTTACATCAATCGCAGCGACATTCATGCGTGGCGGCGCTTGCAATTCAGGTAGAGTCTGCGTCTGAGGTTCGCGCCGGAGAAAAGTTCTATGTATATTCAGCGCGATACTATTGGTCCACGTCAAAACCAGATTCGGATCACGGAGCTGCTCTCTGCGTTCCCAGCCCTTCGCCCAGGCTGCTTGCGCCGTATCCAATGCTGCATCGTAGGACAGTCCCCGCGACACCAAGAACCGTACTGTGAGATTAAATCCCCGCTGGTACGCCTTCCCGTATTCTTCAGTTGTCATGTGGCTCCACCGCTCCTAAAGAGAAATTATTGTTTGTTTTTCTCTCGGCGCACCATAGCGCGCCCGAGAATCGATGACCTGTTGCGATCATCTAACCGGTGATCTTGTATCACCTATCGGTATAGGAATAGGCAGTTTTGGGGCCAGGAGCTTCAGACGGCTTGAAAAGGCTCCGATAAGCGAGGCCGAACACGAGTCGAATCAGCAGCTTGCGGTTTCGGCAATCTGCAATGCCGTGGGGAAATAGGGTCTCGCAGAGCGGCCCAGCCTCAGCAAATCTTTCCGGCCGGTGAAAAAATTTCTGCGTTCCCACGAAGTAAAGTGAAACTTCTTTCGAGAATGCTGCTGCGTCAACGGGCAAAAGTACCTGCTGTTCTATGGAAAGCGGGGATGGAAGTTTGAGAAACTCGGCAAGCAAGAACCTGCCGTCAGACAATAACGGACAATAACGGAACGGACGAGAAAAAGCGAGCCTACTTGTGAGTCTCGGTGTTCTGCGTGACCGGCGTATCGATCTTCTCGTGCTCGTCGGACCCAGCTTTCATGCTGTCACGGAAGGAACGGATGCCTTTGCCGAGGCCTTGCCCCAACTCTGGCAGCTTCTTGGGACCAAAAATAAACAGCGCCACAATGAGGATGATGAGCAGGTGTGTGGGCTGTAGCAAACCTTCAATCATTGACGTTCTCCGGGGTGCAGTACTTAATCTGCAGCACCTTCAGTATATATGAAGGTACGCTTAGTGGAACAGGTCGGTGTAATTTTCTCCGAAACCGTCATCAGGCCCTTACAAAGGCCCGGTTGACATCCAGGGGACTGTCGGCTATAGTTCTGAAGTACTGAACTATCAACGAGTTGACGCGCAAACTGGGCGTATCTGAGCGGTTTGGAGGGGCAAGGTTGCACCCGGATGGTTTCTCGCGCATGGAGCGACGATTCAGGAATGACAACAATGGCCGGTCCATCTGACGAATATGTAGAGATGCCCGGAACCGCCGAGAGTTCCGACTATCAGGCGTTTCTGGACGACTACAGCAGTCATTTCGCGCATGAAGGCGAGATTCTTCACGGTCACGTTCTCAGCGTTTCCGATAAAGAAGTTATTGTCGACATCGGGCGCAAGATTGAGGGACTCGTGCCCGCGGAGCAGTTCCCCGCTACGGAGGGGACACCATCGGTGAAGACCGGCGATGTGATCGAAGTGATGATCGATCGCAGCGGCGCTCAAGTTGAAGGTTATATTCTCCTTTCATATGAGAAGGCCCATCGGCGGCAGATCTGGGAACATCTGGAGAAGGCCGCGGCAGAGGGTACACCGGTCACCTGCAGAGTCATTAACAAGATTAAGGGCGGCCTGGCGGTGGATATCGGTGTCATGGCATTTCTGCCGAGTTCGCAGGTGGAAGTCCGTCCGATACACAATCTGGACGGCTACATCGGTCAGGAACTGGAAGTACGTGTCCTCAAATTTAATCGGCGTCGCGGAAACGCGGTGGTCTCGCGCCGCATTCTGCTCGAAAGCGAATTGGCCGCGCGCAAGATGCAGGCCCTCGCAAACATCCATGAAGGGGCGGAGGTTACAGGTACCGTAAAAAACCTGACCGATTACGGCGCATTCGTCGATCTGGGCGGGATCGACGGTCTTCTGCATGTCAGCGATTTAAGCTATGGCAATATCACCCATCCGTCGGCAGTTGTGCAGGTAGGCCAGGAGATCAGGGTCAAAGTCCTGAAATTCGATCGTGAGAAGGAGCGGATTTCTCTCGGACTAAAGCAGATGCGGCCCGATCCTTGGGCGGACATTGAGGCGCATTATCCACCGCAGAGCCGGGTTATCGGAAGAATCGTCAGCGTAACAGACTACGGGGCCTTTGTTGAATTGGAGCCGGGTGTCGAGGGTTTAATACACATCTCCGAAATGACCTGGAGCCGCCGCATGAAGCATCCGGCTAAGGTAGTAAAGGCAGGCGATCAGGTTGAGGCGGTCGTCCTGGAAGTGAAACCCAGAGACCGGCGGATCTCACTCGGTATCAAGCAGCTTGAGGCTGATCCCTGGACTACGGTTGCCGATCGCTACAGCATTGGGTCGGTCGTGGAGGGGCGCGTCAGGAAGCTGGCAGATTTTGGCGCCTTTATTGAGATCGAGGAAGGAATCGATGGACTGGTGCATGTGTCCGATATGTCCTGGACCGTCCATGTTAAGCATCCATCGGAACTAGTGAAGAAGGGCCAGATTGTGCAAGCGGTGATTCTGAACATCGATGCACCGAACCGCCGGTTATCGCTTGGCATCAAACAGCTCCAGCCCGATGCGTGGGAGACTTTCTTCCGAACGCACCAGATTGGTGACATGGTACAAGGACGAGTCTCGCGCGCCGCACCGTTTGGAGTGTTCGTGGAACTCGTGGCTGGAGTGGAGGGCCTGTGCCATAGGAGCGAGATTGCCGCGGATGGAGGCAAGCGCCGCAGCCCCAAGATATCGCAGGGCGAAGAGCCCGCGCTGCCGATTGGACACGAGTTCAATTTCAAAATAGTCAAGATGAATGAGGCGCAGAGGCGGATTGGCCTAAGCCTGAAGGCGGTGACGGAAGAGGATGAGCGGAACCGGCTGCAGGAATACCGGCGGCAAGCTGCTGCGGCGACAAGCACAGTGGGTGATGCGGTAAAGCATCAGGAATCAGAAGAGAAGATAACAGGGAAATAATGCAATGACGAAGGCGGAGCTGATCGAGGAAGTGTCGAAAATGGTTGAGATGACCCGAAAAGATTCGGAGACGATCGTAGAGACTATTTTCGATAGCATCGTGAACAGCCTCCACAAGGGGGAGAAGATTGAGATCCGCGGGTTTGGCAGCTTCCGTACGCGACAGCGGCAACCCCGGGTTGGCCGGAACCCGAAGACCGGTTCACGGGTGGAAGTGCCATCGAAGCGGATTCCATTTTTCAAACCAAGTAAAGAGCTGCGCGACCTGGTGAATCACGCCACTGCTTCGGGTGAGCCGCAGGCCGCGGTATCCACCGAGCCGGAATCAAACGGCAGCGGCCATAATCCGAACCATTCCTAAACAGTTCTCATGGAGTACTTGTGGACACCGTGGCGCTCCACATACATCAACGAGAAGAAACGGTTGAGGGATTGCATTTTCTGTACGGCGGCTGCGGCAGATGCCGATTCTGAAAACCTGCTGGTGTACCGCGGCAAGCTTGCTTTTGTGATCCTCAACCGGTATCCATATACCGCCGGACACGTAATGATTGCGCCCTATGAGCACGTATCCGGGCTTTGCGCGGCCAGTGAAGCGGCCACGGAAGAGATCATGCTTCTGGCGCGCAGAGCCGAGACTATTCTGAACGCCGTCTATCGGCCTGGCGGCCTCAATCTGGGAATGAATCTCGGTGAGGCCGCTGGCGCCGGCATAGAGCACCACATTCACTTGCACGTGTTGCCGCGCTGGACCGGCGATGCGAACTTTATGACCACCGTGGGAGCAACGCGCGTACTGCCGGAAGATCTGAATGAAACCTACCGGAAGCTGAGCCGGGCTTTCCAGGAGCGATAACCCCGCCTCGGGTGAATATTGTTCTATAGTGGGAGCAGGGATGAAAAAGAAACCACTACCGGAGCCAATCATCTCACCGGAGATTTTGGAGCTGGCAAAGAAATCAGTAGAACCGGAAAAGCCTGCGCCCCGCAAGCAATGCGCGGTTTGCGGCGCATCCTGCGCTCCTCTCACCGGGCCGCAAAGTTCCGATGACCTCTGCTGGATCTGCCGCCGCTTAAAAATTAGCGCTTGGCGCGATTCCGATCAACAGATATCCGCGCAGGAATAGTACTTTCGCCGGATCTCTAGATAATTTCTCGCTCTCAATCCCCCTCCCCCTGATCTCGTAGAAGAACGGTCAGGCGTCTCTTCTAGTTTGTCCTTCGCTTTCTAGCCAATCCGACCCACAGACCGCCTTCCCGCATCTCCTTCGCCTCCTGTTCCGCCTACGGGTTAGGTATGCAGGAATAGACGGTCACAAAATTCCTAAAAATTGTTTCTCCTTTATTTACAAAAAGATGGCCGATGAGAAATCTGCCGATGCGAGTTTCCCCCTGGGATCTTCGTGTGCGGAAAGGGATTTACATGCTGCCACCGATCTTATTTCACCACGTGATTACCGCCCTGCAGATCATCTTCGGCTTTTAATTACACCCCACAACATTTCTGGCCAATAGCCGCCGAAAAGTGGTAGAGTGCTATGAAGCGAATTAGCTTTCTAGGAAGAACAACCTCTGCCACCTTTCTGGTGGGCCAGGCGGTCACTTGTGCTGTGGCTGCTTCCGGCTCTTCGAACGCTGGGTGTGCTCGGACTCGCGCACTTGGGCCTGCTCGGCGCAGACCCTACTCAGCACATTCCGCCAGTTGCTAACCGGATACACCAGGCGATCGCGGATGGACAAAGGCTGGAGAACAGCGGCCGATTTTCTGCCGCAATCCAGCAGTATCATCGAGCTGCCGAGTTGGCGCAGCAGAGCACTGATTTCAAGCAAGAGGCAGATGCGTGGCTTTCAATCACGGTCTTGCAGTTGCGCCAGTTCGACTACTCGGCCGCTCGCGAATCATCGGACCGCGCGCTCTCAGCGGCCGGAAAAGCGAACGACAACGCATTGGCGGGTGGAGCCACCGCCAATCTTTCCACGATTTACGCCCAGCTCGGGGATTTCGAACTTGCTGAGCAAAAGGCAAGGCGCTCCGTCACACTGCTGCAATCCTCGTCAGATCGGCCGTTCTTTGTTCAGGCCCTGCTGGCTTTGGCGTCGGTTGAAATTCTTCAAGGCAAAACGGCAGACGGAAAGCAGACTTCACAACAGGCTATCAATGCGGCACACCAGGCCGGCCTCGCATCTCTTGAGGCCATGGCATGGGATTACCGGGGCATTTGCCTGCTTCGCCAATCGGCTGCTTCCGGCGATAGAGGCGAACTTGCAGAAGCTGGTGAAGCTCTCGGCAAAGCCTACGAAATCCGGCGCAGGATTTCCGATAAAGACGGCCTCGCAATCTCCAACGAGCATTTGGCGGAGTTGGAAATTCAGAAGCCTCAGCCCGATTACGGGAAAGCGCTTACCTTCATAAACGAGGCATTCGCCCTTCCCAGCAATACCTTCAAGGCCACACCGCAATACTATCCCCGTCACATTCGAGCACTCATTCTGCAGAAGCAAGGTCGAACAGCGGAAGCGTTGGCGCAGTTCCGTAAAGCCGTCCAGGCAGCGGACGAGTGGAGGCGAGGCGCTCTACCAGGAGACGCCACCAATACCAGTACGGTTGTGCTTCTCCACGATGTCTATCACGATTTCGCGATTCTTGCGGCGGACGAATCTTTGGCGCGGCATGATCCCGCGCTTGGACGCGAGGCTCTGGAAGTTCTGGCCGAGAATCGTGCCGCCAGCTTGCGTGAACAGTTAACCGCGGCGTTTGGTCGAAAGTTGAAACTGCCGCCCCGCTACTTTGAACTGCTTTCGCAGCTCCAGGCTGCCCAGGCCAACGTGACGCTCGGCAATGACAGCAATCAGGAGAGGGCAAAACTAAATCGGATTCGTCTGGAACTGAGCGATTTCAGAAATAAGATCGGCATCGCCGAGGAGAATTTTTCTGATCGCAATGAGAAAAAAGCACATAAGAATTCACTTAGAGATATTCAGGCGAGATTAAACGGTGACGAGGCCCTGCTCAGCTTTTGCTTGGGCAAGGAGAAATCGTTTGTCTGGGCTGTAACCGGGGATGACGTGCAGTTATATAAGTTAAGCGCCGAAAGTGGAATCAAAACCGAGGCAGTCAATTTCACCGATGCCGTCCGGCATGGGCGGGATTCGTCTGGCCCTGGACGACGGCTCAGCCAGACGCTATTCCAGCAGCTCAGCCCCCGGGTTTGGCAGAAGCGCGAATGGCTGATTGCCGGCGATGGAGCGTTACTCGACGGCGTTCCGTTCTCGAACCTACCCGATCTCTCGTCCCGGCAAGATCAGAGATTTCTGATGGCCTCGCACAATCTGCGCTTCCTGCCCAGTGAGCTTCTTTTGCTGGCATCGCGAGCCAAAGCGCCGGAACCGGCATTTGTCGGAATTGCTGACCCTATTTACAACAGTGCCGACGCGCGCAGATCACGAGTTGTAGGTCTTGTGCCGGCCAAAGAAACTAGAGAGTCTGTCGCCCTGGCGCGACTGCCTGGCAGTGAGCGCGAGGTGCGATCCTCAGCGGACCTGAGCGGAATGCCGGAATCGAAAGTTCTGATTGGCGCTGAAGCGACGGGCCGGTCTCTTCAGAGCGCGCTCGCAGAAGATCCGGCTATCGTGCATTTCGCGGTTCACGTTGTGAGCCCTCCGGGTCAACCGGAGGAGGCCGCGCTGGCGCTCAGCCTCACTCAGGCTGACGCTCCGGAACTCCTCACCTCCGAAGTGATTGCGACCTATCGGGTTCCTGGCAGCCTGGTCGTGTTGAGCGGGTGTTCTTCCGAACAAGGAAAAAATCTGCCGAGCGCCGGAGTCGTTGGCCTCAGTCGCGCCTGGTTGCTGGCCGGAGCATCGGCCGTTGTGGTCAGCGCCTGGCCCACTCCGGATGATTCGGGCCGTTTTTTCACGGCTTTTTATCGTCATTTCAAAGCTCTTAAGACCGGAACACTCGCCCAGCGTGCCGGCGCGGCGCTGCAGCAGGCGCAAACCGATGTACAGCAAGGCGGTGGGTACCGCAGTTCGCCTTCTTTCTGGGCAGCCTATTCGATTATTTCCAAGGAGTAACTTCCGATTATGGTGGGGACGCAACCGAAACTTAGCCCGGGGCCGGCCGGCGATAATAACGAGCCGGTTCAAGAGAAGGAAAAGACTGCCAAGTCCACCTTCCCTGCCGTGGAGTGGAGTGTCCTGGTGGAGCAAATCAAAGCCGGCGAAGATGCCGGGATGGAACAGCTCTACAAACTTTTCAGCCGGGGCATTCGATATTACCTGTGCCGCCAACTTGGGCCACAAGAACTGGAAGACAAGGTTCATGACACGTTCCTGATTGTCGTTAATGCAATCAGGAAAGGCGATCTCCGGGAGCCGGAGCGTCTCATGGGGTTTGTGCGGACCGTGGTGCGCCGGCAAGTAGCCGCGTATATCGAACAAGCTGTTCACACGCGCCGGGAACAGGCGGATTTGGAGAGCGGCGTAACCGTCGCCGACCGGACCCAGAATCCCGAGCAGGAAGCGATCGTGCGGCAGAAGGCCGAACTCATGAAGAGCGCACTTGAGGCCCTCTCGCAACGCGATCGGGACATCCTGGTTCGGTTCTATCTCCAGGAGCAATCGCAGGAGCAGATCTGCCGTGAAATGTCGCTTACAGAAACGCAGTTTCGACTACTGAAATCCCGCGCCAAGGCGAAGTTCGGTGAAATCGGCAGGAAAAAACTGGCCACTAGCGGAATTTTCTCAGTTTTCGTGAGAGCACAGGCAGGCTGACGAGCACATTTCTGATAGGGAGAGAGCGGACCTCTTCCGCACATATTATGACGGACCCATTTCTCGACCATCCGAACGAGGAGGCACTAGAGCGGTTCCTCCGAAATGAAGTTCAAGAAACCGAGCTCGAGGTCATTGAGACCCATATCCTCGCCTGCGAATCGTGTGTCACACGGCTCGAGGCGCTAGAAACTGACCTGGCCGCGGCCAAAATCGCGTTCCAGGAACTGGCGGTGGAGCACGCGCGCAAGCAAGCCGCTGCATCGCGCCGATCCTGGAGAGACTGGTTTACCCTTCCGGCGCTCTCCTGGGCAGGAGCGGTCGCTGTAGCGGCACTGGGAATTTCGGTGATTCCGCAGTTTATACCGCGACAAATCAACCTTGCGGCTTCCCGCGGCGGATCAGAACCAAGCGGCATGACGCTTTCCCCGTGCGGAACTCTGGAGGCTGCCGTGGTGCCGGAAGGCAGGCCGCTTGATCTGCACTTGAAGGCGGACGATCTTCCTGAAGGACGCGTTAATCTGGAAATCGTAAACGGGTTGGGGCGGCGCGTTTGGCAGGGTGTCGGCGTCATCCGGCAACAACAAGCCGAGGTGTCGATCCCCCGGATCACGTCCTCGGGTGCTTACTTTCTACGTCTTTATAATCCTGCGCAGGCCGGTTCTGAACCGGATGTGCTGCGCGAGTTCCGATTCGAAGTCCGATAGTAGAAAGATTGACGGAATCTTCGGCTCGCTGAGAAGCGCGGCCTCATCAAAACACCCGCCGGTGTAATCGTTCGATTGTAAATTTGGCGGTGTCGGCTACGGCCATCACCGCCATCACTCCGGCCTGAACCGGATCTGTTACAACCAGATCACAAGAATCCGGAACACTTCCCGCCATGTTCAAGCTAATCACCAGCAGTCCTTCCCTGCGCACTTCCCGGACAGCCGCCTCAATATCGCCCCCCATAAGCGCACCTGCCATAACCAAGGCCCGCACTCGCGGTAGCCGGCGGACCGCGCGTACCGCATCGGCGAGCGTCTGCTCTCCTACCAGCGGAATGGTGTCAACCGAGATGTGTTCCCCTCGAATGTTGTGACGGTCGGCCTCCGAGATCGCGCCCAGGGCGACCTGGCCGACCTGCGCGCCTCCGCCGATGATGATGATGCGCTTGCCGTATATCTTCTGCAAGGATTGCACAGCATTGGCCGATCGGACGACCTCCAGACCGGCGATCTCTTTGAGAAGCGGCTCGGCGCCGCCGGGCAAATCCAGCTCGAGATAAATGCGCGCCTCGGCTGCGTGCTCCTCAATGATCGAGATGGATCGAATATCTCCCCGATGCCGTGCAATCACACCGGTTAGCTGATGAAGTACTCCCGGTCCGCTTACGGTTGTTAAGACCAGGCCGAGCTTTCCGGTTGCGGAGTCGTTCAGATCTCCACCTCATATTTCTTGAGCAGGTCCTGCCAGACCCCACGCGCGTTGAGAATCTCTTCGATTACCTCACGGACGGCGCCGCAACCTCCAGCGGCGTCCGTCACCGCCATAGCGGAACGCTTCACTTCCTCGCGCGCATTAGCGGTGGCAAACGACAGGCCTGCGCGGCGCATAATGACGACATCCGTCAGATCATCGCCGACATATGCAATCTCCGAAGGATCAACCCTTGCATCGGCTACAACGCGTTCGAATATCGGAATCTTCTCGATGTGCCCTTGAAATACCCAGCTCATGCCGACCTGGCGAGCTCGCTCGGCAGTCGCCGGAGATTCCCGGCCGCTGATGACGCCGCTCTTGATATCGAACCATGTCAGCCAGCGAAGTGCGATGCCGTCCTGCGAATCGAACCCTTTCGTCTCGACCATCTTTCCCTGGCAGTCCGGAATCAGGTAAAGCCGGCCGTCGGTAAGGACGCCGTCCACGTCCATCAGCAGGACCTTCACACGGGCAGCAAGCTGCTGAAGCCGTTCTTCAGTAAGCGGGGGGTTGAGGCGCATCGCGAAGGGTGGGCGATTACGGGCGGCTTAGAATAGCAATATTGGCAGGTACGTTAGTCGATCGGGCCGCGGAAACCATCTCTCGTTATAGCATGGTACGCCCCGCTGACCGGGTGGGCGTGGCTGTCTCAGGCGGAGCCGATTCAGTCGTTCTCCTGCATATATTTCAGCGGCTTGCGGCTGGCTTGCAGGCTCGTCTCGTCGTTCTGCACGTGAACCATCACCTGCGTGGGCACGAATCAGACGATGATGAGCAGTTCGTACGCTCGCTGGCTGAATCATTCAAGCTGCCGATCCAAATCGAGCACGCGCCTATTGGCGATGGGAATCTGGAACAGGAAGCCCGGCAAGCGCGCCGGAACTTTTTCCTAAAAGCGATGAGGCAGGAGGGATTGGTCGATTCGGTTGCGCTTGGGCACACCAGAAACGATCAGGCAGAAACAGTTCTGTTTCGCCTTTTGCGTGGGTCGGGGCTGGCGGGGTTGGCGGGTATGCGGTTCAAAACGAAAGAAGGCCTAATCCGGCCTTTGCTGAACGCCGGCCGGGAAGAAGTACGAAAGTGGGCAGAATCGGAAGGAATCGCGTGGCGGGAAGATTCGTCAAATGCGGATCTGAGATTCGCCCGGAATCGCCTCCGGCATGATGTAATGCCGGTCGTTACGCAGCACTTTAATCCTAATCTTGAGTCAACGCTATCCGGAACGGCGGCGCTGGCGCTTGCGGAAGAAAACTACTGGGAGGAAGTGATTGAGCCGGTTTACGCCGAAATTACCAAACGAACTCACTTTGGATTGCTGATGGCGGCAGGTTCTCTAATAAAGCTCCACATTGCGGTGCAGCGGCGGGTGATCCGGCGTGCGCTTTTCGATTTGCGAGGGGATCTCCGCGGGTTGGATATGAGCCACGTCGAGGCCATTCTCGCCCTTTGCGCCAGCGAACAAGGCCATGACCGTGTGCTGGTTCCCGGCGCGGACGCCCTACGGTCGTTCGACAGACTGCTTCTGGCTGCCCCAGGAGCGCTGAGCGCAGGAGGGCGGCACTATCGCCGAGAATTAAGTTTCGGTCAGGATTGCGAACTTCCCTTCCAGGTGGGATCTATTTCCGTTAACTGGTTGAACTCCGAGGCACAAATTTGTGCTAATTTCAAGGAAGACCAAGAATTATCGGAAGTTGTAGATCTGGACGGACACCGGATCGCGAGTCGAGAGCGGCCGGAGTGTCTTGCAGTGCGAAACTGGGAGCCAGGGGACCAACTGCACCGCACCGGACATCAGGGAGCAGAAAAAATCAAATCACTCTTCCAGGAATATCGTGTGCCGCTCTGGGAGCGACGCCACTGGCCCGTGCTCGTACTCGGGAGTGAGATCATTTGGGCGCGCCAGTTCGGTTGTGCGCATCATTTCAAGAGATCGGAAGAAAGCAACTGCGTCGTTCGCCTCACTTTTCGGCCGGCCGAGTAAGTAGAAGGCGGAGCCGTGTGTGAATCGAAAGTAGTGAGATTGACGTCTTTCAATATGAGGGCGGAATCGGGTGCTTGCACCCGGAACCGGCAGCAGGATTGCCGGCGGAAGGTAAATTCATGAGTTCAAATGTAAAAACCGCGGTGTTCTGGGTGGTCATTATCTGCGCGGTCGTTTTGGTGTACATGGCGGTAAAGACCGGTCGAGGTCCGACGCCCACCAACCTGAGTCTGTCCGATTTTGTCACCTACGTGCAGGACGGCAAGATTAAGGAAGCCAATATCACCGGCAGCGATGTGCAGGGCACCATGGCTGAAAACGGAGTTTCGAAGCCGTTCCATTCGGTGATTCCTCCCAATTATCCAGACATCTACAAGATGATGCAGGATAAGGGCGTCAAGGTCACCTGGAAGGATTCAACCGGAAGCAGTTGGATTGGAATTCTGTTTAACGCGGTTCCAGTACTGATTCTGTTGGGATTGTGGATCTTCATGATGCGGCAGATGCAGAGCGGCGGGAATAAGGCGCTGAGTTTTGGAAAGAGCCGCGCCCGGCTGCACTCGTCTCAGCAGAAGAAAGTCACCTTCAAAGACGTCGCCGGAGTAGAGGAAGCCAAGGAGGAACTGCAGGAGATCATCGAGTTCCTGCGCGAGCCCCAGAAGTTTCAGAAGCTTGGCGGCCGTATTCCCAAAGGAGTCTTGCTGGTCGGCGCTCCTGGAACGGGTAAAACGCTGCTGGCTCGAGCCATCGCCGGTGAAGCGAATGTGCCGTTCTTTTCGATTTCCGGTTCGGATTTCGTCGAGATGTTTGTGGGCGTGGGCGCGAGCCGTGTGCGCGACCTGTTCGAGCAAGGCAAGAAGAACGCGCCTTGCATTATCTTTATTGATGAAATCGACGCTGTGGGCCGGCACCGTGGCGCGGGGTTGGGCGGCGGCCATGACGAGCGCGAACAAACGCTGAATCAGCTCCTGGTCGAAATGGATGGCTTCGAATCGAATGAAGGCGTCATCCTGGTGGCCGCGACGAACCGGCCGGATGTGTTGGATCCCGCTTTGCTGCGCCCTGGCCGCTTTGACCGGCGTGTAGTTGTGGACCGCCCGGATGTACGCGGACGGGAAAGCATTTTAAAAGTTCACACAAAGAAGACGCCCCTCGGGGACGATGTCGACTTATCGGTTATTGCTCGCGGAACCCCAGGGTTCGCCGGCGCCGATCTTGCAAATCTTGTCAACGAAGCGGCTCTGGTGGCTGCTCGTCAAAACCGGAAAGTGGTAACGCAGTACGATTTCGAAGTCGCCAAGGACAAGGTCCTGATGGGCGTCGAACGGAAGAGTATGATCATCAGCGACAAAGAAAAGCGGATGACTGCCTACCATGAAGCGGGCCATGCGCTGGTTGCGGCGCTGATCGAGAACGCCGATCCGCTGCACAAGGTGACTATTATTCCGCGTGGTATGGCTCTCGGTCTGACCATGCAACTGCCGCTGGATGACAAACTGTCACACGATAAGAAGTATCTGGAAGCACGTCTGGCCATTCTGATGGCGGGAAGAATCACAGAAGAGATTTTCCTGGACCAAATGACGACAGGTGCGGGAAACGACATTGAACGCGCCACTGAGATGGCCCACAAAATGGTTTGCGAGTGGGGAATGAGCGAACTCGGTCCTTTAAGCTTCGGTAAAAAGGACGAGCAGATCTTCCTGGGCCGCGAGATTGCGCAACACCGCGATTACAGCGAAGAGACCGCGATCAGGATCGATCAACAGGTTCGCAAGCTGGTGGAAGACGGCTACAACGCTGCCAAGCAGATCATTCAAGGACATTCAGATGCACTCGTCCGGGTTGCGGAAGCGCTGCTGGAGCGTGAAGTCCTGGATGGCGGCGAAGTGATCGACCTGATCAACGGCAAGCAATTACCGAAGCTGGCCAGCGGCCAGAAGACCGGAACGCAGACGACCCCGCCCGAGGGCGGGACCGTCATTGCACCGCATCCGCCCGCACCGATTCCGGGGCTGGTTGGCGGCGAGAGCCCGCAGCCGGCCTAACGCCTTTCGATGCTCAGCGGCGACTGAAGCTGGAACGTAAGTACAGTTTCGGATGGAATCTTGACCTGCGGGCCGTGGGTCAGCGCGTTGATTCCGAATCCAGCGCCGCCGCCCGCGGCAGATCCAATCGCGGCTCCTTTGCCACCTCCGGCGAGGCCGCCGATTATAGCGCCCGCCGCCGCGCCGATGCCGGTACGGATGGCGGTCTGCTTGCCGCGAGCCTTCCCCTGCTGCTCAACGACAGCAGTGTCCGTTCGATACGTTCGGCCCCGGTAGCTGATGCTTGTCAACCGAACGGCCAGTTCACTCTGTCCCTTGATACGGCCCGCGGAGGCGACGTTCTCAAGCGTCACTGTGCAGGGTGTACCCGCCGGTAGCACTACCCGATCGCCTGATGTGACCGGCGCATCGAGTGATGCCTGAAAGTCCTGGCCTGGGCTGTTCTTCGACGAATCGATAGCATCCGTCATCTGAACTGAGATTCGCTGGCCGGCTGGGATCGTGGCGGAAGCTGATGATGCTGTCCGCTCGCGCTGCCCGGTGCTGCCAGCAGGAGACGTACTGGCGGCTGGAGCAGGAGTGGTTGGCGGATAAGAGCTTTGCGCCTGAGCTGGTGCAGGAGCCGCGGCTTGATTGCCCGGTGCCGCAGCGGCGTTGACTTTGAGCTGATCGCTGACGCTCTTTACTCCAGCCGTCCCATTGGCAATCTTCATCGCTTCGAGTTCCACGTCCGAGCTTGGAACGTCGCCGCTCAGCGTCACGACACCATCTTTAACCGCTACGCTGATATTGGCCGGTTTCGTAGTGGCGTCGGCGTAAAGCTTGGATTGAATATCCGTTGTTACGGACTGATCACTGGGTGCACTGCCTCCACAGCCGGCCAACAAGCAAGCTAACACGGCGGGAATCAGAAGCGCTATTCGTATGCGAAACATGGGTCTCCTCTCCTCCTGTCCTTCTTCTCACAGGCTACCGCGACAGATAAGTGGAATCCCTTAAAGGCGATCCAGTCCATAGAGTAGATCTGCAGGTTTTCCTACTTCAGCGTTCGCTAGTACATTCGCTTGGCAAGAAATTCTCCCTCCAACGCCCAGGTTTGCCCGTCTGCGTTCAACACCTCGCCGAGCCAGTGGAACGAGTCTCGGGTAATTTCGGTAAAGGACCATTTGGTTGGTGTTCCATTCGCGCGAATTCCAATTTGAACCACGTCTTTGCCGCTCCAGCGGCCAATTTGATTTTCCCAGTGGTTATGGACCGGGTTCCGCCAGGCAATTCTCCACGCCTGGATGGAAGAGTCCCATATCCGCAAGGTCGTGCCAAACATGTTCCTTTTTCGGTCTGACGATGCCGTTCGCTCTGAACGGCTCGGCATAATCCAAACGTCTTGAATAGCTCGGCCTTCCAGGGCCCAACCGAAGTGTGCCTCACCTGTAATAGATACTGCTTCGCCTGCATACCGGCGGCAGTCGAGTTCCCAACTCCCCACTAGCCAACCATAGGCATCTGCCGCTTCGGGGATGTCAAAAGAACGGCCTGCCGCTTTAAGCACATCTGTGAACTCTAGTATTTCTGCTTTTTGCATAACTTACCCTATTGCAAAGTTCTTCGAACGGCCAGCTATGTAGTGGACGAGGGCGGCACGATGCCGTTCAGCCTCGTATACACCACTAATTGGCCATAGTGTTCACTGGTATGTCCTATAAACATGACGAGCATTTCAGCTGTCTTGTCATTCAGGCGCCCGTGCTTCTTGAGAGCTGCGACGGATTCTTTATTGCTTTGCCGCAGCGCGTCCAAGATTCGCTTTTTGGTCGAGTATTGCGCCTTTGGAAGTTCATTCGCAGACTCATCGGGCTCTCCTCCGTGAGCCTGCTCCGTAACGCACTGGTTCCAAAACGCCGTGTGTCTCAACACGTCGGCAAAGGTTCGAACCTGATCGATTGGCCGGTACTCGTACCTGTCTTCAGGAACATGCTCCGCCAATGCAATCAGTTTGGCGCAGGACTGCTCCCATTGTGTGATCAACATCGTTGAGATCGTGTTTTTTGTGTCAACCGTCATAAGGTCCTCTGATTTGTTTATAACGGTGAAGAGAAGGCATTTCTTGACAAAAATTGCGGCAGAAATTCAACGGGCCTGTGCGCGGAGGCTTGCGGCCGGAGGTCCTGGCGGGCTTGCCATGCGCGCTCTTGCGCGAGGAAACGGCTGGATTGCGGAGGACGTAATCTGCACCTCCGGACCAAAGGACCGCCCCTGTGAAGAACAGCATCAAGTGTTCTCGATCGCGATGGTTTTGGCCGGCAGTTTCCAATACCGTGGCTCGAACCCAGTGAGCGGTCGCGGCGAGTTTATGAGTCCCGGCTCAATCTTGTTAGGCAACCCTGGACAGAATTTCGAGTGCGGCCATGAGCATGCTATGGGTGACCGCTGCCTTTCGTTCCATTACTCGCCTGAATTTTTCGAACGAGTCGCCGCCGATGCGGGTGCACACGGGCGAAGTGCCATTTTTCGGGTGTTGAGATTGCCCCCGCTTCGCGGACTAGCCGACCTCTTTTATGGCGCATGGGCAGTGCTTCAGAGAGCCTCCACCTCATGCCCTGAAGTAAACCTTCTATTGGAGGAATTCAGTGTTGAAATGGCGGTGCGGTCCCTGAGAATGTCAAATGGCTATGTATCAGGTAATCACACATCCCAACCCCATATGATTTCGAGGGTCACTAGCGTGCTCAGAATGGTCGAGGAGAATCTTGGATCAGCGTTGAAGCTCAGCGATCTGGCACGACAGTCGGGCTTGAGCCCGTATCATTTTCTGCGGACATTCGAACAAGTCACCGGTCTCACGCCACACCAATACGTTCGCCGATTAAGGCTAGCTGAGGCTGTAGCACGCCTGTCCGGTGGTAATGAAAAAGCCTTGGACATTGCTGTCGATTCCGGTTTTAATGACGCTTCGAATTTTAGCCGTGCTTTTCGCGCGGAAATCGGGACGACTCCCCGCAGTTTCCGGAAACAATCCTTTACCCGAAGTGGAATCTGAAACGGCTGATCCTACGGCCGGCGGCGAGGATTATGGCCGAGCTTCGTAAACGATGTTGAAGGGCGTCTCCGCAGCTCGCCTAAAGCGATTGAACCCGGCGGAGACAACCACTTCCCGAATGCGCCCTTCACCGGCTTGAGCGCCGAGACACAGCCCGACTTCCTGCGATCGTGAGCAGGGTGTACACAGCAGGGTTGAGAAAGAGTAGTAGACTCGCCCCACGGGATTCAGATTGTTCTGCAGCTGGTCATTAGCGAAGGGCTCAACGATCATCCAGGTACCATCCCTGGTCAAGGACTGCCGGACGTGCGCAGCCGCCCCGATCGGGTCGCCCATGTCATGCAGGCAATCGAAAACAGCTACCAAGTCGTAGTCTTTGCCAGGAAAGTCTTTGGCCTTTGATACGTCGAACGTGACCCGGTCGGCAACGCCGCTACGCTTGGCCGACTCACGTGCCGCCTCGATCGACTTGTCATGATAGTCGAATCCATAAAATCGAGAGTTGGGAAATGCCTTTGCCATTAATAAAGTGGAAGCCCCTTTTCCGCAGCCGACATCGGCGACCCGCGCCCCCGCCTCGAGCTTTTGCTTAACATCGCTCAAAGCCGGAATCCACGCGCTTACCAGATTTGCGGCATAGCTTGGACGGAAGAACTTTTCACAGCCATGAAAGACGCCATCAGCATGTTCATGCCAGCCCATGCCTGCGCCAGTGCGAAAAGATTCCGCGATACGCGGGACCGCCGCAAGCGAGCCCAAAGCGAGTTCAAAGGCCCCAGGCAGGTACGCTGGACTATCTTCATTTGCCAGAGTGAACGCTTGTTCTTCACTCAAGCTGAACTTATCGTTGCTCTCATCGTAAGTAACGTAGCCTCCCGCGGCTTGTGAAGCCAGCCACTCACGCACATAGCGCTCATCGGTTTTGGTCTTGGCGGCAAGCTGCGCGGAACTCATCGGGTTTCCCGCGAGAGCCTTATAGAGTCCTAACTTTTCCCCGATGACCACCATTCCGGCGTGAACGGCGGCTCCGAGATCTGTCACGAATTGACCAATAAAGGCATTCAGCCTATTCATGTCAAGAGCAGAAACTTGTGCTGTACTCATTGGATTTATCTCCTTTTTGAACCGGTAGCATCTTCGCCGGCCGCTTGCCCGTAACTTTCTCCTGGCATCCCATTTTTTTGCTAGAATCCGCTCTTAAGAGCGTTCATCCTAATGTCCAGAAATGGAGGCGACCCGCTGCTGAGCCCTCGCTTGCAATTGCAGAGTAACAGGGATCGGGCCGGGAAGTAACGAAACAACACCAAAGAAAAACCAAAATCAGGATGCGCCCTGTTGATTCACGTCAGCTAAACGCGGGAGCGCGCTTGGACACGAAGACCAGTTACAAATTCGACAAGTTCACGCTGGATGTTGCACGCGGGTGCCTTTTTAAGGCAGGCGAAGAGATTAAGCTTCGTCCAAAGGTGTACGAGGCGCTTAAATATCTGGTGGAGCACCCCGGACAGCTGATCAGCAAGCAGGAATTGATTCAGACCATTTGGCCGGACTCCTTCGTTACGGACGATTCGCTGGTGCAGTGTACTCTCGAGCTGCGCCGCGCCCTGAGTGATCGCCATCATCAATTGCTAAAGACGGTGTCGCGGCGCGGATACGTGTTCACCGCGGAAGTCGTCCAAAACGCGACAAAGGCACATCCGCTGCAAACAACCGGCCCCATTGGCTTACCGGAGACTTGGGAGGAGCCGGCGAAGCTTTCCAGGCGGCGCTACGATTTGCCGAGTCCACGTACTTCACTGATCGGAAGAGAACAGCAACTCGCGGATGTTACCGAATTGCTGCTCCGGCCGGACATCCGGCTTTTGAGCCTGACTGGTCCAGGAGGCGCTGGAAAAACCCGGCTTGCGGTCGCTGCAGCATACGCCGTCGCGGACAAGTTCACGGCGGGAGTTCAATTTGTGAGTCTGGCTTCGATCACCAATCCAGAACTAGTGGCAACCGCTTTGGCGGACGCGCTCGAAATCCGGCAGGTCGCGAACCGAACCGTTCCACAACTGATCGGCGATCAACTACAGAACTCCGGACCGTTTCTGCTCCTGCTGGACAACTTTGAACAGGTCCTACCAGCCGCAACCCTGGTGGCTGACATCTTACAGGCATGCCCCGTTTTCAAAATTCTGGTTACCAGCCGGTCGTGCTTGCGTGTGTACGGCGAACAGGAATTTCCCGTGACGGCTCTTGCTCAAAATTCCGCCGTCGAATTGTTCGCCCAACGCGCTGCGGCGGTCTGGCCCGATTTTAGAATCACTTCACAAAATGTAACCACCGTGCAGGAAATCTGTTCGCGGTTGGATGGATTGCCTTTAGCCATCGAACTGGCGGCTGCCCGAATTAAGGTACTGCCTCCCCAAGCTATCCTGGACCGGCTCCAAAGCCGGCTGCAGTTGCTAACTGGCGGCGCGCTCGATCTGCCGGAGCGGCAACAAACGCTCCGCAAGGCCATTGATTGGAGTCACGGACTCTTGAACGACGCTGAGCGAAAGCTGTTTCGCCGGCTTTCGGTCTTTGCCGGCGGATGCACAATAGAGGCGGCCGAAGCGGTCTGCAACACGAATCGCGATCTCGGGATCGACCTGTTTGATGGGCTTTCATCGCTGGTGAATAAGAATTTAATTCAGTGCGTACACCGAGCCGAGACTGAGCCGCATTTCTCTATGCTGGAAACGATCCGCGAGTACGCTTTCGAGCGCCTCGCCGATAGCGGTGAGCAATGTTCGGCGCGACGCGCACATGCGGCGTACTGTCTCGTCGTGGCGGAAGAAGGAAATCCGGAGCTCAGCCTGACGGAGCGGGCTCGCTGGTTGGCGCAATGTGACAGCGAGATGGATAATTTCCGATTCGCTCTCGACTGGTTGTTTGAGGTGCGGGATGTGGACTGGGCCTTGCGTCTTTGCGTGGCCTTGTTTCGCTTCTGGGATGCACGGGAACATTTGAGGGAGGGCCGTGCCCGGTTGGAAACGGTTCTTCGCCTGGCCGGCGGCGATTATACGAAAGAACGCGCCAGGGTGTCACATTTCCTTGGCGCTATGGCGACGGCTCTAGGCGATTATCCCGCTGCCGAACATTTCCTAAAACAAAGCCTTTCTCTTTATGAAGATCTACACGATGAGGTGGGTATTGCAGCATCTTTGAACGCGTTAGCGATATCGGCCCGGGATCGGGGCGACTACTCGGCTGCGCAGAGTAACTTTGAGCGAAGCCTGGCGTGCTGGCGGATGCTGCCGGACCGCTTGGCAACCGCGCGCTGCCTTCATAATCTGGCGAATGTGGTCAAGGTTCGCGGGGACTATCCACGTGCTCGATGGGCACTGCGCGAGGCAGCGGATATTTTCGATCAACTGGGCGATCGCACCGGTAGCGCCTGGTCTATCAATCAGCAGGGCGATATAGCACGCGCGTCGGGCGACATGGCTGCGGCGCGAGGCTTGTATCAACGGGCACTGTCAGCATTTCGGGAAGCCGGCGACCCGTGGGGCTCCGCGCGGTGTTTAACGGATTTGGCCTACCTCGATTGCGCAGAGGGAGACCATTTGGCTGCTCGCTCCGCATGCCGCGAAGCATTGGAAATCTTTGCCGGTCTACGGCACCGGCGCGGTATTGCTCGGGCACTGGAAGGCTCAGCTTGTGTCGCGCTCGCTGAGGGATACGCCGAACGCGCGCTCAAGCTCACCGCGGCTGCAGATCATTTACGCCGATCGATTGGCGCTGCTCTTCATCCAGACGAACGATCCAAGATGGATGAGACGCTGCTTCCTGCCTGGCAAGCACTTAGTGAGGAGGAGGGAAAGCGCGTGTGGGCAGAAGGTTATGCGATGAGCCTGGAAAGTGCGATCCAATACTCGCTGGGAGAACCGGGCGCTGCTACACAACTCTAGCCGGATCGATCAAACGACGTACTGCGGCAACCCGATCGGCTGGAATTCCTGCTCTGCGGGCGTGCTCCCGAATACTGTCCCCGTCGGGAGCCAGATACAGACAATACACCTTGTCCTCGGTAACATAACTGTGGAGCCACTGAATCTGCGGCCCCATATCCTTCAACGCTTCTAGCGAACGCAATGATATCTCCCGGATCTGGGCTTCTGATAATGAGCCGGCGCCCGGGACATCACGTTCGATCACAAATTGGGGCACAGTGTTGCAATTTTAACACCAGTTGCCGGGGCACAGCGACGAGCGAGCCGTTGTGTGAGCGCAAGTTCGTCACTAAATGCTGCAAGACCACTCCCGTTGGTCGCGGCTCGGTAAGCCGTTGGTTGTGACGAACTTCCCTTAGCGTTCGCCCCACTTGAGCTTTTCTCTCAGAACGTCGAAGAAAAGCATCTTGGGCGGCCGGATTAGTTGGATGGTCTTCGCCGATGCGCGGCAGATAATGCGGTCCCCTCTGGACAAGGGCTCGCCCACTTGTCCATCAATGGTCAAGTAAGTGCCCTCTTCGCTATGATTCAAAATCTGAATGACGCTGTTTTCCGGCACAATGACGGGCCGGTTGGTCAGCATGTGCGGGCAGATGGGCGTAATACAGAGCGCGGCAACGGAGGGAAAGATGACCGGTCCTCCGGCGGACAGGGAGTACGCGGTGGAACCGGTGGGCGTCGAGACGATCAGCCCGTCAGCTTTATAGGCGGCCACGAAGTGATTGTCGACATGAGTATCGAGATCGATCATGCGCGCCAGCTCCGATTTCGTAACGACGATATCGTTCAGCGCCGAATAGCTTCCGATGGTCCGGCCCTGGCGGACGAGTTCGCAATCGACCATGCGACGGAGGCCGATACGGTGCTCGCCACGCAGCGCGCGTTCAAGATCGGGGAAGAGGTCCTCAACCGGGATGGCGGTGAGGAAGCCCAGATGACCGAGATTGACGGCGAACAGAGGAATATCGCGGCCTGCCACGTAGCGGGCCGCCGAAAGAAGTGTCCCATCGCCTCCCAGCACGATCACGAGATCAGTACCATTGACCAGCTCTTCCCGCGAGAAGAACTCACCATTGTCCGCGTACTGCGCGGTTTGCTCATCGCAACGGTAGGCGATGCCCCGCTCGTCCAACCACTCAACCAACCCACAAACGATCCCGGCGGCCTGAGCCATATTGGGCTTGGAAATGATGCCTACCGTTTTAATGTTCCGCATCTGAGATCCGAATTCCTGCAACCGATCCTAACGAACGCCTCTGCGGGCGTGGAGAAGAAACTCGCGGTTTCCCTCCGCGCCTAAGATCGGGCTGTCAATAATAGAGGTTCCAAATCCGGCCCCCTGTACCGCACGCGCAACCTTGTCGCAAGCCATTCGGTGAGCCTCGGGGTCGCGCACAATCCCTCCTTTGCCGACTCGCTCCCGCCCGACTTCGAACTGGGGTTTGATGAGTACGACCCAGTCGCCATTTGCCGCCAGCAGCGGAGCCAATTGCGGAACCAGCAGAGTAACTGAAATAAAACTCACATCGCAGGTAATCAGGTCCATCATTTCTCCGATCTCATCGAAGGTCAGATATCGCGCGTTCATGCGCTCATGTAAGATGACGCGGATATCCGATCGCAATTTCCAATCGATCTGGCCTGCGCCGGTATCTACGGCATGCACGCGCGCCGCCCCGTGCTGCAACAGGCAATCCGTAAATCCGCCTGTAGAGGCGCCGATGTCCAGGCAGACTCGCCCGGCTACTGGAATCGCGAAGTGAGTGAGCGCCGCCTCTAATTTCAATCCGCCCCGGCTAACGTACTTCAGCGGCTGTTCAACCTCAATGCGGCTTTCTGGGGCAATCAGGCGGCCAGGTTTATCGGCCTTCTGCGCATCGACTCTGACCTTTCCGGCCAGAATCAACGCCTGCGCTCTCTCTCGTGACTCGGCGAGCTGCCGCTCAACTAAGAGCAGGTCGAGGCGTTGTTTTTTCGGGGTCACGCTTTGCGGTACACGATGAAATCGGCAAGCTGGCGGAGGCGCTCCGCACGATCATCAAACAGACGCAGCGCGATATGCGCGGCGAGGCGCTCTTCTTCGGCCATCTCGCGGGAACGCACAAGGCCATAAACAGCCGGAAACGTGATCTTCTGCTGGGCCTCGTCCTTCCCGGCCGTCTTTCCAAGCGACTCAGACGATTCTTCGACGTCCAGAACGTCATCAATGATCTGGAACGCCAGGCCGACATGTTCGCCGTATTCCGAGAGCGCGGCCAGTTCTTCCTCCGATGCGCCCGCGTAGATGGCGCCCATGCGAACGCTGGCACAGAGCAGGGCTCCTGTTTTGGCGCGATGAATGGATTCCAGAAGCAGTGCGGTGGGCCGGCGGCGCTCGCCCTCGATGTCGTTCACCTGGCCGCCGATCATCCCGCCCACGGTTCCAGCCGAACGAGAGAGCTCTTCGACCAGCCGGATTTTGCGATCCGCGCTTAGGTCACGCAGCCGGCTGAGCACCTCGAAAGCCAGGGTAAGGAGGGCATCCCCAGCCAGGACCGCCATCGCATCACCAAAGACTTTGTGGCAGGTGGGTCGGCCCCGCCGAAGATCGTCATTATCGAGAGCGGGGAGATCATCGTGAATCAGCGAATACGTGTGAACCAGCTCCAAGGTGCAAGCTGCGTGCTCAACGCCATCCGGTGAATCCGAAACCGACCGCGCCGCCGCCATGGCCAGAATGGGCCGGATGCGCTTACCACCGGCAAACAAACTGTAGCGCATGGCCCGATGAATGGACGAGGGCTCGACGCTTTCATTGGGTACCCATTCATTCAGCGCGCGGTCAATAAGATGGACCTGTTCGGACAGGTAGTCCTGCAAGCCGATTTGTTCCGCTTTGGTCATTTCGCCGGCTTTTCGGGATTGAAAGCGACGGGAATCATCTCCGATCCCCTTTTCATCAGGATCTCCACCCGGGACTCTGCTTCTTCCAGTTGCCGCTTACACTCGCCGCTCAATCGCATACCTGCCTCAAACAAGGCAAGGCTCTGCTCTAGCGGCAGATCGCCTTTCTCCAGTTCCTTGACGATACGCTCCAACTCCTGCAGGCTCGCCTCGAAGGTGAGCGGGGAGGCTTCTTCGTCCGGCATCTGCCCATTGTAGCGGTGGAAGGTTGTTGTAAGATTCTTGGCCACGAATTCACACGAATACACGCGAATAATTGTGGTGAACCCTTGAGGTGAGACGCTAGCCCTTTCTTGCAAACATGAGGGGGCCATTGTGGGATATGCGTATGCCGGGCCCTATCGTTCGCGCACGGCTTACCGGTGACGACAATGCCGCATCGGTTCATCTGCATGAAAGCTTCAGATTTGGAGAGCTTCTTCCCATGCTTCCCACTTCTGGATTAGAGTAGAAGTATGGCGATTCCTTCCGCCGTGCGGCCCTCCCTCTTTGGTTCAGACTAACTGCGCGCAAGGCGCGGCTCTCCTGTCGTTTCTGTCTGAAAAAAAATTGAGGTGTGAATCCAATGCCGACGCAGACTGCTGCGAATCCTTTTCTTCCCAAGCTTGTGACTCCGTTGCCTGGTCCAAAGGCGAAAGAGATTATTGCCCGCGATCAAGCCGTGTTATCGACCTCTTACACACGCGATTACCCCCTAGTCATCAAGCGCGGCGAAGGCGCAGTGGTGGAGGACGTTGACGGAAACCACTTTCTTGATTTCGCCGCGGGAATCGCGGTAGTCGCCACCGGCCATTCGCATCCGCGAGTGGTTCGCGCAATTCAGCAACAGGCCGCCGAGTTCCTGCACATGTCGGGAACCGATTTCTATTACGAAAATATGGTCCAGCTGGCTGAAAAGCTGGCAGCGCTGACGCCCGGCGAGATACCCCATCGCGTCTACTTCGGCAATTCCGGCGCCGAGGCGATCGAAGCGGCAATCAAGCTGGCGCGCTATCACACGGGGCGCGATAAATTTATAGCATTTCTCGGCGGATTTCACGGCCGGACCATGGGAGCCCTTTCGTTGACCGGCAGCAAGGTCATCCAGCGCCGTGGATTTCATCCGGCTTTGCCGGTGCAGCACATTCCGTACGCGTACTGTTATCGCTGCGCCTATGGCAAAGAGCCGTCGACGTGTGCGGTGGAGTGCGTGAAGGTCCTGGAGGACTCCCTTTTTAGAACGATCCTTCCAGCCGACGAAGTGGCTGCGATTGTGGTCGAGCCGGTGCAGGGTGAAGGCGGTTACCTGGTTCCGCCGAAGAAGTTTCATGAGGAGTTGCGCCGGATCGCGGACAAGTACGGGATTCTGCTGATCCACGATGAAGTTCAATGCGGGATGGGACGCACGGGCAAGATGTTCGCATCCGAGCATTTTGGCATTACACCCGATATTGTGGCCATCGCAAAAGGCATTGCGAGCGGCATGCCGCTGGCCGCAACGGTCGCCCGCGCAGACGTGATGAACTGGCCTCCGGGCGCGCACGCATCTACCTTTGGCGGCAATCCAGTATCGAATGCGGCCGCCCTGACCACGATTGAACTCCTGGAAGAAAGCCTGGTCGAGAACGCGGCCAAAATAGGGGCGCACATGATGGATCGGATGCGCACGTGGCCAAGTCGTTTCCGTCACGTGGGCGATGTGCGCGGATTGGGGCTCATGATCGGCGTCGAACTGGTCGAAGATCAGCAAACGAAAGAGCGGGCGCCCGGGATTCGTAATCACCTTGAGAAGTTGGCGTTCGAGCGCGGCCTGCTGATTTTGGGTGCGGGCGCAAACAGCATCCGGCTGTGTCCACCCCTGGTTATCAATCGCGACCAGGCGGACTTCGCCCTCGATACACTGGAGGAATGTTTAGTACTTAGTTCGGCGTAACTTATTCAATGCGGCATGCCTACTGTGCTTCGCCTGGATGGATTCCGATTCTTCTTCGTTAGTAACGAGCGAAATGAGCCGGCGCACGTTCACGTTACGAAGGCGGACGGCATAGCAAAATTTTGGCTCGACCCGGTGGGCCTGGTGAGCAGCGATGGCTTCAGCCCTCCCACGCTTCACAACGTGCAGCCAATGGTTCGAGAAAAATCGAAGGTTCTTTCTGGAGGCCCGGAATGAGTACTTCTCCGGTTAAATTTGCCACCGAGCCGCTGGCTCTGCGTGTCAGAACGGATGAATTCAATCTGATCGTCGATTTATCCGATGGGCGCGTGATCTCTGTCCCGCTGGTCTGGTTTCCGCGCTTGTACAACGCGAGCGCGGAAGAGCGTGCCGACTATGAGTTGCTCGGCCGTGGTATCGGAATACATTGGTCCCGCATCGACGAAGACCTTTCGGTAGCTGGCCTGCTATTGGGAACTCATTAAATGCCCTATCCGGCGCTCGCTACACTTGGAGCAATGTTTGCAGGCCTTGGGCTAGCGCCTGCCGCCGATGAGGATGTGAGCAAATCGCAGACCGCACAAGACGATCGTCTGCAGCACGTCCCAGGAAACCTTCCAATCCTGGATGTCGGCTGCGGAATTAACAAGTATCCGGGTTCGATTGGTATCGATCGCAACCGGAACACGCGCGCCGATGTCATAGCCGATCTGGACCAGTTCCCTTTCCCGTTCCGCGATGGCGCTTTCCGGGAACTGCGGGCGATTCATGTCATTGAGCACGTATCGGACGTGATCCGGACCATGGAGGAGTTCCACCGGCTGCTTGCGCCCGGCGGGCGCGCAGTCATCGTTACGCCCCATTACACAGATTTCAGTTCGTTTTGCGACCCGACCCACCGCTGGCACCTGAACAGCTTCTCTCTGCGCTTTTTCGGAGACGATCACGGCGGGTACGCATACTATTCGCACGCTCGTTTTCGTGAGATTTCGACCCGCATTCGATTACTTGCTTTCTGGAGATATCTGGGATTTGAGCTCCTGGTAAACCACTTTCGGTGGTTTCGCCGCTTTTGGGAGTTCTATCTTTGTTATCTCATTCGAGGCAAAGTCATCGAATGGCAACTGGAAGCAGTGCAAGCGGCAACGGCCGGGCAGCATTCGGCTGGTCCATCCAACCCACCCAGCTCCTCTGGAAGCTGAGCGACGCAGCCCGGCAGTTGCGGCAGCGCCAAACGATGACGCAGACGGCCGCGCTGGGCCGCCGCGGCGAAGATATCGCCCATCGCTATCTTCAAAAGAAGGGCTTGCAGGTTGTCGCCCGCAACTACAAGCCTGGCGGCGATTCGGAGATCGACATGGTCGCGCGGCAAGGAGACCTGATTATCTTCGTTGAGGTCAAGTCGCGCAGCAGCCTTGAATTTGGCAGCCCGGATCGCGCCATAGATCAGGAGAAGCAGAAGCACATCGTCCGAGCCGCCCGCGCTTACGTGAACCGTGCCGGCATCGAATGGAATCAGGTTCGCTTCGATACCATTTCCGTCGTCTTCACCGACCCGCCTTCGATCGTTCATCAGCAGGACGCCTTCTTCGCCGGCCGGGCGATCCCCTCCGCGGACTGAAACGGGCTATAATTGCCCTACTCGCCGCAAATATTTTTATGTACCAGACCAAGCGAATGGGCCTGTTGGCCAAGTGTGTTTCAGCCGCCCTCTTTGCCGCCGCCGCGGCGTATTCAGTAGCCGCGCAGACCCCGAACAGCGAGCCGCAATCCGGCGTTCCGCAAATCATTTTTGAGAAGTACACGCTGCCAAACGGGCTGCAGGTTATCTTGCATGTGGACCGCAAGCTTCCCATGGTTCACGTGAACTCCTGGTATCACGTGGGATCAAAGAACGAGCGTGTTGGCCGGACTGGGTTCGCTCACCTTTTCGAACACATGATGTTCGAGGGATCGCAAGACGCAAACGGCAAGTATTTTGGGTTCATCGAGAAAGCCGGCGCAAACCTGTTTGAGGGCGGCGTTAACGGAACAACGAACGAAGACCGCACCAATTATTTTGAGACGGTACCTTCCGGCAATCTGGAATACGTGCTCTGGCTCGAATCAGACCGGCTGGCCACGCTGACTGATGTTTTGACGAAGACCAAACTTGACAATGAGCGCGAAATCGTGCGGAACGAGCGGCGGCAGGGAATGGAAAACCAGCCGTACGGGCGCGCGTTCATGCTTCTGCGGACAAACCTGTTTCCTGCAGGTCATCCCTACTCGCATGACGTGATCGGCAGCCATGAGGACCTGCTGGCGGCAAGCGTCGACGACGTGAAGGCCTTTTTCCACCAGTACTATACGCCGAACAATCTCTCGCTCGCCATAACGGGCGATTTCGACCCGGCCGAAGCGAAACGCCTGATCGCGAAATATTATGACCCGATCCCGCCCGGTCCTCCGCTGGACCGGCCGAAGCATTGGGTGGCGCCTCTGGATACCCAAAAAGTGATTGAAGTCAGCGATCACGTTCCGCAGGAGCGCACCTATTTCGGCTGGCCTGCGCCGGCATTCTTCGATCCAGGCGATGCGGATCTGGATCTGCTGTCTTTCATCCTCACCGACGGACTCTCCTCGCGCCTGCAGCGCTCGCTTGTTTATGAGAAGCAGCTCTGCTCGAATATCGTTTCGTTCCAGGCATCGTCGGAGATCGCCGGCATGTTCATCATTCAGGCGACTGCGCGACCCGGTGCATCGTTGGGACAAGTGGAGCAGGTGGTGACAGAAGAGATCGCCCGCCTGGCGAAAGACGGGCCCACGGACGCGGAACTGAATCGAGCTAAGGCTAAATGGGAACTGCAGTACCTGACCGGCCTTGAACGGATCGGCGGATTCGGCGGTCAGGCTGATCTTCTGAATCAGTACAACACATTCTTTGGCGACCCAAATAAGTTTCCCGCAGATGTTGCGCGCCATCGCAATGCCACTGCTGGCTCGGTCCGCCTGGCTGCTGCCAAATGGATCAACACGTCGAACCGTGTGCTGGTCCGCTTCCACCCGGACGCGGCGAAGCTGGACACCACAGCGCAAATCGACCGTTCGAAGCAGCCGGATTTAGGGTCTGACCGTCCCTTTCACGCGCCCGAAGTGGCCACCGCAAAGCTGGATAACGGAATGAGTGTGGTCGTGGTGGAGCGGAAGGATCTGCCAAAGGTCTCCGTAACGTTTGCCACTCGCGCGGGAAGCGTCTACGATCCTCCGGCGAAGGAAGGCCTCGCCAGTTTGACAGCGGAGAGCGTCACACGAGGAACCAGAAACAGGAAGGCGCTGGAGATTGATGATGCTTTGGCCGACCTGGGAACCTCCGCCCAGGCGAGTTCCGCCCGCGAGTACTCGACCGTCAGCCTGGAGGTGCTGGAAAGCAATCTTCCCGCCGCACTTGGCATCGTTTCTGATGTGGTTCGCAATCCCAGCTTTCCCGCAGAGGAAGTGGATCGGGAAAAGAAACAGACGCTCGATTCCCTTTCGCAAGCCGAGAACAACCCTCGCATGATTGCGGCCCGGCTTAGCACGATGCTGGCTTTCGGCCGTGAGCACGCGTACGGGCATCCGGTACGGGGATATCCTTCAGCGGTTAGCAGGCTCAGCGCGACTGATCTTGCGGCATTCCACGAGAAGTACTGGAAGCCGGGGAGTTCAACCCTGGTGCTCGTCGGCGATGTCTCGCTCACCGAGGCGCTTGAGCTTGCCAAGGCCCGGTTCGGCTCGTGGTCCGGCGGGAGTGCGCCGCCGCCGCTAATTGCGGAACCGCACCCGCTGGGTCCGGGGAAAGTCTACCTGGTAAACCGGCCCGATGCCGCTCAGACGTATGTTGAAGAGATTCTGCCAGCGCCCCGCCGGGATGCGCCCGATTACTACGCGTTCAGCCTTGCGAA
>DATIMA010000261.1:0-6675 GCA_035475915.1 Bryobacteraceae bacterium
CGCTGATCGATCTTATCTTCGTCGCTGTAGAGCACATCCGCTTCGGGATTCTTGTCCAATGCCTCGCAGATATAAGCCAGGGCGTGGGGGGCCAGGGTGTCATCGTGATCCAGGAAGCAGACATAGTCGCCGCCTGCCAGAATCCAGGCCGCATTGCAAGTGCGCGATATTCCTCCTTGCTCTGCCTGGTAAGCGACTTTGACCCGCGGATCCTGCCCTGCGAAGCCGTCCAGAATCTCGCGGAGTTCCGGCTTCGATGAACAATCGTCCGCGATGCAGAGTTCCCAATTGCTGTACGACTGCTCAATCACCGATAGAATGGCGGCCTTCAGTTCCGCGGGATCGGTGTTATAAACCGGCATCAGAACGCTGATCAACGGACGGTTCTGCACGCTCATCAGCTTCAGCTCAATCACTTCATCGTCGGGCCGCTCAAACTCGTGGATCCAGCGTTCGTACTCGGACGCGAAGCCCTTCTCGTGGTCGATTGTCACCGCGGTCCGTATCTCAGCCAGAACCGCGCTTTTCGAGACAAGGCGTACCAGCACGGAATGCCTGCCGTTAGGAAGAGGAAGCGTGTTCAGCTCTGCCAGGAACCCCGAGCGCCCGGTCTGATCCAGCTCCGGGTGAGATTTCTTAACATCCGGGCGGGCAACAGATGGCTTAACCTCGACCGGCGTCAAGCCTATGATCTCGACCTGCACGCAATCTACCCCGCGCTGCGCGACCGCCCATCCGCGGACCGTAATTGTCCCGCTACGAGGCCGCAGGTCCGCCGGTTTGGGGTCATCGCAAACCAGAATCGAGTTCTCGCGCCCTCTGGCAACCAGATCGCCAGCAGTTGAATAACGCGACGGCAGAATCCGTTTAACCAGCTTTCCAGTGGCGCTAAGCGTCCGCCATACCCGTCCGGAAAGCAGTTCCATCAGAATGCGGTCAAGCCGGGCGATAGACGTTTCGTGTACGGTCAGTTGTAGCTGCTGTTTATCAAGCAGCTCAAGCGCCCGGGTAAGCTGCCGCTGAGAGATCCGAAATTCCGATCTAAGCTGCTGCAGCGCCTCATTGCTGGCGCGCAGTTGCGCTTCAACCTCGTCCTGCTGAACCATTTTACAGAACCCCGACCGTAAGGGAGGGGCCGTTGCAGCCGTTTCTCACCATCCTGCTAAACCACCATACCAGCTTGCGAGAATGTGAATCAGGCAAGCAAGAGGTGCAGAATGTCCCCCTAAATGCAGAAAGCTGGCAGCGATTGCGGCGCGGCTTCCCGGCGTTCATGAAGGGCGCCCTGCGGCGGCAATCGGACCTGCTGCTGCCTAGCCACGAGGTGCGCCAGTACCGCGACTGGCTAGCGAGACGGCGTGAGCACTTGAAGACTGCCTATCGTGAACCGCTAAAACCCGGTTTGCTATCGATTCTCACGCCCGTGTGGAACGGTAGTCCGGTCCCGTACCTGAAGAAGCTCGCCGGTTCGATTATCGAACAAAACGAACAGGGCGCATGCGAATGGGTCATCCTCGACAACGGCTGTTCAAGGCCTTACCTGCTGCACTACCTGCAGAAACTTGCCCGCCATGGATGGGTAAAACTGCTCCCGTTGCCCGCAAACATCGGAATCACCAGAGGATTGCGCCAGTGCCTGGAACGGGCCGGCGGCCGGTACGTGCTGCCGGTAGATGCCGACGATTACCTTCACCCCGAAGCATTGCGGGTAGTGGCATCGTACATTGTTGGGGGTGAGTATCCGCCCCTGCTCTATAGCGATGAGGATAAAGCGATCGGCACTGCTTTGAGTCAGCCCAGGTTTTATCAACCGTACCTGAAACCCGATTGGGACCCGGTTCTGCTGTTGAATTCCGCTTACATAGCGCATCTGGGAGTGGTAGATCGGGCGAAGGCGCTCGAACTGGGAGCTTACAGCGATCCGGAAACGGAAGCCAGCCCCGATTGGGATCTCTTCCTTCGGTTTATGGCCGCCGGCTATAGCGCGGTGCACATTCCCGAAGTCCTGTATAGCTGGCGCGTTCACGCTCGCTCGACCGCCGACGACGCGGCCAGCAAACCCCAGGTTCACTCCTCACAACAAGCTGTGCTGCAGCGGTTTCTGGATTCTACCGGACAAGCTTGCAGGTTCCGCGTGGAACGCAGTCCGCTGTTCGGAGGCGGGCCGCACTGGACTTTTGTGAGGAACCAGAAGACATTGGCGGCGCACGCGACAGTGGTGCTGGACGAATCGGATGCTCGCGCGGCGGCCCAGACCCTTATGCCCCTGGCAGAGGAGCTCGCGGAACCGGATGGCTTCATCCATCTTGTAGGCCAGGATGTTGAAATCGAAAATCCCGACTGGTTCCGGGAGGCGCTCGGCATCAGCGAACTCCATCCGGATACGGTGATGATAGGCGGCCGCATTCGAAACACCACAGGCGTTATAACGGAAGCCGGCCGCTACTTCGGGTTCGGCGGTATCTGTGGCGACCCGAACCGCGGACGAACAGTCGATGATCCAGGTTACTTCGCGCAGATGTGGAAACAGCGTTCCGTCAGCGCGGTTTCCACCCAATTCGCCGTGATAAAGGCTCGGTTCCTGCTCGATGCCGGGCCCAACATGCCGCCTGAAGCGTCCGTCGCATTTCTCGGCGCGTGGATTGGCGCAAATGCGCTTCGCGCAGGCAAGCGGGTTGTCTACTCACCTTTTCTCAGCGGCGTTTCCGATCTTGACTGGGGTACGCTGGTGGACCCCGGGGAGAAGAATCTCTTCGCCAGAATGAATGCCGATCTCATTCCGGACCGGCGCTTCTACTCTCGAAACCTTTCGCTCGAAAAACCGTTCGGACTTAACGAATTGTCCTGAATAGCTGGATCTAACTAAATGACCGTTCAACAGAAATGTAACCTTACAAACAGCGCGGTAAGGTCACACACAGGCATGTAAATGGCAACTCCGATCCAAGAGATTGACGTGCTCTGGATTACCGCCGGCCTTGGCTGTGACGGCGATACAATTTCCATGACCGCGGCAACGCAGCCCAGCATCGAAGACCTTGTGCTCGGTTCGATGCCTGGGATTCCTAAAGTGAATTTTCACAACCCGCTGCTTGCTTTTGAAGTAGGCGACGAGTTCTTGACATACTTTCATCGCGCAGCTCGCGGCGAGCTCTCGCCCTTCATTCTTGTGATCGAAGGCTCCATCCCGAATGAACACAACAAGCAGGAAGGCTACTGGGCCGGCTTCGGAACCGACCGGCAAACCGCGCAACCCATTCTTACGTGCGATTGGATTGACCGGCTGGCCAGCCACGCTTGGGCCGTGGTCGCCGCGGGGACCTGCGCTACGTACGGCGGCATTCATGCCATGCAGGGGAACGCAACCGGATGCATGGGCTTGGCGGATTATCTGGGCTGGCAATGGCGATCCAGCGCGGGCATTCCTATCGTCAACGTTCCGGGTTGCCCTGTTCTTCCGGACAATTTTATGGAGGTCCTGCTTTACCTCCTCTATCAGGCTGCCGGTCTCGCGCCGCCTATTCCTCTCGATGAAGCGCTACGGCCGGCATGGCTGTTTTCCCAAACCGTGCATGAGGGCTGTGATCGCGGAGGCTACTACGAGCAGGGCGACTTCGCCGAGCAATACGGCCTGCCTCAATGCATCGTAAAGCTCGGCTGCTGGGGACCTGTGGTGAATTGTAACGTCGCGAAGCGGGGCTGGATGAATGGCATCGGCGGCTGCCCCAATGTTGGCGGCATTTGCATCGGCTGCACAATGCCCGGTTTTCCGGACAAGTTTATGCCATTCATGAACCAACCGCCGGGTTCGTTGCTCTCGTCGCATGCCGTAAGTACCTATGGGCGGGCGATCAAGGCGCTCCGCAATTTCACGCAGAACTCGCTTAACCAGGAACCGGAATGGCGAAGGCGCACGCGGAGGCTTTGACGGCGATTAACCTGGGACAAGACGCTTATGGCAGCCGGTGAACATCTCACCTTCCAGACGGAACGCATTACCCCTGAGAGCGCGGAGGCTTTGCTGCTTCAGCTTGCTGCCAGCTTTCCTTCCATCCCGGCCTCTTCCGGAGCACCTTCATCCGAAGAACAGGCGCCGGCTGGACAAACCGCTCCGCCACCGGATGCAGCCGCGCGATATCGGACCCTGGTGGAGCAGATTCCCGCCGTGATCTTCATGGCCTTTCTCGATCAAGGCTTGAGCGAGGCTTATGTCAGTCCCCACATTGAAACTCTTTTGGGTTTCACGCAGCAAGAATGGCTTCACGATCCGGTTCGGTGGTATAACCAGATCCACCCTGATGATCGAAGCCGTTGGAGCGTGGAAGCAGCCCAACTCATTCTCTCCGGTCAACCGTTGCGGTCTGTATACCGGGTGATTGCACGCGACGGGCACGTAGTTTGGTTCCATTGCCAGGTGAAACTGGTTCGCACCGAAGATGGCCGCCCTTGGTTCCTTCACGGTGCCGCGTTCGACATGACGGAGCAGAAGCAGGCGGAGATCGCTTTGCAACAAGCCCATGACCAGCTTGAATCACGAGTTCAGGAGCGTACCGCCGAACTGGCACGAACCAACCGTGAGTTGCAACTGGAGATCGCCGAGCGCAAGCGAGCCCAGGCCGAACTGGCGCATGCCGTTCAGGAACTGAGCCAATCGAATGCCGATCTGGAGCAGTTTGCCTACTCTGCCTCGCACGATTTACAGGAACCATTACGAATGGTTTCTATTTACAGCCAGATGCTGCAGAGAGGGCTCGATCACAACCTTGGCACAACCGCGGACCAATGTATCGGTTTCATAGCAACCGGTGCGGCCCGTATGCAGCACCTTCTGACTGACCTTCGGGCATTTATTCAAGCATCCGCAACCGGCACGGAACCGGCAGATGAGGCGGATGCCAGCGAAGCGCTTCGCCGCGCCCTGGCCAGCTTGACGGCCGCCATACAAGCCAGCGGCGCATCGGTTAGGCATGGGCCGCTACCAAAGATTCGCATACACGAGTTTCAATTGGAACAGCTTTTTCAGAACCTGATCGGGAACGCTATTTGCTATCGCAGCCAGGAGCCGCCGGAAATTGAGGTGAGCGCCGAGCGCTGCGCGGATGAGTGGAGATTTTCAGTTCGCGATAACGGCATCGGAATCGATCCTCAATACAAGGACCAGATCTTCGGAATCTTTAAGCGCCTCCACAGCACGGCCCATCATTCCGGCACCGGCATGGGGCTTGCGATTTGCCAGCGAATTGTGGAGCGCGTGGGTGGACGCATCTGGGTTGATTCTCAGCCCGGACAGGGCTCGACATTTTCATTCACCGTGCCGGTCTGAACGGGAAGAATCGTCCGTTCTACACTGAGGCGTGCCGCGGCGTCTGGGACAACATTTTCTGGTTCGCGACTCCATCGTGGAACAGCTTGCGGCGGCGGCTTGCGGCAAGCACACCCCGCGGGTCATCGAGATTGGGGCAGGACGCGGGGCACTCACACGGCGCTTGTTGAACCGAACGGATGAACTGCATGCCATTGAACTAGATGCGGCGCTGGTTTCCTCTCTGCAACGCAAATTTGCGAGTCAGCCCAAGCTGCACGTGCATGCCGCGGATGTACTGGCGACCGATCTCACTCAGTGGGGGCCTGCGGCTATCTGCGGCAATCTGCCTTACTACATCACTTCACCCATTCTCGAAAAGTTTCTTGGCTTGGACGAACGCTTTCCGGCCGCCGTGCTTCTGATGCAGTGGGAAGTCGCGCAGCGCATACTTGCCGGACCGGGGTCGCGCGACTATGGATACCTGACCGTGGCTGCGCAGTTAGTGTGCGATGTCGAATTGGTCTGCAAAGTTCCACCCGGTGCATTTGCGCCTCCTCCCAAAGTTGACTCGGCTGCGCTGCGCTTCACTCGCAAACGCGAAATTCCTCCCGGCATTCCAGCCCTGCTAAAATTCGTCGGCCGCTGCTTCGCCCAGAAGCGTAAAACGTTACGAAACAATCTGAAGCCGTATTATGGGACGAGAGCGGACACGCTTCGAGAAGCCCGGCTGCGGGCAGAACAACTGAGCATTACTGAATTTATTCAGTTGCACGCCCAACTCGATTCCGCCGAAGGCAAACTCTAGCCGCTCTGTACACTGTTATTTCATGACTCGGGCTCGCTTTGCGCCATCGCCGACAGGCTACCTGCATATAGGAAGCGCGCGCACTTTCATTTTTAACTGGCTGTACGTGCGAAAACATCAGGGCACGATGGTGCTGCGCATCGACGATACGGACGTTGACCGCAACACTGAAGCTTCGCTCAATTCCATTTACGATGGCCTGAACTGGCTTGGCCTCGGATGGGATGAAGTCTACCGCCAATCGGAGCGCTTAGACCTGCACCGGACGCTTGCGTACGATCTGCTGGCGAGGGGCTTTGCTTACCGGGATTTCGTACCGGCGACTCTGGATTTGCCCGAAGATAAACCGCATGGGGAGGGACCCTGGCTCTGTAATCCGGAGATGCGAGCACTTTCACAAACCGAAAGCGACGCTCGCGCCGCCGCCGGAGAGCCGTTCGTCATACGCTTTCGAGTGGTTCGCGAACCGGCGTACGAGATTACCTTCCACGATGAGGTGTATGGTCCGCAATCGAAATTGACCGCTGATATCGAGGATTTTGCGCTGCTGCGGAGCAGCGGTATG
>DATIMA010000262.1:0-34525 GCA_035475915.1 Bryobacteraceae bacterium
GCGCTCTGATGCGCACTCTGCCCTCGGATTCATGGACGGGGATAACCCGTATTCGGGCAAGCCGAGTATCGCTTCTGATCTGATCAAAACATTACCTCGCAAGTATGTTTTATCAATCGTAAGCCCGGCTTGCCCCATTAAGTGGGTAGAGCCTACGTTTAGGTGCGGACGCCGACAATGTACGCTTTGACCCTGAGCGGCACGAGATCTACATCGGCTACGGAAGGGGCGCTTTGGCCATTCTTCGCGCGGACGGATTCAAAGTGGGAGAGGTCAAGTTGGATGCGCACCCCGAGTCGTTCCAACTGGAAAGAAACGGCCCAAGAATCTTGGTGAATCTGCACGAGTCCCGGAAGGTGGCTGTCCTGATCGGAACACCAGATCGGACTGGATTACGGACGAAGCCTTCCTTTGTCTAGGTGAAGCATATGCGCGAACGCGACATCCCCGCTCGTCATGATATTCAGCTCGCGGGTTTCTAGCCGATTGGACCTTCGTATTCTTCAAGCCACCGGAGTAAATTACGCCGGACTGCATCGGTTCCGATGAAGCCCTGGAGAGGGGGTACACAATCGAAATGAACGATATTGGAAGAATAAAGTGACATGAGTTGATCAATGTCCTTTGCCCGGCATACGTCGACTCGACTATCCAAAAGTGCTCTGATTTCGGACTGTGTTGAAGCCATTGCGTTTCCATTTTTAGACGAGTTTAATGCAGCAATCCCTATACGTGATAACCAACTTACCCAGGCGGTTCCCGGATCCGCGTAGTTGGATCGTGATACGAAAAGGATGCGGGCTTCTCTATGCCTCCCGCAGCTCTTTCAGCCTAGCCGTCGCCACGCTAAGGGTCATGTCCTTCACCAGGGTGCTGTCGTCGTAATGCACGATCCAAGTGACCTTGTCTTTTTCGTCGAAGTACACGAACCGTGCAATGCTGCCGCCACGCGCCGCCGCTTTTTACGAGTGACCGGTGCGAATGCAACCAAACCGCAGCCGCTCTCTTCTCGAAATCCACGTGGGCCTCGCTCGCGTCACCTGGAACTCACTGGTGACATTCTCTTGATTTCCGTGAACTGCCCCTCGACCGCGTTGGACACCGCGCCACTCTCCCAGCGGGCGCTCGCGCCATCAGTTCGGGAAATGAAAGCGGGCGCGGTGCACGACCGGAATGCTTGAGGTCGGCTTTTTGTGTGCAAAACCTCTAACTCGGCCATAAGAGTCGGCCATAAGAGGCGGTCAACTGATTTTCTGATTTAAGCCAATTCGCTAATGCGCTCCATTTTCATAGACACTCACCTGATTGTCGAGGCATCGTACACGTGAGCTATCCTTCCGTCTCCTCCGCCCGCTTTTTTGGGTCCAATGGATATGAACACGACGATTTATCTGGCTACCGCCGAAGGCTTATTGGTCATTACGAGCTCTAACGGAAACTGGCGCGGCGAAGTTCGGCTCAACGGCAAACAGCTTCAGTGTGTTGCTGCTTGCTCGCCCCGGCCTAGCGTGATCTATTGCGGAACTTTTGGAGACGGAATATTTCGGAGCGATGATGGGGGCAACACCTGGCGCTCATGCGAAGGCTTCGCGCAGCGAAAGGTGATGTCCCTGGCTGTGGCCAACAGCAAAAGTGCGGCCGTTTCGGATGTAGTTTATGCGAGAACGGAACCGAGCGCTCTGTTTCGATCGGACGATGGTGGCCTAACTTGGCGCGAACTGCCTGGCTTGCTTGATTTACCGTCAGCACGCGACTGGAGTTTTCCGCCACGACCGCACACACATCACGTGCGGTCCATTCTGCCAGATCCGAAGGAGCCTCGGCGTTTGCATGTTGCAATCGAGGCCAGAGCATTGCTGCGCAGCGAAGATGGAGGACAGACATGGCGCGACGGCGTTCCGGGCAGCCCGAAAGACACTCACACGCTCGCCGTTCACCCAAGCGCACCGGCCCGGCTGTATTTACAAAATTCGTGAATTTTGGGTTTACGAATGGCGAGAATGTCGAAAGATTTTCTAAGCTCCGCCTGCCCGTGAATGAATTCGGAAGAGCTACGTGCGTGCCATCGGGCGAGATGTCCCAGTCCCCCAGTATTCCCGGAATCCACTTAGTGCGCGCCAATTCGCGGCCTGCTCCCCGGATCGGATCCAGATCGTAATAGGTGTAATATTTTCCGCGGGCTGTGGTCCTCGGGACACATCGCTTGCCGGGGTGCAAGGCGCAGCGAAACTCGTCCAGCGCTCCTGGAATGGGCACTTCCTCCGGCGTTCCTCCTTGCACGGGCACGCTCATCAATCTGTTGATCCAGGGCTTTGTATCATCGGGACGCATGTCATACAAAACCGTGTGATCATCCGGCGCTAGTTGCGGCAGCATCTTAGTGAGCGGCGTTGCGACGATGCTTTCGGGCATGCGCTCGTCGATGTATTGCTGGAACAGATCGAAGTTGCCGTCCCGATTTGACTCGAAAATCACGGCCCTGCTGTCGGCTGTCCAGGCGTGCGGATAACTAGCCGTTCGTCCAATGTCAACCGGCGAATATGATGCGCGGCAGTGATCGATCGAAATCTCCGACAAAAACCGTATTCTGGTCCGACCGCCTGAGCACGATCATCTCCTTCCCGTCTGCCGTGGCACCTGAGGCCGAGCAGAGTTGCATTCGCATCGGCGGCGCTCGCGACTTCATGGGCTACCCCAAGAAATGCGCCGCTCGAGAGGCTCGTTTTCACCTCCCAAACCTCGCGGCCGACGTCGCACCACGCATCCCATCGCACAAACAGTATGCGGCCGTCCAGTAGGGCTGCGGCCGAGCCTATGGGCATGCTCGGCACGTTGGCAACAACCCTGCCCGTTACCAGCTCCGCTGCTTCGAAGCGCCACGTGCGATTTGGATGCGCGGAGTTAATTTCCTGCTCTGGAAGGCGGCGGCGTTGAAAAGCCAGCCTGCGCCCATCCGGTGACCAGAGCACGAATAGGAACACATCCGATGGTCCGGCCACAATCTCTCTCGCGTCCCCTCCCTTGGCTTTCATCGACCAGATCCCGGATCGGTCTCCGCTAATGAATGCGATATGCGTTCCGTCCGGCGAGGGTGTGGCGCCGCCGGCCTGTGTGCGAAGCAGGCGCGGCGGCCCGCCGGTAAGCGAGGGGTCCAGATGGCAGGAACGTTTGTAAGAATGGAAAATCCGCTCGCCAATAACTTCGTGCTATTCGAGAACCATGCCAACCCATCCACAACGAAATCCGCAGGAGCACGCAAGGGGCTCGGCTCACGATTCTGGTTCGCACGGACGAAAATGCCATCGATGTTGGAATAAGCCGTCCGTTTCCCGTCTTGAGAGATTGCGCGGTAGCACGACTTTCCGGGGCGAAAGTAGTTACTTGGTAAAAAACCGGCGGCTTCTTACCTGCTGCATGATATCTCCACAACCACGTCGCGGCACTGCTCAGCGCCAGCAGCAATAGAGCCGCAATTAACATTCCGCGCCTCGCCAGGCGCTTTTCCGGAATCGCCGGCATTTCTAACGATCTCTGAAACTCGCTAAGCCTGTGCGCAACATGTTCAGCCGATGGCCGTGCCGAAGGCCGATGAGCAAGCATGCTCAGAATGAGCGAATCGAGCTGCCGCGGGATGAGCGGGTTTACCGATGGGGGCGCAACCGGCTCGTTCGTCAGAATGGCGCGCACGGTCTCGGAGGCCGAATCGCGCGGAAATGCGTGCCGACCGGTGACCAGTTCATAGAGCACCAGACCGAAAGAAAAAATACCGGTCGCCGGCGTAAGCGGTTCGCTGCGCGCCTGTTCCGGAGACATATAGCGCAAAGTCCCGCCGGGCAGGGTTGCGCCCGGCAAAGTGCCGCTGGCAGGAAGCGTAGCGGCCTCAAAATGCCGAGCTAGGCCAAAATCCAGCACCTTCACATAACCGTCGCGGCGGAGGAGGATGTTTTCGGGCTTGACGTCACGATGAACGATGCCGTGCGCGTGCGCTGCAGCCAATGCCTGCGCGATCTGAAAGGCGATTTGGATCAATTTAGGGAACGGCTGCGGAGTTGAGCAGATCTCTCGCAGCGAATTCCCATCGACCAGCTCCAGCACAATAATCGGAGCTTCTTCGCGCGGGATCACCTCATGTACCGTTACGATATTCGGATGGTTCAACGCGGAAATAGTTCTGGCCTCACGCCTCAAGCGTTCCACGGCCCGTCCAAGTGCCGCTTCGGGAGCCAGGAATTTGAGAGCGACGCGGCGCTCCAGTTCCATGTCGTTAGCTGCCCAAACTTCGCCCATTCCGCCACGTTCCAACGGAGCAACAAGTTCATAGCGCCCGAATCTTTGTCCTGCGGCTGCCGCGCCCGACGAAGCGTTCGCGGCAAAAAATTGGAGCGGAGACTCATTCAAGAAGCTGCCTGCTGCCTCGTGATCCCTCAGCATCTGCTCGACAATCGGCCGCAGCCAGGGATCGTCGCTTGAAACCGAATCGAGCAGCGCCACACGTTCGCCCCGCTTTTCTCGCGCGCGGCGTGGAACAGCTCCATGGCCTTGTTCCATTGATCGGGTGACATGCCAGCTACCGCCGTTTATCCCAAGGTTTCGGGCCGGACCTGCCCTTTCAACCAAGCTCGAGCGACCGTCCAGTCCCGCTTCACGCTTATGGCCGAAACTCCCAAAGCCTCCGCTGTTCCTCCAGGGAAAGCCCACCGAAATATCGCAGCTCGATCACCTGCCGCTGACGCGGATTCATTTCGCCGAGCCGCTCGAGAGCGACATCCAAGGCGATCAGTTCATCCGCCTGCTCGTAAGAAAAACCGGCGTAATCTTCCGCCTGCGCGGGAAGCTGTTCGCCCGCGCCCCGTTTCAGCGCCTGCTTGCGGCGCGCGTGCAAATTCAAAACGGTTCTATTCCAATCTGCTCTTGTGAACGATCGTGTTAGTATCCACTGCTCGTAAAGTCGGCAAGTCTCCGTCTGGATTACGGCAATTCCAAAACGGATCCTAATGCGTTACGGAAAAAGCAGACCCGCGATCTAGCCCATTACCGTCCCTGGTTCGTTAGTACTGCAGTTCGCGATTTCATACACTGAGAGCTGTACCCGATCTAGCGAGAATCGAGAATGAATAGAACTGAGCGCGCAACAAGAAACATTGAAAATGCCATGCGGCTCCTCGAGAGAGCTAAAGAGCAAACTGAGAACTATGAGCTTAATGTTCAGATAAGAAAACTCCTCGGGGGGCGTTTGAAGGAAGCTCTTAAAATATCACGGAATTCCGAGCGCAGTTCCCTCGACGGTTTTGTTGGTAAGACCGGAATAACTTACACCCGGTAACGTGCGAGCGCACATGAAATTCGATTACACGGAGATGTGATCTTGATCGCCCCGAGCGCGCGGACTCTAATTGGTATCGCCACCGCTTGTTCGATCCCCTCGCCGACCGGCAACACGAACGAAGGAGTCGGAACGCCACGGTTTCGCGGAATCCCATCCTTATCTTTCAGCAGAGTCGTGATGTCGTAGAAATTGATGCCGGGCTTCGGAAAATCCGGAACTTCGCGAATTAATTGCTTGAGATGATCCTGGACGGAAGGCACGATCGGCGCTTTTGCGCCGCGATTTTAGCAGGCGGGCGGGTGGCCAGATGTTCCAGCAGTTCCGAGACATTCCGACCTATGTCCGGGTAACGCCGCGATGGGTCACAGTGGACCGGCGATAAAAGAGTTTCAAGGCGATTACATAAAAAGAGGTTGTCAGAAATCCTATGATCGCGGCGAAGAACATCATGACGGCGATACCGCCTAGCACGCCGAGGAGCGGGTCGCCGTGCCAAATCAGATGCGGATTGCCGCCTCTTAGCTGAAGGATAAGACCCAAGAGGGCGAGCGCTGCGGGCCCGATTAGAATCCCACTGACGAGAATGGTCCAGATTCGCGAACCCTCTGCGTCCCTGAGGGCGAGCACGAATGGCAGGTACAGGCACCATACCGGAAACGCGAACGTCATAGTGACACGGAGAATGGCAAAGACCGCTCCGACCCGGAAGGACCAAGCTCCATTGAAGAGCAAGCTCAACGATGAGAAGAGCAAGCTCAACGATAAACTAAAGAGACTGACGGAAACGAGCAAGGAGCCGAGCCATAGGCCAATCCGCCTCAAAGTATCCGTCGAGGTGCTCACGCCAGAAGTTATCACGCTGCTTCGCCACCGCGATGAATTTAGTCTACTGAATCTAGTGAGTTCGTTAGCATGGCCGGGAACTCCCGCAGGCCACAGAAAGCGACGACCTGCGCCACGGGTGCTGCATAGGTTTCGAGACAAGGTCCACGGTGGCAACGCGCGCCAAGTCTTCACAAGCGCATTTCGAAAACCCGGTAGCCGGTCGCGGCTATAATCGACAAGCCGCGCATATCTTAATCTCAACGGCCGCTTCAACGCATTGACCGAGGCCAAACCTGTGGGATTAGTTCCCAAGCTATCGGTTTTCGGAACGAAATTCAAAAACGATCAGGTGTTGCGCCGGAATCGCTTTGCCGTGCAGCCTCGCGGGCTGGAAAATCCACTGGCGGGCCGCGTTGATGGCAGCACTGGCGACCAAGCTGTTTACCGCTTTGTCCTTGCGAACGGGCCGGGCGTCTTTTACGCGGCCGGATTCATCCACCGTGACTTGTACCTCCACCTTTCCGGCCTGTAATGCCAACGCGTTCCCGGCCAGCTTGATATCGGGCATCACCTGTTTGAGCGGGTGCGGGGGGATAAAACTGGAAGGCGTTTTCGTGCTCGCTGCCGTTGGCTGAATCGGCTCCAATTTGGACGGCTTTTCCACGGGCAGGTTTGGCGGCACTGCAGCCGGTGGCGGGCGAAGCGGAAATTGTGGGGGCGGCGAAAACAGCGACGCGACAGAGGGAGCAGATGCCGCGAAGGCGGAAAGGGCCGCGTCAATCCGCAAGTCTGGCGCGGGCGGGCGCACCTGCGTAGTCGACGACGGCAAAACGGAGTTGGAGAAAGGGATGTATGCCGGAGCCCTGAATCGCTGGTGCGCCACACGGACCGGGCGATTCTTCTCGACGAACTGGGGCGGCTTCGTACCGGCAGCGGCTTTCGCCTGTGCGGGGGGCATCTGAACCGCCTCTTCTGACGGAAGTGCTACGGGTGCGTTAGAAGCGTTTGATTGCGGCAACAGAACGCGCACCGATCCCACGAACGAGCGTCCGCCGTCCAGACTCACCTCCAGCCGAAACTGCACATCCCCGCCGTTCGGGAAATAGGTGAGTGTGCCGGAACGCAACTGATCGCGGTCTATGGCTAAGTTCTTCGATATCGGACCATCACGGATGGTGAGGAGCCCGCTTTGCGCACCGGACCGTTCAAGCGCATTCCTATCCCAGGTGACATCAAGCTGTCCATCCGACGCGCGCAGAACCCGAAGATGTACTTCGGAAGACGCCGATTCGTTCGTGACTGGCAAACGCGACTTAATGGCAGGAACCATGAAATAGGCCGATGCGCCGGCCGCAGCGGCAAGCGTAAGCGTAGCGGCAAAACGGGTGAGGAAGAACCAGGTTCTGCGCTCCGGTTGCGGCGCTACTACGGGATGACGCGGTATTTCCGCGAGCGGAGGTTCCTGCCGAGGCGCGGGTGGCATGATCGGAACGGGCCGCTCATCGGGCCCGGCATAAGGCTCGTCAGTTCTCGAGTGTGCGGGATCCAGCGACACGAACGGAACCTCCAGGTCACTGCCGTCCGTTTGCAGAATGCCGTTCTGCCAGAAAAAGAATCCCCCGACACAGATGCCCATCTCAAATGGACGAATCAGCAGGAAGATATATTCGGGACGCCGGAGGCAGCGTTCGATCAGGCTCTGATCCTGCGGGCTGAGGCAGAGTCCTTCGCGAATGTGGCTGCGAAAATAGCCAATCAGTTGCAAGCCGGATTCCGGGCGCTGCCGCGTAATGGCGAATTCAAGACTCCGCGCATCTTCGGGTGTGCGGTTATACAGCGGCCCCTGACACGGAACCAGTTCCGCTTCCGCGATCAGCATCGAATCGTTTCCAGGTTCGGCAGGGAATTTTCCCCAGAGGAGCCCCCCGATCTCCGAAGGCTGTTTGCTCTTCAGGCAATGCAGCGCTTCCGCGGAAAGGGCACGCAGCGGAGCCGGATGCATGCGGATTTGGGTATTGCGAAGCGGATGCTGCCAGGAGGCGTAATCGCGCTCCGGAATCGATACGTCGCAGACCGCTGATTCGACGTCCTCGTGTTCCACTGCCCCTAGCGGGAAGCAATCTTACACCCAAAAGGTATGGGTGTAGGTGTCCGCTACGCGGGCCAGGTCTTCACGAGCGCATCGATCGCTTTCAAGCGTTCCCAGAATTCAGGTAAGAGGCTGAGCGGCAAAGCGTTTGCACCATCGGAAAGGGCCTGTTCGGGGTGGTCATGCACTTCTATGAAAACACCGGCGATTCCGACCGCAGTGGCCGCCCGGGCAAGCGGCTCGATGAATTCGGGCTGGCCGCCTGATGCGGTTCCGGCTGCTCCCGGGAGCTGAATGCTGTGCGTAGCATCGAAAACCACCGGGTAGCCGGTCGCGGCCATAGCCGGCAAGCCGCGCATATCGACCACCAGATTGTTGTAACCGAAAGAGGAGCCGCGTTCGGTCAAAACGATGCGCTCGTTGCCGGTGCTGGCCACCTTCGCGGCGGCATGGCGGATATCAGCGGGCGATACGAACTGTCCCTTTTTAATATTGATCGCGCGGCCGGTCTTCCCCGCCTCGACCAGCAGATCCGTCTGGCGGCACAGGAATGCGGGAATCTGCAGAATATCCACCACTTCGGCGGCCGGCCCGGCTTGAGCAGGTTCGTGGATATCGGTCAGGACGGGTATGCCCAACCTTCTCACTTCGGCCAAAATGCGGAGTCCGTCTACAATGCCGGGACCGCGATACGAATTCACACTGCTGCGATTCGCCTTATCGAAAGAGGCTTTGAAGACATATGCGCCGGCGATTTCGCGAATTGCTTTCGCCATTCGCAGCACGTGCTCTTCACTTTCAATGACGCATGGGCCCGCAATTAGCGCAAGCGGTGAATGGTTACCAAATGTTACTTGAGAACTGCCTGCGCCGACCGCAACCACGGGTAAGTCTCCTTCTCCTGACCAGAATGGGACTTCAGCTCGCGATGCTTTAGTGCTGCTTCCAGAAATGCCGTGAATAGCGGATGCGGTTCTAGCGGCTTCGATTTGAATTCAGGGTGAAACTGGCAGCCGAGAAACCAGGGATGATCCGGCACTTCGCAGATTTCGACGTATACGCCATCGGGCGTCTGGCCGGTGAGCCGCATGCCATGTTCGGTAAGCGTCTCCTCGAATTCGCGATTGAATTCGTAGCGATGGCGATGGCGCTCGCTGATCTCTTTCACGCCGTAGGCGCTGGAGGCGAAACTTCCATCGGCAAGCTGGCAGGGATAGGCGCCGAGCCGCATGGTTCCCCCCAGTTCATCCACGCCCTTCAATTCGCGGAGTTTGAAGATCACGCGATAAGGCGTGGCGGCATTGAACTCGGTAGAATCGGCATCGGCAAGGCCGCACACGTTGCGGGCAAATTCAATCACCATCGTCTGCATGCCCAAACAGATTCCGAAGTATGGAATGCGGTCTTCGCGCGCGCAGCGAATGGCATCCAGCATGCCGGGTATGCCCCGTTTTCCGAATCCGCCCGGAACGAGAATACCGTCAAACCGGCGCAGGTAGGCCCGGCAATCGGGCCACTTCATTTGCTCCGACTCGATCCATTCAATGTTGACCCGAGTCTGATGCGCAATTCCGGCGTGCAGCAGAGCTTCTTTCAGACTCTTGTAGGAATCCTCATACTCGACGTACTTACCGACCAGGCCGATGCTCACCTCGCGAATCGGATTATTCATGCGGTCAAGCATCTGAGTCCAGCGCGACAGATTGCGCCGGGGGGCGTTCACGTGCAGAAGCCGCAGGATGGATTCGTCCACGCCCTGATCGGCGAACACGAGTGGGATCTCGTAAACCGAGTGGACATCTTTGGCGGTAACGACTCCGCTGACGTCCACATCGCAGAAGAGCGCAATCTTCTCTTTGACTTCCTGCGGCAGAGGGCGCTCCGAGCGGCACAGCAGGATATCGGGTTGAATACCAATAGCCCGCAATTCCTTAACGCTGTGCTGGGTGGGCTTGGTTTTCAGTTCCTGAGCCGCGGCGATCCAGGGGACCAGGGTCAAGTGAACGAAAAGGGTGTTTTCGCGGCCCTCCTCGTGGCGCATCTGGCGAATGGCTTCGATAAAGGGAAGCGATTCAATGTCGCCGACCGTTCCTCCGATCTCAATAATTGCGATATCAACGTCCGCCGCTACTTTGCGGCAGGCCGCTTTGATTTCATTTGTGACATGCGGGATCACCTGCACGGTCTTTCCGAGATAATCGCCTCGCCGCTCACGCGCGATGATGTTCTCGTAAATCCGGCCCGAGGTCAGATTGTTGCTCTGGGACAGGGGCGCGTGCGTGAACCGCTCATAATGACCCAAATCGAGGTCAGTTTCCGCTCCGTCATCGGTTACGAACACCTCGCCATGCTGAAACGGGCTCATGGTTCCGGGATCAATGTTGAGATACGGATCGAACTTCTGCAGGGTGACGCGAAGTCCCCGGCTTTCGAGGAGGCAGCCGATCGACGCGGCTGCAATTCCTTTTCCTAACGACGAGACAACTCCACCGGTAACGAAGATGTACTTAGGCATCAACTAAATCCGAATGATTCGGCAACCGCCGAGAAAAGTTGGTTCACCCGCTCCAGATCCTCAGGCGTGTCGACGCCGAGCGATTCATATTCGGTATTCACCACACGAATACGATACCCGTTTTCAAGCGCGCGAAGCTGCTCCAGACGCTCGGCCTTTTCGAGAGGACCGACAGTCAGATCGGGGTAGTGCGCCAAAAAATCGTGGCGATAAACGTAGAGCCCGATGTGCTTGAAATAAACCGGTACATTGCTGCGGCCGTCGCGCTCATACGGAATCGGGCAGCGGGAAAAATAGATAGCGTCGTTCAGCAGATTGGTAACCACCTTGACGACATTCGTATTGACGATATCAGTAGGGTCGGCAATCTGCTTTTTCAAGGTGCCCATGGCGACCGTCTCATCGCCGTGTACAGAAAGAATCGCCGCATCGATTGCTTCGGGATCGATAAGGGGCTCGTCTCCCTGGATGTTGACGTACAAAGAGGCCTGCTCCGAAGATGCAACTTCGGCGAGACGGTCTGTGCCGGTAGGGTGATCGGGGCTGGTCATGCGCACGCGTCCACCGAAGCGGCGGACAGCAGAGGCTATGCGATCGTCATCCGTCGCAACCAGCAGGTCATCGAGGTAGCGGGATTTTTGTGCGCGCTCCCAAACATGCTGCAGCATGGGCTTGCCGGCAAGAGGAGCGAGAGCTTTTCCTGGGAATCGAGAGGAGGCAAATCGGGCGGGAATTATTCCCAAAATCCGCGTCCGCACAACTGAGTGTAGCACGTAAAAACAGCTTGCGCCTCGTCTTGCAACTGTAGATCGGCATCTACTCTTTTTTCATTTCTCTATAGACGAAGTTGTTGGTGGGCTGATCTTTTATGGTGTAATCGTCGGGCACCTGAAACAGGCTGGGCGCCGGTTCGGCGCGCTGGATATCGGTGAGCTTGTAAGTCGTTTCGCCCATGCGCGGATCGCTGGTTTTGCTCATCACCAGAACCTTCAGTTCAGGCGAGTACCAGGTTTCGGTCGTGATGAGCATGGGCAGAGCGTTGCCCATGGCTCCGGCGGCTATGGTGCGGGTGATTTTTGTGCCTTTCGCCGCTACTCCCTCAATATTCTGCGTTCCCAAATCGGTTTTAGTGACATCGGAGGAATCATCCCGAAGCTGCATCTTGGAGAAGAAATGAACGCTGGGAGGACCCGAGGGACCGGCCGAGGAAAAGAAAACCGTATCTCCCGCTCCGGGCGGCGGCGGAGGCATTTTTGTGCGGGCAAACGGCATCCTAATGGCGGTCTTGGTTCGGGCATCCAGGGTCCAGTGAACACCGGCAACCGGGTCTTCAATCATGACCAGGTGCGGAGCGTCGCCATCGCTGGAGCTGAAGCCGGGCAGCGCCTCATCGCGGCGTACCCGGCCCTGCTTGTCGCGCGCCACAGTGCCCGAGGTATTCTGCTCGATCCGGTTTCCATCGGCGAGAAGCTGAACGTGTTGCGTTACCGCCTCAGCCGAATAGGGCGCTCCGGCAACGGTCGCCATGGGTCCGGCCATTGCGGCTGTGATCCCAATCGGGCCGAACTCCCTTACGCCGCCGACGTGAATCCCCGGCTGGTCCTGGATGACGGTGGTCTTGGGGTTAGCGGCCGTCTGGCCGAACATATTTGCCGCGAATGCGGCCACGACTACGATTGCTCTATACATAGCTATATTCCTCTCCAAATGAACCTTCATTCCACTAGGCGCACGGCGCGTGCAATGCCATCCTGGCCGATCAGCAAATCCGCGCTGATTTTGTGGTTCGCATGTGAAAGCGTAACGGGAATACCCAGAGATCCGAGTGCAGACGGCGACAGATTCACACGTACAATAACTGCTTCTTCCAAGGGAACGCCGCTCTGAGCGTAAGGCAGCGCGACGAAGCCAGCGGTCGCGGTGAAATAGGTAGATTCCGCACCAGACGGCTTCTGAACGGGCAGCGCGGATGGGCGGATCCAAATCCATCCCAAAGCAAGTACCAGCAAAGCAGCACCACTGGCCCAGCAGGCACGCACTTGCCTCGATCGCCTGCTCCGCGCGCGAAACGCAGTGAGGACCCGGTCTTCAGCCGCCGTACTCGCTTCCGCGGGCATCGTTTCAATCAACCGGCTTAGAGCCTCTCGCAAATCCGTGCGATTATTCATGCCGGACACCTTTCCCTCCTCCGCAACGCATCATGCCTTTGCAGCTTCGTCTGCAGAATGGCGCGGGCCCGATGCAGGCGTGACCGGACAGTTCCAAGAGCGCAGCCCAATTGCTGCGCAGCTTGCGCGTAGTCCATGCCTTCCAGATCACACAATACGACCGCTTCGCGATAGTTCGGCGGAAGTTTGAGTATCGCTATCCGGAGCGCGCCAAGCTCCTGCTGGCGGCTCAATTGGTCCAGCATGTGTTCGCCCGAAGCCGCGTGCGATACCATGCCGGCGTCGGCATCATCAGGAACCATCGTCCGAATCTGCCTGAGTTGCCGCCGCACGTGGTTCCTCGCTATGCCGATCAAATAGCCCTGTATAGATCCCTGTGCGGGCGCGTACTGCCCGGCTCCGCTTAACATCGCGAGGAAAACCTCCTGGGTCACTTCTTCCGCTACCTCGCGGCTTCCGGACATATGCAGCGCAAATCGAAAGACTGGCCCTTGATGCCGCCTGTAAAGAATCAGGAAAGCCGTTTCATCGTTCTTCCGGGAAAGCCGCAGCAGGTCGCCGTCGCTCAGCAGCAGGTCGCCGTCGCTCAATTGTTCCGTTGCCGCTGCTCTGCTCACTCGATGCGCGCCGCTTTCAACTGAGTATTACCGAACCAGCAGAGAAAAGTTCCACAACATTTCGGCAGTTGGAATACCGTTTCCATTCCGCAAATTGTTTGTTATATACTTCCCGCAGTTTTTGCATTCCGAATCAAAGGGGGACACATGAGACGGGAATGGCTGCTCATTTTATTCTTGTTTTCTCTGGCTGCTGCCACGGCCGATGCCCAGGTGACGACGGGAACAATTCTCGGGATTGTGACGGATAGCACCGGAGCGGCAGTATCGGGCGCACAGATCACCATCACGAATGTGAATCGCGGAACCACGCAACAATACACGACGGACGCGACGGGCAGTTATACCGCGCCGTTTCTTGTGCCGGGCACCTATCGAGTGGAAGTGGAAAAGGCAGGATTCAAACGAGCCAGCTCGGTCGACACACAGCTTGAGGTCGACCAGAAGGCGCGGGTTGATTTCAGCATGCAGCTCGGGCAGGTGAGCGAAACGATTACCGTAGAGGCAGCCGCCCCGCTGGTGCGGTCCGAGACGGCGGAACTGGGGGAAGTGGTCAATCAGCATTCCGTCGAGGCGCTCCCACTAAACGGCCGGAATTTCGCGCAGCTTGTGTACCTGGTGCCGGGCGTGACACAAGGACAAGCGGGCGAGAACCTGTCAGGCGCGAGCACGTTCAACCCCAGGGCGGCGTCGGATTTTAACTCGCTCGGGAGTCAGGCGAATGCAAATGCATGGCTGGTGGACGGCATCATGGATAACGAATACACGTTCAACACGGTGATGGTCCAGCCTTCCGTGGAATCCGTACAAGAGTTCAAGGTGCTGACCGGAACGTATTCCGCCGAGTTCGGGCGCGGGGCGGGAGTGGTAACCACCCAGACTCGTTCGGGCACGAACACGTTTCATGGCAGCCTGTTCGAGTTTTTGCGCAACAGCTATCTTGACGCGCGGAATTACTTCAACGCCGTAGGGCAGAAGCAGCCTCCCTACCGAAGAAATCAGTTCGGCGGATCACTGGGAGGGCCAATATGGAAGAACAAAACCTTCTTTTTCGCCGATTATTACGGCTGGCGCGAAGTGAAAGGGCAAACGTTCATCAACACGGTACCCACGGCGCAGGACCGGACCGGCAATTTCAGCGATTTGCCCGAGACTATCTACGACCCATACAGCACGGCCACGGTGAATGGGCAGAAGGTGCGGACGGCCTATCCAAACAACACGATCCCGGCAAACGAGCTTAATTCTGTCGGCCTGAACGTAGCGAGTATTTATCCGCTGCCAAATCTGGCCGGTTTTCAGAACAACCGGGTGGACACCTTGAGCCGCAATCTGAAGGATAACGGCGGCAATCTACGCATCGACCACAAATTTAGCGATAAGGATTCGCTATTCGGCCGCTATAGTTTTGAGCAGTTTATTTTATTCGATACAAAAGGCCAGGGTGGATGCTGCATTCCGACTCCGGCGAGCGCCGCCTCGCGATTCGATTTGGGGCCGTTCATCGCGGGCGGGCAAAACACCAACCTGGCAGCATCGGGGTTCGCTTTTAATGAGACGCATATTTTCTCGCCGACGGTAGTGAATGAATTTATTGCTGGGTACGCGCGGACCAACCCGCTCACAAGACAATCGGACTACGGCCACGATGCAGCGACCTCGCTCGGCATTCAGGGGATCAACATCAACCAGTTCACGACCGGCATACCGACCATGAACATCAGCGGCGTGCCCGGCTTTTCCAGCTATACATCTCTGAATGGCGGTCCGTCATTCCTGCCCGCGAATCCGCGGCAGACTTCATATCAGTTACAAGACGATGTCTCTTTTATCAAAGGCAACCACAATCTGAAAGTCGGATATCGGATTATCAAAGACCTGGTTTCGCCGTTCACGAATACGAACACGCGCGGCGCGCTCACGTTCGGACTGAACTTCACTGATAATCCGGTGAACGCCAGCGGGGGAAACGGATTGGCTGATCTACTGCTTGGATTCCTGGCCAACGGCACCAGCGCGGGCGGTTCGCGCGGATTTCTGCAGACGCCTTACTATTTGACGGTTTGGGAGCATGCCGCATTTCTGCAGGACGACTGGAAAGTGAATCGCAGGCTGACCCTGAATCTCGGCGTGCGCTGGGACCTGTTCACGCCTTACACGGAAGAACGAAACCGGCTGACAAACTTCGATCTTTCAAATCTGACGCTGGTCTATGCGGGCGTCAGCGGGATTTCGCGCACCGCGGGCGTACAAACGCGTTGGAACGATTTCACCCCGCACCTCGGTTTTGCATGGGATGTTTCGGGAGATGGCAAAACCGTGCTGCGCGGCGGCTTTTCGTCCTCCTACTTTCCGGAGCAGCCCTCGGGTTCCAATTTCTTAGGACAGGCTGTGCCCTGGACCATTTCGCAAAACACGCCGACGACGGAACTATACCCGCTCGGTTCAGCCATGTCGAGCGTGCCGACGATCAATCATCCGTTCGGGCCGCCCGTACCCGTGCAGCCCACGAACACGGCGCAATTAATAGCCGCGAACCCAAGCATACTGGGCGGATCGTTCACCAATCAGACGCCGTATTACGAGACCTGGAGCTTGAATGTAGAGCGCCAGTTGGGAAGCAGCATGCTTGCCGAACTTGCTTACGCCGGCAGCCACGGAGTGCATCTGCTTTACTGCTACAACCCGCAGGAAGTGGAGCCGGGGCCTTCCAGTATTCCTTCGAATTTGCGCGTGACGCTTCCGGCGATCGCCAAGCTGCGGAGTATCACACAGTGCGACCCGAGAAACATGTCCAACTATCACGGACTGCAGGCCAAGCTGGTGAAGCGGTTATCGTATGGTCTTTCGTTTCTGGCCAGTTATACATGGTCGAAATCGCTCGACTATGGCGGTTCCGCGGCAAGCGGGGGCGGCGGAGTAGGAAATCCGCAAACGATCACCGACTTGCGAGCCGGGTACGGCCCCTCCGGTTTCGATATACCGCAGCGATTCGTCGGAAGCTGGACGTACGACCTGCCGTTCGGACCGGGGAGACGATTCCTGACGCACGGGCTGGTAGGAAACTTAATCGGCGGCTGGGAACTGGACGGTATCTCGACGATTCAGAGCGGACTGCCGTTCACGGTGTATCTGGCAAACTGCACGAATAACGCAAGCAGTTGCTGGCCGGACCGGATCGGTTCCGGCAGCTTGTCGGATCCCATTTACTCGCACTGGTATGATCCGGCGGCATTCGAAGCGCCGTGTGCGACACCTGCTCCGAACAGCGCCTGCCCGCAGTACGCATATCGCTTCGGTAATTCCGGGCGCGGAATTCTGCGCGCGCCGGGGACGTTCAACTTCGACCTGGCCGCGGCGAAGAATTTCTCGATTAAGGAGCGCTTCCGGGTGCAGTTCCGGGTCGACGCATTCAACGCGCTGAATCATCCCCAGCTTGGGTTTCCGAATCAGAACGTGAATCCAACGAATCCGGCGAAGACCTCGACGGCGATTACCAGCACCATCGGCGATAACCGAGACTTGCAGGCTGCCATCAAGGTGCTGTTTTAGAAAAGGGGGAATTAGCGACGAGTGTGCCGCACCGACTCGCAGTTTATTGCGACCCGTCCGGCGACGAATGAGAGCCGGTTAAGGCCGCGTAGCGCTCGGTCTCGGCGCGTGCTTTGTCCAGCAAGCCGCGTTTTCGATACACCTGGGCCAGCACGAAATGTGTCGGAGCGTGTTGCGGGGCAAGTTCCACACTCTTTTCCAGTTCCCTTTGCGCGTTCTCAAGCTGATTCAGGTGCAAGTATGCTTTCCCCAACTCCCGGTGAGCGCGGACCTCTTCCGGTGAGAGCTGGAGCCCTTGCAGAAGATATGGCACAGCCTCACTCGCTCGTGCATTATCGACGAGTAGAGTGCCCAGGTCAATGTATGGTCCAGAATCCCTGATTTGTGCCGCGCTATCCCAGGCAATCGCAGTTTTGTAGGCAGCCATAGCTTCATCGGTCCGCCCCATCCCCGCGTACGACAGCCCGAGGTTATCTTCGGCTTTGACATTCTTCGGATCGAGCTTCAGGCATCGCTCGAAAACTTCGATGGCCTCTTCAAAGCGATTCTCGTTGTATTTCGTGCGGCCCAAGTAATACAACGTCTGAAAGTTCCCCGGATTCCACTCCACCGATTTGGTGAACCACTTATCGGCATCGCCGTAATCATGCAGCAGGACATAGTCGCCGGCGACCACTTCCAGATCGTGCGCGCTTGGAGTGCGATACTTTGCGCCTTGGGTATATTCGGCCAGGGATTCTTTGGCTTTCTGCTGCTTGAACAGAATATAGCCGAGCAGGTAATGCGCATCCGCCGAGCTTTTATGGAGTTCGAGATAGCGGCGGACCACTTGCTCCGCGTCGCTGAACCGGGAGAGCTTAACGAGCGATTGGGCTTCGGAAAGCGGATCGTCGGGCGACGAATGGCCGCCGGTCAGTTCAGCATAACGCTGGGTTTCGATGCGCGCCTTGTCAGAAAGGCCTTGCTTTCGATAAACCTGGGCGAGCAGAAAGTGCGTCGGGCCGTTTTGCGGATCGAGCCGAACCGCAGCTTCAAGCGCGTCTTGGGCAGGTTCGAGTTTGTTGAGGGCGAGATAGGCTTTCCCGAGTTCGCGGTGGGCGCGCGAATCATGGGCAGCGATCTGGGCAGCCTTCAGAAGATACGGGACGGATTCGGCGGGCCGGTTCTTCTCTAATAGCAGAGCGCCTAAATGCAAATAGGCACCGGAAGCCCGATACGCTGCGAGTGCGTCATCCGTTTGGCCCAAGGCTTCATACGAAAGCCCAAGGTTGTCCTCGGCTTCAACGTTTTTCGGATCAAGCTTCAGGCATTCCGTGAAGAAATGGACAGCTTCTTCGAAATGCTTCCGGTTGTATTTCGCACGGCCGAGGAGATAGAGCGCCAACGGATTATTCGGATTCTTTTCGACCGATTGCGTCAGCCACTTGTCCGCCGTGGCGTAATTTTCGAGCAGGAAGTAATTAGAGCCGATCACTTCCAGTTCCAGCGCGCCCGGGGCATGGTAATGCGCGCCAGCAGCGTATTCAGCTAGCGAAAGCTGCGGCTTATCTTCCTTGAAGAGTATGTAGCCAAGCAGGTAGTGTGCGTCGGCAGAGGTTTTGTGAGCATCCAGATATTGCCGGGCGGCTGCCTCGGCTTCGGTCAGTTTTCCGGCTTCGACAAGCGTCTGAATTTGCGGAAAAGCCAGCGCGGCGAAAAACAGAAGCGCAGCAATCCCGCTCATAATTACCGGCCCTTCGCTCCCGAGCTTTTGGGCGTGGCTTTAGAGCCGGAATCCTTCGGGAAATGGGCGGAAAGGTAATCGATGATGGTGTTGAATTCATCATCGGTCCCGTTGGCGCCTTTGTTCACCATATCGGTTACGATCAGCGCCCAGCCGTCTTTCGTATCGCGGTGGCTTAGAACAATCTGCGCCGGGTGACATCCGCTGCAGACCTTCTGCACGGTCTCTTTCCCGGGGCCATCGGGGAGTTGGGAGGAGTTCGATCCAGCCAAGGCCGGAATGCCCGTGAGGAAGAGAATAGTCATGACATAATGCATGCTGTTACAAGTATGAGACGCCGGAATTTTGTTCGCAGTTTATTGATTAGCCCCATCGCTCCCGCCGTGCTGGCGGAAGAACAGAAAGCGGCAAACACCAAAGCGATACAGCCGCCTCCCGAAGCGCGTACGCCAGTGCGGCAGTTCGGACCCACTGAAGTTCCGCATCTCCCGGTGATCGCATGCGATCTGGCGGCGCGACCTGCGCCGAATTACTTTAACAAAATTCAGTTTGCGACCCTGCAAAAGCTGGGAGGCATTCTTCAGCCGCCTCTGAAGAACAATCCCGGCGCTATCGAGGCGCAAGCTCCCGAATTTCTAGATTTTTTGATCAGTGTCTCGCCCGAGGACCGGCAGAAACTTTACCTATCGGGTCTCGACAGCCTGGAACAACAGGCGAAGGACAAATTTCAGAGATCATTTTGCGATTTGGAGGCTCAGCAGGCTGACGCCATTTTGCGGCCTCTGCTGGTAGTGAGGCCGTGGCCGGAGGACCTGCCAAGCGATCCAGTGCAAAACTTCATAACGCAAGTACACGAGGATCTCCGGACCGCGACGATGAATTCACGCGAATGGGCGCTTGCGGCGGAGAAATCCGGACGTCGTTTCTCTCGCGGCTCCCGGACAAGCGGATATTACTGGGCTCCGATCGACCCAATCAGCGAAGGATAACGAAATGCCAATCAAGACATACGACGTTCTGATAGTCGGGTCAGGCCACTCGGGCGGTATGGCCGCGAATATTTTGACGCAAAAAGGCATCTCGTGCCTGATGCTGAATGCCGGCCCGGAAGCCGATTACGACAAAGATCGAAGCATCAAGCATGCCTACGAGCTGCCCTATCGTGGTTTCAACAAGCCGGGTCGTCTGCCGCATGTCTTCCAAGCGAACGAATTCAACGCGAATCAATGGGTGGATGAAAAAGAAGTGCCATATACTTGCCCCCCGGATGCGCCGTATAACTGGGTGCGTGTCCGGCTGCTGGGAGGCCGGTCGCTCTTCTGGGCGCGCCAGTCATTCCGCTTAAGCAATTTCGAGTTTAAAGCGGCAGAAATTGATGGTACCGGCGATAGCTGGCCGATTAGTCTGGAGGACCTGGCTCCTTTCTATTCGCGCGTGGAGCGAATTTTTCGGGTAGCCGGGCGTAAGGAAGGCTGGCCGCAATTTCCGGACGGAGATTTCGTAGATACTCCCTACCCGCCCGACACCGAAACGATCAAACGTGTGACGGAGATCGCCAACAAACGCGGCGTGCAAGTTTCTAAGTGGCGCTCCGCTCTTGGGAAGGACGGATTGGCGAGTTCGATCAACCTCCTTTTACCGGATGCATTAGCGACCGGGAAACTGGACATTGTGCAGAACGCAATTGTCCGGCAAATCAGCGTGGACAAGGATACTGGACTCGCATCCGGGGCGCATTTCGTTGACCGGCATTCAGGGCGTGAAATGCATGTGAAAGCGCGGGCGGTGGTGCTGGCCGCCGGCTGCCTGGAAAGCACGCGCCTGCTGCTGAATTCAAATGTCGCGAACTCCAGCGGCGTAATGGGGCACTACCTGGTTGACCAGATGTATGGAGTTTCCGTAGTGGCGTCGGTTCCGGAAGCTCGCGACGGAAAAGCGCCTCCTGGACTGATGGGCGGCAGCGCGTTTATTCCGCGATTCCGAAATCTCAAAAAAAGTGATAAGCGCAACTTCATTAAAGGCTATTGCGTTCACATCAACAGCGGAGGAAGCGCCAGTCCCAATTTCTTCCCGCTGTATGGCGCAGAGTTACAAGCGAAGCTGGACAGCTATGCAAATTCCTGCATCTCTGGTGGAATTTTCGGAGAGCGTGTGGCGCGCTACGAGAATCATGTCCGGATTGATGACAAGGTCACGGACCGGTGGGGCATTCCAGTGCTGCATATCGAAGCGCGAGATTCAGAGAACGAGCGCAACCTGACCAAGGATGCGGCCGATACCATCGAAGAATGGTTTCACGAAGCCGGCTGGGAACTTATTTGCAAAACGGACCGCGTAAATCCTCCGGGTTATAGCATTCACGAAGTAGGCACGTGCCGTATGGGGGACGATCCTAAGAAGAGCGTTCTGAATAAGTGGTCTCAGAGTCACGATGTTAAGAACTTATTCGTGGTCGATGGCGCGAGTTTTGTCACGTGCGGTTGGCAGAATCCGACTATGACAATCCTGGCGCTTTCCATGCGGGCTTCGGAGTATCTCGCCGAGCAGATGCGAACAAACAGTATTTGAATCAGCGGCTTTCGGTAATTACGGAGTACCGATTCAGCATGACATTCGTTACTACCTGCGTAGCTCCGCTGGGCCAACGAATGCTTACGCGATCGGCCTTGTTGCACGCACCGAGACCAAAATGTAGGCGCGGGTCATTATGCGAGATATAGCTGCCGCCGCTGCGGACTGAGCTGGTTTGTGTTCGTCCGCAAGCCTCCAGCGTTACAGTAGCGCCAATCGCATCCCGATTGCTGCGCGTTCCTTGCAACTTCAATCCAACCCACGCATTTCCGTTCACGGTGCCATTCCTGAGCAGAACTGGCGCGCCGGAAATCGGGAGCACCAGCAGATCCACTTTGCCGTCGTTGTTAAAGTCGCCGGCACATCCACCGCGGTAGGAATTGATGGGCGCGGGTGGAAACGAATAGATCTGGGCGGCCCTGCCGCTGACGACGCCAAAAATGGCAATCGGTTCGTAGTAATTCTTATCGGTGGGATAGACGTGTCCGTTTGCTGTCCAGAAATCGCGCGTGCCGGAGTTCGCAAAGTCCGTCAGACCGCAGGCCCAGCCAAGATAGTTCATTGTTGCGGTTGCGAGCCCGGTCGAAGCGGCCACTTCCTCATAAACGCCCAATTTGTCCTGCCGGAAGAGCGGGAAGTAGTCTTTGTTGAAGGTGGTGGTGAGTACATCCTGACGGCCGCCTCCGCCAAAATCGCCAACCGCGACGCCCATGTTCGACTGAGCGCGTCCATCCGCATTGTAGGCGACGCCCCGGTCCAACGCCGCTTCTTTGAAGGTCCCATCGCCCTGATTGAGAAACAGATAATTCGGATCGGAATCGTTCGCGACGAAGATATCGAGTTTTCCATTTCCGTTGAAATCGCCGGTTACAGGCGTAAAACCGTGCGCGGGCGGCACGTTCGCGATCCCGGAGCTCTTGGTCACATCGGTAAAGGTTCCATCGCCATTGTTGTGATAAAGAACGCTTCGCTCGCCTTTCAGTCCAATAGGTCCGCAGAAGACATGCTGCCCAAAGTAGTCGCAGACGGGCGGCGTACCGCTGAAGGAGATACTGTGAATGTCAACGTACCCGGTCACAAAAAGATCGAGCCTCCCATCGCCATCGAAATCACCGAATGCACTTCCGGTGTGCCAGGCGACGCTCTGGCGCAATCCGGCCGCCTTTCCTACTTCGGTAAACGTGCCGTTCCCGTTGTTCCGGTAGAGCAGATCCACTCCGATGGTTGTGATCAGAATGTCGGTAAAGCCGTCGTTGTTGTAGTCGGCTGCATTCGCACCGGTTCCCCAATAAGGATTCGCGAGTCCGGCTTTTTCAGTGACATCTTCGAAGCGCCCGTTACCCAAATTATGGAACAGGTAAACGCCGCCCGGTACCGCTGTTGCCTTTCCACCGGCGATGGTTTTTCGCAACTGATCCATACTTCCGCCGTTCACGATCAACAGATCCATAAATCCATCGTTGTCGTAGTCGAGCCACGCCGCACCGCTACCGTTCGCTTCCGGAATCCATTGCTTCTCTGGGCCGCCGCAGCGCATGCTGGCGCGGATGCCGGCCTGGTTAGCGACGTCTGTGAAGCGCAGGATTTGATCGACGCCGGCCGGCAGAAGAGCGAGACCAGTAGATGCAGCCAGGATGATGATGGCCAGGTACTTCAACCTGCTCATTATCACGTGGCCCGTTTCGGGGTAATCGCCGATTCGAGAGCTCCGCTTGTTGACGCGCGCGGTTCCGCTTTACTACTGTGCGCCGCGGCTGAGGAGCATCACCTTGATGGTGTGGAAGATGATATAGAAATCCAGTGCCGGGGCGACGTTCTTGATGTAATACAGATCGTATTCGAGTTTGATCATTGCATCCAGTTCTGAATCGCCGTACTTGTGGTTAATCTGCGCCCAACCGGTAATGCCCGGTTTGACTGCCAGGCGCTGGCGGTAATAAGGAATCTGGTGCGCGAGCAGATCCACAAACTCGGGGCGTTCGGGCCTGGGGCCAACGATTGCCATATCGCCGCGGACTACGTTCCAGAACTGCGGCAACTCGTCAAGCCGCAATTTGCGAAGCCAGCGGCCGATAGGTGTGATACGAGGGTCGCCGACCTTGGCCCACACCGCTCCGGTTCGCGCTTCCGCATCGACGTACATGGACCGGAATTTGTAAAGGTTGAAGACATGTCCATTCAAGCCGACCCGGCGCTGGCGATAGAGCACGGGACCCGGCGAGGAGAGCCGAACCGCGATGGCGGCCAGCAACATCAAGGGGGAAAAGATCACGAATCCGATCACGCCCACAATGAAGGAATAGAACTTCTGGATGGTGATAGCGTGCGGGCGCGGACCCAGCATGGAGGAAAAGATCAGTTGCGAGGGTTGGATCTTCCAGCTGCAGACCCGCCGCAAGGCCATTTCATAGGTATCCGATGCGTCTTCGATCCTGATGCCGGTGAAGCGGATTTCGAGCAATTCCTGGACGGGCAGTCGATTTCTGCGCTCCGCCATTCCGACGATGATTCTGGTGGGCTTGTACTCCTCGCAGACGCGCCGCACATCGGCAAGGGTTCCCAGGCAGGTGATAGGGAACTCGCATGGCGCGTCTTCACACAGATAGCCCAGAATGGAATAGCCGAATTCCGGCCGAGCTGCAAGCTGTGCGATGACTTCTCCCAGAATGCTCGAATTGCCCAGCAAGAGCACACGCTCTGACCGCAAGCCCGCGACGATGTAGTTCCAGTAAAAGATCCGCCAGATTGGCAGCAACACAAGCACGCCCGCGCTGCCGACAACCATCAACCAACGCCCGAGTAGAAAATCGGGCTTCAGATATCCCAAAAACGCCATTATCAACAGTGCGGAACCGACTGAGAGAGAGACCTGTTGGACTAGCAGGATGCGCGAAACAATCCGGAGGTCGGTATACAAATCCTGGAAATACATCAACAAAATGACCAGGCCGGTCACAACTAGAAGCTTCCAGTAATTGTTTTCACCAAAAAGATAAAAGGACGGATCGAGCCCGATGACCCAGACCGACAGTGTGTAGCAGCCAAGGACAATGAGGACTTCCGAGAGAAGAAGCCCGACGACGCTAGCGGGGATAAAAACTCGGAAAAGCCGAATCACGTCAGGAGGTTAGGGAAAGCCAAGCGCGGGTACGAGTGTAGCATGCGAGCAGCGTTACCGGGGGTGTGGAGCGGGTGGGTGGAAAAGCCGCTTCCGATGCTTTTAAGTGGCTGATTCCGTTTAGGATAAAACTTCCGATATAGCGCCGTTTTTGGCCTGGTTCTCGTGATATAAAGAAATGAGATCTCATTGGTCGCAGATCAACTCTTCGTCCGGTTCGGATCAACTCCCGAATGCTTCGACTCACAAAGAAGGCAGATTACAGTCTGATTGCTCTCAAGCATTTTGCCGCCCGGCAGCGCGAGACTGGCGAAGCGGTCAGCGCCAAAGAGGTAGCAGATGATTGTGGCATTCCTCTGCCCGTCTTATCAAAACTACTACAGAAGCTCGGCAAGACCGGTTTTCTGGTTTCCGAATACGGCACCAATGGCGGCTACAGGCTGGCCCGGGACCCAAGGCTGATTTCCGCACTGGAAGTAATTCGGGCAATTGACGGACCAATTGTTCTCGCCAATTGCTTCACGGCCGATTCGTATTGCGGGCATGTCGACCGCTGCACGGTGAGGCGGCCGCTGAGGCGCATCCACGAGGCGATCCTGCGATTGTTGGAAGACCTCAGCATTGAAGATATGCTGCAAGACTCCGAGGAGGGTATGAAGGAATCCACGGCGCATCCGCTGGTGGCCCTTCAAACCATGGCACGACCGATTGAAACGCCGGCAATGACAGGAAGTTGCTCGGTAAGGAAATAAACGTGAAGCTGCCCATCTACTTGGATAACCACGCCACGACGCAGATGGACCCGCGTGTGTTCGACGCGATGAATCCCTATTTCATGCAGAACTACGGAAACGCAGCGTCTCGCAATCACAGCTTTGGATGGGTAGCTGAGGAAGCCGTCGAAAAAGCGCGCAGGCAGATTGCGGATTTGATTGGGGCCACACCAAAGGAAATCGTGTTCACGAGCGGCGCGACGGAATCGAACAACCTGGCGCTGAAAGGGATTGCGGAGATGTATGCGGATCGCGGCAACCACATCATCACCCAGGTGACGGAGCACAAGGCAGTGCTCGACACGTGCCGGCGTTTGGAGCGAGAGGGCGTGCGCGTTACTTACCTGCCGGTAAAGCAGGATGGGCGGATCGATCTCGATCAATTGCGAGAGGCGATTACAGATAAAACGATTCTGATCTCGATCATGTATGCCAATAACGAGATCGGGGTTGTGCAGCCAATGAATGAGATCGGCAAGATCGCGAAGGAAAAGGGCGTGCTGGTTCACAGCGACGCAGTTCAGGCGATCGGCAAAATTCCGGTTGACGTGGAAGCGGAGGGCATCGACGTGATGTCTCTGACGGCTCACAAATTGTACGGGCCGAAGGGCGCGGGGGCCCTATATGTGCGCCGCCGCAACCCGCGCGTTCAGATTACTGCGCAGATGGACGGCGGAGGCCACGAGCGCGGCATGCGATCAGGGACGTTGAACGTTCCGGGTATTGTGGGGCTTGGGGCGGCCTGCGAAATTGCAAAACGCGAAATGCCCGAGGAATCGAAACGCCTGAGCTTTCTGCGCGACAAATTGAGAGACAAACTGATGAACGGCCTGGATGAGGTTTACATCAATGGCTCAATGAAATATCGCTTGCCGCAAAACCTCAACCTCAGCTTCGCGTACGTTGAAGGCGAGAGCCTGCTGATGGGTATGAATGACATTGCCGTTTCCAGCGGCTCTGCGTGTACCTCGGCAACTCTTGAGCCAAGTTACGTTCTAAAGGCGCTTGGCAAAGGCGATGACTTGGCTCACTCTTCCGTTCGATTCGGGATCGGGCGGTTTAATACGGAGGAGGAAATAGATTACGCCGGTGAGAAAGTGACCGACGTAGTGCAGAAGCTGCGCGAATTATCGCCGCTCTACGAAATGGCGAAAGATAGCGCGGATCTCCGGTTGTAAACGCGGGATATTTGGCGTCGAGCACCGTGCATTTCGCTTGGCGATGGTCGCGGTCAAGTAGTTTTCCCGGTGGGCACTCGGAGGAAGATACCCACCGGGGGCGCACTGCTGAAGCGTACGCCAACTCTCCGGCAATTCGGAAGTGCTGCCCCTGTGCAGCCCTCCGAAACACCTAAGCCATAGTGAATACCGGGACTGCAAGTATTCACGCTAATTCCGGGCTCGATCCGGCTCACGCCATCGACACACTACTCTTTAGAAATTTCACTATACGTCATTCGACGGTTGGCCGGCGCTCTGGCGATCCAAGAAAGTTCGGCTGGACGTCCAACCACGATCCAGTACCCAAGTATCCCAAGGATTAGTACTCCGCAAGAGATCGCGAATGCCGCGAAAAACGAATGGGTGGCCTGGAGAGCGTATCCGCTGATGGCGGGACCGAGTATACCGGCGAAATTTCCCATGCCGTTCTGAATACCGGTCCACTTCCCTGCCGCTTGGGGTCCGGCGAGCAGTTGAGTCAGCGCCCAATGATTGGAAGACCAAGCACCCAGGCTAATGAAGGCGGAAACGAGGAAGACGTTCGCCAGGAGCCGGCTAGATACCAGTACCGCGGGCAGCATCAGGGCGCAGCAGCCCAGCAGCCCGAAGCAAACAAACCCCTGCCGCACCCGGCCGGCATTGCCCCCGCGGCGGATCAACCAGTCCGCGAACAAACCGAAGAGCATGGACGAGCCGGCAACTGCCCAGAACGGCAGAGACCCGATGATCGCAAGCTGGTCCAGACGATAATGGCGTTCAGTCTGAAGATAATAGGGCAACCAATTCAGAAAGACGAACCAGGTATAGTTCCCGCCAAACAAGCCAAGAGCCGTACCCCACAGAGCGCGTGTCGATAGGATCTCTCGAAAGCTTGGCGTGGACACGGGCAGATCAGGATGGTTCACATGGCGGCTGGGTAGTCTCGGAACGATCAGAGACCACGGCAGAAGCCAGAGCAGACTGGCGCCGCCGATAACCAGGAACATACCGCGCCAGGAGAACCACTCGATCATCTTTACTCCGAGCAGAATCCCGAGCGCCGGCCCGATTTTGGATCCCGCGTCGATCAGGGCATTGGCAGTCCCGCGTAGTTGCTCGGGAAAGCTGATGCAAATGATCTTCGAGTAGGAGGGATAGGCCATGGACTCGCTGACGCCCAACAAGAGGCGCAACACGAAAATAGAAGTGAAGCCCCCGGCAAGGCCCGTGAAGCCCGTTGCTCCGGACCACAGCAGGAAAGCGACGGCATAGACCCAGTTCACATTCCAGCGGTCGATCACTTTGCCTGCGGCAAATTGCGAGAGAGCGTACGTAAGCGAGAAGGCTGACAGCAGAATGCCAAGCTGGTCTTTGCTGAAGTGCAACTCAGTTTCGAGGCTTCTGGCGGCGACACCTAGATTGCCGCGGTCCGCGTAGTTGATGCAGACCGATACAACGAGAAGTGCGAGTGCGATCCAGTGAATGGTTCGCGGCTTGAGCTCGGCCGCAGACATCGTTGCCCAAATCTATCAGATTGGGGCGGCAGAATCAGAGGCGCGAAATCAGCCCAAATAGAACAGGCTGATTCGGGGCAGTTTCGCGCGCTCCAGCAGAGCGGTATCGAGATAGCGGCGTTCCAGCATGGCTAATTGATCCGCGGTCATTTTTCCGCGGTAGGGCTTCAGTTCGCGATCAAGGCTTTCCCGAATGCACAGCAATTCTTCATCGCGCTGAACACTGCGGATCGCGGCCACCATCTTGTCCTCGAGCACGGTCAGGCGACGCTCCAAGCTTTCGAGATCGAGCATGTGATTTTCGGCATCCGCTGAGAGCGCCGCAAGCGAAGATGCAACTTCCTGAAGCGATGTCTCAGGCCGGTCGCGGAGCGTTGCGGCAGCGCTGCTGAGATGCCGGCGAAGTTCATCGACTGCAAAAGGGGCTTGAGCAGGCGAGCGGGTTGGCAGTTGAGCAGCGGACGATCGCTGCGCGGCTTCCAGCACCGCCTGCGTGCAATAAGCCACTGAATTTACGAGCCGCCGCCGGATTTTTCGGCTGCGCCACTTTTCAAATGCTTCATCAATGCCCTTCAGAACTGCTTCTAAAGGAATTCCTGCATTCTTCCAATTTTCGATTAGCGCCCAATCGAGTGGAGAGAGGAGAAAAAGACCGGTCCCACGGGCGCGCTGGAAGTGCTCTTCAATTTCCGTGAAATAGTTGAAATAGTTTTGCGGCCAATCGGCATCGCCGGTGGAATTGTCTGTCATCGCATGTGATCGGGGCGGATACCGCCGGAGGCAATTCTTGCGATGCGACCGGTATCGCAGCGCACCAGAAGAAAGCCATTTTCGTCGAGCCCGGCGGTCAAACCTTTCAGCCCGCCTTCTTCCACCACAACCCTGCGATTGACCGCATAGCTTGAGGACGAAGTGAAGGCGCGCAGGATGCCTTCCGGCCCCTTCGCCTGCAGGGTGGAACAGAAACCGTCAAGTGAATCAAGGAGCGCAACAACAACCGCCTCTCTGGATTGCTGGCGACCGCCGCTTTCCAGACGCAGCGAGGTTGGCGGCGTTCGGAGGCCGGCAGGAAATGAGGTCTGATTTACATTAATTCCGATTCCGGCAACAATGCAGGCATCAACCAGGTGAGTCAGTATACCCGCTACCTTTCGCTCATTAATCAGAACATCGTTAGGCCAGCGAAGATCGCACGCTACGTGGGTTGCCTTGTCAATTGCTTCCGCGGTTGCCAATCCAAGCACCAGGCTGGCGATGGGGAGATTCGCTGGAGACAGCGAAAGACGAAGCAAAATCGAAGCGTAAATGCCAGTTTCCGGCTCGGAAATCCAGGAGCGGCCAAGGCGTCCGCGACCGGCTGTCTGCTGCTCCGCGATCACGAGAGTCCCGTGCGGAGCGCCCGCGGCAAGAAGGCGTTCCGCTTCCGTCATAGTGGAACCTACAGTTCGCAGGTAATGAATCTCATCCTGAGGCCGAAGCGCCCGGATACGTGCAAGGTCAAGCGGCATTTAAATGAAGACGAAAGCTGATATCGACAGCAACTGCCGAGTGCGTGATGACGCCGCAGGAGATGAAATCGGGACCGGTTTCCGCATAAGCTCGGATGTTTTCCAGACTGATATTGCCTGAGAGTTCAACGATTGCGCGGCCTTGTATAGTACGAATCCATTCTTCCGCTTGGAGCGGAGAAAGATTGTCGAGCAGCAGGTGCTTTGCTCCGGCATCGAGAGCTTCCTCCAGTTCCGCGCGAGTGCGAACTTCGATCTCGATCGGTCCCGCAAATCCTTTTGCCTTCTCTAATGCCTTCCGGACGCCGCCCGCCGCCGTGATGTGATTGTTCTTGATTAACACCGCGTCAAACAGACCGAGGCGGTGGTTGGTGACCCCTCCCGCGGCAGCAGCCAGCTTTTCAAGACGCCGCAGACCGGGAGTTGTTTTGCGAGTGTCCAGAACGCGCGCTTTCGTTCCTGCGATTGCGTCCACATGTTTGCGGGCAAGCGTCGCAACCCCGCTAAGCCGCTGCAGGAAATTCAGCGCCACGCGCTCGCATTCGAGCAGCGTGCGCGCATTGCCTTTAACTCTGGCTAGAACATCGCCCGCTTGAACACGCGAACCGCTCGTTGCGAGGATTTCGACTTGCGCGCCGCCGCGAACTCCGTAGATTAGGGGAAGGAGTTCGCTGCCCGCGACAATGAGCGCCTGCTTAGCAAGGAAAGCGCCGTGCGCATTGAGATGGGAGGGAACGGTGAGTTCGGACGTGATATCGCCGGTTCCGATGTCTTCGGCGAGCGCGCGCTCCACCGCGGTCCGCACATCGGGGTGCGAAGTATCGAACATGCTTAGTCGAGCCCTTCGAGAAGCTTCTTATTCTTTTCGAGCTGGGCCCGGTATTCAGCGACTTTGGCGCGGATACCCGCGATTACCTTCTCGGGAGCTTTGCTGAGGAAGACTGAATCGGTGAGCTGCCGCTCCGCATTTAGGATGGCGCGCTCCTGGCCCGCGATATCCTTCGCAATCCGGGCACGCGCTTCCGGAGTGAGAGATCCGTTCTGCGCTGCCGCGGCTGTGTGTATCTGCAGATCGAAATCGGCGCTAGTGCGGACAATACCCTTATGATCCTGCAGCGCGCCAGGCTGTTGCTGAACCTCAAGCCTTGCAATGGCTGCGATCGCGGCCAGGTCTTGCCCGGAGAATGAGGCTCCGCGAAGGTACAAGGTTGCGGGCAATATTGCCTTTGGATCAAGTTTGTGATCGGCGCGTAATTCCCGGGCCGCCGTAACCACCTGCTGGAGCAGCACGAAGGTCCGGACACGTTCCGGGGATGCTTCCGCCACCGGCGAAACGGGGTAGGCTGCCAGCGAGATAGACCTTGGCTGGTTCTGATTTTCAGTGCTGCCATGGATCAGCCGCTGCCATAGCTCTTCTGTCAGGAAAGGCATGACCGGGTGCAGCAAGCGAAGCGCAGATTCATACACGGTTAATGTGGCTTCCCAGTGCGCATCCATTCCCGAACCCTCACGGAAGCGCAATTTTTTCACTTCCAGATACCAGTCACAGAATTCATGCCAGACGAAATCCCACAGTGTTTGAGCGACTTCGTGATAGCGGTGCACTTCAAGCGCGCGGTTCACGGTCTCAATTGCCTGATTGAGACGATCGAAGATCCAGGCATCTTCAATCGCATCCGAATTGAGGTGGAGATTGCCGCCCGGCGTCCAATCGTCGACGCCCGAACGCTCCATATTAAGGAAGAGCAGGCGTGAGGCATTCCAGATCTTGTTTGCAAACGCGCTGCCCGCTTCCATACGGTCTTCTTTTAAGGCGATGTCTGAGCCGGCCGCGGCGGAAAGCAGTAGCGCGATCCGTACCGCATCCGTGCCGAAGCGATCCATGATGAGCAGGGGGTCGATGACGTTCCCCTTGGTCTTCGACATCTTCTGCTTGTCGGCATCACGAACCAGTCCGTGGATGTGAACCTCGCGGAAGGGCACTTCGCCCGTTAATTCGAGGCCAAGCATGATCATCCGCGAAACCCAGAAGAACAGAATGTCGAAGCCCGTGATCAGGAGCGAAGTAGGGTAGAACGTCCGAAGGTCTTCTGTATCGTCCGGCCAGCCCAGCGTGGAAAACGGCCACAACCCGGAGCTAAACCAGGTATCCAGAACGTCCGAATCCTGCTCGAGCTCGGTCGAGTGGCAATGCGGGCAGGTTCCCGGAGCTTCGCGCGCAACTGTCATACGGCCGCAATTCGCGCAGTGCCAGGCGGGGATGCGATGGCCCCACCAGAGCTGGCGGGAAATACACCAGTCGCGAATGTTTTCCATCCACTGGAAAAACAGCGCTTCGCGATCATCCGGCAGAAACCGTATGCGGCCGCTGCGAACCGCATCCATGGCCTTCTCCGCCAGCGGCTTCATCTGAACGAACCACTGCGTCGATACGAGCGGCTCAACAATCGTCTTGCAGCGTTCGCATTCGCTGATGCTTACGGTGTACGGCTCGGTCTTAAGGAGTTCACCCGATTCTTCCAGAGCGGCAAGCACACGCTTCCGCGCTTCGAAACGGTCGAGACCGGCGTACGGGCCGGCTGCATCCGTCATGCGGGCATCCTCGCCGATGACCTTGATGAACGGGAGCCCGTGGCGCTTCGCTACTTCGAAATCGTGCGGATCGTGCGCGGGCGTGACTTTTACCACGCCAGTGCCGAATTTTGGATCGACCATGGGGTCAGCGAGTATCGGGATTTCGCGATTCATCAGCGGCAGGGTGACAGATTTCCCGTGCAGGTGTGTGTAGCGGGTGTCATCCGGGTGAACTACGACTGCGGTATCGCCGAGCATGGTCTCGGGACGAGTGGTCGCGACTACAACCGATTCGTCTGTTCCGGTAACCGGGTATCGAACGTACCACAAGTGCCCTTCGACGGCTTCATGAATGGTTTCGAGATCGGAGATGGCCGTTTTGCAGCGCGGGCACCAGTTGACCATGTACTCGCCGCGATAAATGAGCCCCTTATCCCAGAGGCGGACGAAGGTTTCGCGGACAGCGCGGGAAAGCCCCGGATCCATGGTGAAGCGCTCGCGAGACCAATCAACGCTTGCGCCTTCGCGACGGATCTGTTCTTTGATGCGGCCGCCGTAGTCCTCCTTCCACTGCCAGACGCGGCGCTCGAACTCTTCGCGGCCAAGCTGCTGGCGGGTGAGGCCTTCCGTTTTGAGATGCCGTTCCACGACCATCTGGGTGCCGATGCCGGCGTGATCGGTTCCGGGAAGCCAAAGAGTGACCTCGCCTCTCATACGATGCCAGCGGACGGCGGCATCCATCATGGTGTGCTCGAACATGTGCCCGATATGAAGCGAGCCGGTGACGTTCGGCGGGGGGATGACAATGGAGAAAACGGGGCCTTGCCGAGCCTGTTTGGCATCGGCGCGATAGATGCCGGAATCGATCCACCACTGAGCCCAGTGCGGTTCAAAGCGCTGAGGCTGGTAGACTTTCTCGAGTTGCATGGAAATCTCAGCGTAGCATCCGGTATGAGGTTCGCAACGCACGGGGAGCGGCGAGAAATAGGCGGATTGACAGCGGAAAGCGGCACTATGCTTTAATGGGTGTGTCCCACGTTGCACGACTCCGCGGATGCAGCCGGTGCAACGCGGAGCGAGATGCTCCTCAGTAGCTCAACGGTAGAGCATTCGGCTGTTAACCGAAGGGTTGTAGGTTCGAATCCTACCTGAGGAGCCAAACTATTTTCAATAACTTGCAACTGTACGTTCCCGCGCTTTCTAAGCGCTGTGGGGACTTTTGTGGGTAAAACAGATACCAACGCTGCGCACTGCATCCTTATTTATCGTACTGCTGCGCAGCCGATCACAACACTGTTCCCTTCAACCTTTCGGCAAACGACCGAAAGGCAATGACTGGATTTCAGGCGAACGTGAAGGCAGATCTGCTGTATGAGCGATCGCCGAAGCACGCCGGTCAGTTTCCGGTTTGGTTATACGTCCAGGTGACCGGGAATTCTTCTACCCTTCGCGACTAGATCGGCATAGGGGCGGTGGTCACCCACCGACCCCTGCCACACCACCGTGCGTACGGGTCCGTACACGGCAGTTCGAGAGTTGATACCGTTCCTCGTCAACGAACGAAGGAAGACCAAGCGATTCGAAGTAGGCATTGGAAAGCCCAACAGAGAGGGCCTTGGCTCGTGCGAGATACCAGGGACCAAGTCCACTGCCAGCGGTGTTACTCGCCAGCCTTAGACGGACCCCGAGTTCCAACAGAGCTGCTCGACGATGGCGTTGGGTTTTCCATTGTCGCCACAAAGCAGCCCGAAGCCGCAAACGAACCCAGCGGATCAGGCCAATCAGCACTTCCGGCGTTTCGCAAAAGCCGAAAATAGCCTCGCCAGCCCCGCAGATACGGAACGAGTTCGGCCATCGTGACTTCGATGCTCACACCTTTGGCCCGGCACGTAATTTCGCGAACCCGCTTCTTAAAGCGTTCTAAGGCTTTGGGCGCTATCGCGCGTTTCACCTCCGGACCCTTCGTAAAGCTGAACCCGAGAAACTTCCGCTCCTGCGGTCGCGCCACCGCGCTCTTTGACTCATTCACCTTGAGCTTGAGCTTTTGCGTGATAAATCGCGTAATGCTTTCCATCACCCGTTGACCCGCCCGTTCGCTGCGAACGTAGATATTACAGTCGTCCGCATACCGCGCGAAACGAAGTCCCCGGCGCTCTAACTCGGTCGAGTTCATCGAGCACGAGATTGCTGAGCAGTGGCGAAAGCACTCCCCGTACGCAAAAGGCAACTTCTGTTTTGACCGGGTGTTGAGGCACCGATGAGGAGTTTGACAGATGTCATGTATGGTTGTACCGTTATGACATATGGGCCGCGCCAGCGATGCTCAAAAAGCCGAACGTCTGAACCGCGCTCGCGTGCTACTAAGGCAATTCGAGCACTGGCCGGATGCGGTCGAGCGATTAGCGCGGGACTGCTCCATTTCTCCTCGTCAAGCATATCGTTACGTGCAGCAG